>JBKJTE010000204.1:0-3684 GCA_046590495.1 Gemmatimonas sp. | reverse complement strand
CAGTGGAAAGAAAGCAGTTTGACGGCGTTGCCCACGAGTTTTTCGGTCAAGGCGCCGTGCTTCCCGCAGCCAGAGACGCCGTAGCGTTTGGGGCGCAATCATTGAAGACCGGTTTCGAGAAGTAGGATGCACCGCCCCTCCACGCCGCCGCGTACGTCGCCCATCGGGAGGCCGTACACCGCTGTAGTCGACCACTCGGCTGCGCGGCGAGCTGGGGGCGAGGGTGACAGCGGAGAACGCAACGAGACGAATGTGGTTCGCTCGGTCAATCCGACCAACATGGTGACGTATCTCAACGATCATCTGGCGGCGTCAGTTGCGGCGCTCAAGCTGTTGGATCGGCTGTGTCGTTCCCACGGGCAATCTCCTCTGGGGGTGACCCTCGCCGAGTTTGCCTGGGAGATCAGACGGGAACAGCGCATCGTAGAGCGCATTTTGTTCGCGTATGATGGCCAGCCCGGGTTAGTGAAGCGAGCGATTGCGTCGATCGGAGAATTGGTGGCGCGGATCAAACTGCGCCCACTGGAGTCGGGCGACCGCGATCTCCCACTCTTCGAGGCGCTCGAGCTGCTCAGCGTAGGCTTTTATGGCCGTCAGTCGTTGTGGCGAACGCTGGAACGGTTGAAACGCGACGGCATCTTCCGGCTCGGCCTCGATTTTTCGATGCACATCGAGGGCGTTGAGCGCCAGATGGCAGTGATGCAGAACTTACGTCTCGATGTGGCGTCGTCCGCGTTCAGCGTCGCGCGGTAGGTCGACGTGAACGCGTCGCCGTTGCGCGCGCGCGTACACACGATCTGGCGCGACTTCGCGTGCGCGCCGCTCGACGTCACGTGAGAGAATCGCAGCATTGAAAGTACCGCGCACGTTGGGGTGCATCCGTCACCAACAATCAGCTGACCGGCACGCCACGTGCATACCCGTCGCCACTCAAACCATCACGGAGGGCTCAGCATGGATACCGGGCACGATTTTCTACGCGCGCAGGTGAACAACTGCATCATGCAGCATCAGGCGTTGTTGAACACACTGCGCGATCACGTGGAACAGGCCGATGACGCGCAGTTCCGTGGACTGTGCGCCAAGCACATTCCGATCATGGAAAGACATCAGGCGATGGTTGAAGCGTACGGCAACACCATCGGCACTCACGGCGGCGGTGCCCTCAAGAATGCGCTTGGCGCGGTGCTCAGCAGAGCGCGCGATGCCGTGGACTCCTTCCGCGAAACCGATTTTCTGCGGGTGGTCGGCGACATCGTCATGATCCGACAGGCGCAGGACACGTTCGCCACGTTTGCACGGGCTGGTGAACTGCTGGGAGAAAAAGAGCTCGCCGAACTCGGCCGCGCATGCGCCGAGGATCATGAGACGATGCAACGCGAATTCAACGAGTATATCGCAACACTGTTTGTTGCACACGTGAATGGCACTGTGGCCGCGTCAGGCGCGCCATCGATCCGTGCGGGAGCGACGCACCGGTAGTTCGTACCAACTCGACGCGGGGCAACGCGCACCAACGCGTTGCCTTCGCTCATTCAAGCTCCATCAGCGACCCAACGAGGCAGGCATGACAGACGACACGCGAACCGAAGGTGTGGCAAAGGTTGCTGAACTGATCAAGGATATTCGTATCGCAATGTTCGTGTCGCTGGATGCCAGCGGCCAACCGCACAGCCGGCCGATGGCAACCCAGGAGGCACCGTTTGACGGAACACTCTGGTTCATGACATCGGCGGATTCTCCAAAGGTAGAGGAGATCGCGGCCAATCCACGCGTCAACGTCGCGTACATGTCCACAGCGGCCGCGAGCTATTTGTCGGTCAGCGGCGATGCGGACGTGCTGAACGATCGCGGGCGCATCGGCGAACTCTGGAATCCACTCCTGCGCGCGTGGTTTGACGGACCCGACGACCCAACCATCCGCCTGATTCGTGTGCAGGTCGACGCGGCGGAGTACTGGGATACGCCAGGCGGCAAAGTGGCTTCGTTGATCTCCATGGTGAAGGCTGCGGTGAGCGGAAACCAGAGTGACACGAGCAGCGAGAATCGAACCGTGACCTTTTGACGTAGTGACGAGTAGGTGATTCGTCAGGCACCACACGATCGCCGCGTTGAGGTTGGTCAACCCAAGCCGGAGTTTGTGCCATGAGCAAGTTGTTGCGCGGGGCCGTTGCAGGGTGGGGCGCGAGTAAGATCGGCGGTGGGTGCTTCAGCACCATTCTGGTGTTCGTGCTGCTTTGGTGGGTACTCGGCCACTTCAACGTGTTCCGCTGAATGCGGTAATCGATCGACTCCAGCAGCTTCAAAGGCAGCCGAATAGACGACGGCGTCGCGTGCGCCAGCTCACCATGTCGGGGAGGGGTTGGTGCGCTGACGCGAACGATGAAATTGGGCACGTGGTATCCACGCGCCGGCTGAATGTGGGTGAACGTGGGTGATACGTTCGCCGCTCGAAACGGAACCGGCCATGAGTTGATATCGCTGGCGTCGGTCGCGCGTAGGGCGCATACTGACGCTGGTCGACGCCGTGTCGACAACATGATGACCAGCGGCGCATGCCCAATGGACGGAGAGCCATGTCGAGAAAGCTGATCGTGAACGCGCTGTTGTCGTTGGTGTCAATACAGCCGCTGGCTGCTCAATCGGCCGACCTCGTGGCGCTGGCTGACAAAGTGTTCACCCCTTGGAATTCCACGCACAGTCCGGGGTGCGCAGTCGGCGTGGCACAGCAGGGACGCACGGTGCTCTCACGTGCTTATGGCATGGCCGATCTGACAAACGGCATTGCGATCACGCCCAACACGATTCTCGAATCGGGATCGGTGGCCAAGCAGTTTACGGCCACGGCCGTGTTGTTGCTGATGCAGGACGGCAAGTTGACGCTCGATGACGACGTCCGAAAATATCTCCCCGAACTACCGGTTTATTCGCGGCCGATCACGGTGCGCAATCTGCTCACGCACACCAGCGGGCTGCGCGAGTGGAGCAACCTGGTTGCGTGGCAGGGTTGGCCGCGTGGAACCCGCCTGCACACGCAGTCTGATGTGTTTGAACTGGTGACGCATCAGAAGGCGCTCAACTATCCGGTCGGCGACCACTACTCATACACGAACTCCGGCTTTCTGATGTTGCGCACGCTGGTGGAGCGGGTGAGTGGCAAGCCGTTCGCGCAATTCACCACCGAGCGGATCTTCACCCCACTCGGCATGACGCACACGCGTTGGCGTGACGACTTCACGAATATCGTGCCGGGGCTGGCGCAGGCGTACGCGCGTGCGGGCGATGGGTGGCACATCGAAATGCCAAACGACAATGTGATTGCCGCGGGTGGACTGCTGACAACGGTCGCCGACTGGTTGACATGGAACGACGCGCTCACGGCGAGGAAGCTTGGTGGTGCATGGGGCGATTCGATAACCCGGAGGATGAAGTTGACCGACGGCACCGAGATTCAATACGCGCTGGGGCTCACGGTCTCGACATACCGCGGCCTACGCGAAATCGGCCACTCCGGTTCGACCGCGGGGTACAGCACATTCCTCGTGCGCTATCCGGACAAGGACAACTTGTCCATCGCCGTGATGTGCAATGCGGCCGGCGCTCCAGCGACGACATACGCGCACGCACTTGTTGACGGAATGTTTGCCGACCTCCCGCGGTCGGTTGCGTTCGATACGGTGGCCA
>JBKJTE010000183.1:0-11895 GCA_046590495.1 Gemmatimonas sp. | reverse complement strand
TGGTGATCGATCTCGCGGGCAAGTTCCCCACGCCCGATCACCATCGTTTTATCCTTGCCCGACGGAAAGCCAAGATTCGCAATCGCGGTGTGCCATCGGGCAAGGATAAAACGATGGTGATCGATCTCGCGGGCAAGTTCCCCACGCCCGATCACCACGTGCGCATTCGCACCAACATGCAGATCTACTGGGATGAGGCTTTCGTCGCGCGCGATCTTCCGGCGACCCCGACCAAGGTCGAGACCCTTGCACCGGTTTCGGCCAACCTGCACGCGCGTGGCTTTTCACGAACCTACCGAAAAGGCGGCCGCTATGGCCCCTATTGGTTCGCCTACGGCGATATTGAGCAGGCAACGCCCTGGCGGCCCATTACGGGAGCTTTCACGCGCTTTGGCGATGTGCTGCCGCTGCTCGACAAAGGCGATGACATGTACGTCATCATGGCGCCCGGCGATGAAACAACGATCGAGTTCGATGCGCGTTCCGCGACATCGCTTCCGTCGGGATGGCGGCGCGATTTCCTGCTCTACACCGACGGCTGGATCAAGGACTCCGACCTGAACACAGCATTCGGCACCACGGTCGGCCCGCTCCCCTTCCACGGTGTCAGCAGCTACCCGTACAGCCCGACCGACCGTTACCCGCGCGATAGCGTGCGCAGTCGCTACCTCAGGGAATACAACACGCGCATCGTCGGCAATAACGCATCGCCAAAGTAAGGCCAAACGAGTTCACACTCGCACACCATCACTCGATCAGTCGCGATTCCTCTTCATGGAGCAACAATGACGCATCGAACGCCGACACTGCGCGCAACTCTCACCGCGCTTCTCGTTGTGACCGCAGCCTGCGGAGGCGTAGACTCCAAAGGAGCGCCACCGGCCTCGGCATCGTCAGACACAACCGCCGCTGCAGCACACGCCACCGGCGACTTCCGCGCGCCGATAGGTGTGCAACTCTGGACCTTTCGCGAGCGAGCCAAGGCCGATCCGGCAGCGATGTTCCGCCTGGCCAGCAGCATGGGCATCACGCACGTCGAGACGGCGGGGCTCTACGACATGCCGGCCGCGCGCTTCGCCGAGGCACTCAAGACGGCGGGACTGCGCACGACATCGATGCACGTGTCGTATGACGACCTCAAGAAATCGCCCGACGTCGTCATCGCAAACGCCAAAGCACTCGGCGCTGAATACGTCGGGATCGCGTGGTATCCACACACCGGCGCATTTACCGAAGCCGACGCGCGCAAGGCGATCGTGGACTTCAATCAGTTCGGCCGCACGCTCAAGGACGCAGGACTCACGTTCTTCTTCCACAACCACGGATACGAGGCCGTTCCGTTTGGCGACGGCACCCTGTTCGACCTCATCATCGAGAAGACGGATTCCGCGCTGGTGAAGTTCGAGATGGACGTGCTCTGGACATGGCTTCCCGGCGTTGATCCGGTCGCGATGATCCGCCGCCATCCCGGCCGCTTCCGCCTCATGCACATCAAGGACATGCAGCCGGGCATTGCGCGCGGCTCGCTCTCGGGCGGACTCCCCGCGGAGCAACAGGCGGTCATCGGCCGAGGTCAGGTGAACTGGGCGGAGCTGCTGGCGGCCGCCGAGAAGGACGGCTTCGCGTACTACTACCTCGAAGACGAAACGCCTGATCCGGTGAAAAACGTACCGCCGAGCCTCGCGTTCCTCACGACACTCAAGTACGTCCACTAGAAACGCGGCTCCGGTCCCATTCCCCGCAGCCGCGGTAGCGCTTCGATCAACGCATCCCGACTCAGATCGAGCAGTGCGTGTCGCTCGACCAGTGCGTCCAAGTCTACCGGATACATGTTGTGCCGAGCCCTGTCAGCCAGGCCGGCGATGTTGCGCGGTGCAATCGATCGCGTCACCCACGCCATAAACTCGCTGCGCTGCGCTGCGCTCCCCGTCTCGCCGCGGTCTTTCGTGATTGCCCGCAGCCGACGCAGCGCCTCGCGCGGTAGCGTTTGCATCACCGCATCATCGACACCGAAAAATCCGTTCCACGCATCTTGGGCGTCAGGTTTGATCCGCTGGCGTACCTCGGCAAACGATACGATCGCGAAGTAGAGCATCGCGTGTGCGGCAAACAGCTCGAAGTGCGACATCGCTTGGTACGCACCGGCCACGACGAGATCGATTTGCGTGGCCTCCACATCGAGCGCGGCACCGTACCGCGCGAGCACCTGTGGATCTGGAACACGACGTGTCGATGCGACCGCTTCGAACTCGAGCGCCATCCGCTCTACTGCACGCAAACTCCACGCGATGCCGGACGAAAACAACGGATCGACGAACGCATACGCGTGAGGCAGCATCGCCCACCGCGCGCCGGCCGCTTGCGTCAGCCGGTGTTGCTGCGCTGCGTGAAACGCAATTGGTCGGAGTGGCACAGCTTCACCGTAAGCACGGCGAATCGTCGGATACCGCTGGAGCAGCGCACGCCATATGTCGCCGGCGTTCGTCGGGTCCGAGAGCGCCAACGATGCAAGCCCGCGCGGTGTCAGCGAGAATCCGGCACTCGTGACGCCGTCATCAAACCCGAGCTCATACATCCACCCTTCGTCGAGCAGGTGGTGCACCGCCGCCTTGTGATCCGGATACGGCCCCTGCGGCAACTCCGGCACAAGCTCCTGCATCGTGCGCACGCCGGTGAAATGACTGTACACGACCGCCGATCGCGTTTCCCTCTGTACGAGCCCTGACGGCAATCCCAACTGACGCGCGAGAAAGCCACCGGGTCCTGTTGCATCAATCAAAAACTTCGCGCGCAACTCGAATGGTTCTCCGCTTCGACTTCCGCATACAGTGACAGAGTCCGTTGCGAACTCCGCGCTCGCAAGTTCTGTCCGATCGCGATAATCCACGCCGGCCGCGATGGCCTGACGCACGAAATGGTGATCCACATCCGCGCGCACCCAATGCGTGTCGGCCAGTGCGTCATCGGGACTTGCAGCGACGAGCAGTCGCTCGGACTCGAGGCCACGATTAGCAAACGGTTCGTGCGGATGATGTCGATAGAAGGTGAAGCCGCGCTTGAGGCCGCGCCGCACCCCGGGATAGTGCGCCAGCCAGCGACCATGCGTGGCCATCTGATAACAGTCTTCGAGCCCGTAGCGGACCGCAATGCGTTCGAGCGACAAGTTGCCGAGTGGCGTCGACGATTCCCCGATCGCAAAGCGCGGATGTGTGCCGCGTTCGAGCAGCACGACGTGGTAGCCGATCTTGGTCAACATGCGCGCCAGTAGCGATCCCGCGAACCCGCTGCCGACAATGACGATTTCGCAGCACTCCGTCATGCCGCGCCACTCTCAAAACTCGCGTCATCACACCACGCGCATGCTATCGCGCGCTCGGCACGACCGGTGATGTTCAGGCGCTGCATGCGTGCCACGCGGTCGTCGCGACAGTGCCCACACGCTGGAAGACGCTCGATATCCCATAAGTCGGCCGTCACCACACTTGACGTGAACTGCATGCAACGGTCAAGTACGGTTTCGAGTTGGCGCAGTGTCGGCGGCACAAAATACCCAAGCGACTTGAGTCGCTCCATCTCGCCGTTCCCTTCGCGAACGGGAATGACTGACACGACACTCGCACCGCGCGCGACGGCATATTCAACGGTGCGCACCGTCCACTCGAGTGACTGATCGGCCGGGGTGTATGGTGCGCCGAGGAGGACGAACACGCGCAGATCGATATCGTTTTCGATCAGATGGTGTGCGGCTGCGTCGAACGCGTTGAGATCGAGACGCTTGTTGAGATATGAGGCGGCCACCGGCTCGATCGTCTCCAAGCCGACGGCCACTTCAAGACGCCCCGTGATCTGGCGCGCGAAAGACACTGTTGACGCGCCGATCGTGTTGACGTGCGATTCGACGGTCACCGACTTGCACGATGCAGTAAGCTCGGCGATGCGCGGCACGTCGTCCGGCGGGACCGCGCGTCGGTCGAAGAAGTTGCTGGCGTTATAAAGCTTGATGCGATCAGGCATTGAATCTGCATGTTCGCGCAACACACTCTCGAGCTGTGTCGTCAGCGCACCGACAGGCGTCGGCCCATCGATCGTGTACTGCCACAAGTCGCAGAACGAACAGGTGAACGGACACTCTGCACCGGACAAAAACACCGTCAATGCACGGTCGATCGTGCCGCCGGGACGACGTTCATCTTCCAACACACTGCCAAACGGCGTGAGCGGATCGACGAATCTCTTCGGCGGCCGCAAACTGCGAATCCGCTGATCAGCGGACGACGGGCTCAAGCGGGGCGAGCGTACAGCGTCTCGAAGTGGCCGCGGTACCGCGCCTCGTTGCGGGGGAAAAGTTCGTCCACGCGCGCTGCCGCCACCGACCCGTGCTGGAACCGGCGCTTTTCGAACACTGGCATGTCGATGCCAAGCACCGCGCGCACGCCGCGCGACACGATCTCGCCCTTGAGCGCATACAGCCGCTCATGCGAACCGGCCGTGAGATCGGCAAACGGCAGTGCTTCGGCGACAGCGATCACTGACGGGCGCGTGTACGGACTGAACGCGTCGAAGCCGTATTCGCGGGCACAGGCAAACGCGCGCACGCAACCGCGGCTATAGCCGCCAGAGTACGTGAGAGAATGCTTGATCGACTCCACGCCCCACCCTTCCTGATAGAGCATGCGATTGTTGACGACACTCCGGATCGTCAGCTCGCGATTCTCTTCGATCGGATAGTCCTTGAGGTTCTCATCGCCGCCGTCGCCATCGACGAGCAATCGCCAGTCGGGGTAGCGTTCACGAATGCCGGCCAAAAGCGCGAGGTTCACGGCCGCGCACTCGACATCGAGCGGCTTGTAGTCCTCGATCACGGCAACGGCGCGCAGCGGATCGAGTGTGACCGATGGGACGTCGATGATCTCGCCAAGCATTTCGAGATTTGTGCGGCCGAGAAATTCGTGCGCCTGCTTCGCGTCATCGCCTTCGCCGTCGACCGAAAGCGTGAACGCCTTCAGCCGCGCCGGCGACTGCCCTTCGTTGAGCAGCAGTGCGTTCATGCAGAGGAGCACCGCGCCACTATCGATGCCGCCGGAAAACGGGACTGCGATCGGTGCTGATTTGTCCTGGACGGAAAGCCAGCGGCGCAATTCGTCGTAAAGCGCTTCGATGTAGTGACGACCGGCGACATCGAGATCACCGGATACGTTGTTGCGCGGTGGGTCGAAAAAGCGCCGGTGTACCGGGTTCGGGTCGGGGCATCCGACGAGTCGCAACGTCGTCACATGGTGCGCCGGCACCATCCGCGTGTAGCTCGGATGGAACTGGTCGGTCCAACCATGCCGCGCCAACTCTGCAGCAATTTCATCGATCCGTTCGGCGACGATCAGCACCGGGCCGTCGACGGCTTTGGCGAGAAAATAGCGCATCGGGCGATCGAGACTGCGCGCAAGCAGTACGCGTTCGCCGTCCTGTGTCATCAGCGCGAACGAACCCTCAATGCGGAGGACTGCATCGCTCTCCGCAGCGAGCAGCAGACGCCGCGCGTCGGCTGCGTTGGTCGACCAGAGCCGTTGCGACTCGTCAGGAATCAAGTTGACGACGCGAGCGATCGGATAGTGTTGAGTCATATGCCGACAAAATATGCCCGATTGCGTTACGGCGCGCGCCAGTCGCGCCACATCCAGCGAAGGATGTCGGGGAGCAAGGTCCCGCCGTGCCCGTCGGAGTGTTCGCCGTCTCCCCACACGTGGTTGATGTCGTATCGTGCGCCACCGACCCGTTTACGATCAGCGTCCGCATTCGCGTATTCCAGCGCGGCCAGCATCTGTTGATTGCCCAGAAACCAGTCGCCGTGTTCGTTGTTCAGATCGCGCGAGCCATCCTGAAGAAAAATTCGAATGGGCTTGATGGGATTCTTGCGTATCAGCGTCGGATAAAGATCGCCACCGGGAACCATCGGCTGGTTGCCGCGCGCGGGGCGGTAGGCGATTGACGTGTAGCTGCCGACGATGCTGATGACCTTCCGGAATTGGTCCGGGCGTTCCCACGCCACGGTCCATGCGGCGATCGCGCCGCTGCTGGTGCCACCAATGACACGTCCGTCGGGGTTGTCAGTGATCCGGTAGGTCTTCGAGATCTCCGGGATCAGTTCTTCGATCAACATCCGCGCGTACGCATCGCTGAGCACATCGTATTCCTCAGCGCGGTGATTCGGGTTGTTCATGCCGAGTGTGTCCGGGTAGTGCTCGGTCGTGTTACCCGGTGTCACGAACAGTCCGATTGTGACCGGCATCTCTCGCTTGTGAATGAGATTCGCCATGACTATCGGAACACGTAGCGCGGCGTTGGGCGTCATGCTCGTCGCCCGTTGCCCGTCCTGAAAGACGAGCAGGCAAGCGGGCGTCGTACCGGTGTATTGCGCCGGGACGAAGATCCAATAGCGGCGTACGGTTCCGGCGATGATGCGGCTATGCCATTCGAATGGACCCAACAGCTTGCCGCTCGGCACGTCGTCGTGGTGCTGCGAATCAGGTCCGTGCGAGTACTCGCCCGGGCGGCGCGTTGCCGAACTGGCGCTGGATGTCTGCGCCAGTAGCGGTGTGGCGCCAAAACAGAGGGCTAGCAAAAGTGGACGCATCATGATCGGCGAGGCCGTCGCTCTCGACGGCGCACTGCGGGGAAACGGCGGGCGAGGTAGGTGCTCGCGCCCGAGTCTACGGCGAATTCCGCGATCGTGCTACTCGCACCGACCTTGACGGAGCGCGTCGACGCTCGTAGTGATGGCCGCACGGATGCTCACAGTGATACTCGCTCCAACCACTTCACTCGCGATGACGACGATTGTGCGCCTGCGCTACTTGAGAGCACTCGCTTGCGGCCTTTCCCTGCTCGGCCCGGCGGGTTGCAGCGCGAAGGGTGAACGCCCCGTCTTCGCCCTGTTGGACGCGAAGCAAACGGGCGTCACGTTCGCGAACACTATCTCCACGAACGACTCGCTGAACGTGCAGACCGATCTCTACCTGTACAACGGCGCAGGCGTCGCCGTCGGCGACATCGACAATGACGGACTACCGGACATTTTCTTTGCCGGCAACATGGTGACGAGTCGTCTCTACCTGAACAAAGGCCAGATGCGGTTCGAGGACATCACGTCGTCGTCGCACGCGACAACCAGCCGCTGGGTCACTGGCGTGACGATGGTAGACATCAATGCCGACGGATATCTCGACATTTACGTCTCGGTGTCCGGGCATCCGTGGGCGACCGGTACTGAGCGCATGAATCAGCTGTTCATCAACAACGGCGATCGGACATTCACGGAATCGGCAGCGAAATACGGTATCGCCGACAGCAGCTACACCACGCACGCGGCGTTTCTCGACTACGACGGCGACGGTTGTCTCGATCTGTTCCTTCTCAACAATTCGCCACTCGATTTTGCGCGCGGTGACGTTGCCATGCATCCGACAGACATGCGGGGTGACACTCCCGGCAGCCACAACGTTTTGTATCGGAACGACTGTCACGGCGCCTTCACCGACGTCTCCATCAAGGCCGGGATTCTACCCGTCCTCGGCTACGGACTTGGAGTCGCCGTCGCCGATGTGAACGGCGATGGATGGCCCGACATCTATGTCTCGAATGATGTGACGCCGAACGATGTGCTGTACGTGAACAATGGCGACGGCACCTTCACCGACAAAGCCGCGCGGTCACTCAAGCACACAAGTATTGCAGGCATGGGGGTCGACATCGCCGACTTCAACAACGATGGCTGGGCGGACATCCTGCAGGTGGACATGATGCCTGCGGATTTGACCCGTCGAAAGCGAATGAGTGGCTTTGCGACGTATGATGGCCTGCAGACTGCCCGCAGCCATGGCATCCGCGATGACTTCAGCGTGAACTCGCTGCAACTCAGCAACGGCATCACACCGGCCGGCGATGTGGTGTTCAGCGACATCGCGCACATGGCCGGCGTGTCCGCGACTGACTGGAGCTGGAGCGCGCTCTTCGCCGACTTCGACAACGATGGCTACAAGGACATCTTCATCGGCAACGGGTATCCGAAGGCCGTCAACGATCTCGACTACCAACCCGCAGCAAACAGCGCGGTGCGTTCGGGCGACACTCGGCGGGCGCGCAAGCTTTTGACCGACCTGTATGCCTATGATCTTCCGAACTACCTCTTTCGCAACAACGGCGACCTCACTTTCACTGACCGAAGCAAGGCGTGGGGCATGGAGAAGCCCGGCTTCTCCTACGGCGCGGCGTACGCCGATCTGGATGGCGACGGCAAGCTCGATCTCGTGGTCAACAACATCAACAGTCCGGCTTCGGTTTATCACAACATCCAGCCGGATGATGATGCCCACCATCATCTCGCCGTGACGCTCGTCGGTGATTCGCTCAACAGGCGAGGCATCGGCACGACACTGATACTCACTGCGGGCGGCCAGCGGCAGCAGCTCTACAACTCGCCGGCACGTGGCTTCATGTCGAGCATGGATGGCCCGCTCCACTTCGGTCTTGGGCGCGCGCAACGCATTGACAGCCTCGAGGTGATCTGGCCCGGCGGCCGGCGGCGGCTGCTGACCAACCTTCCCGCCGACAGCGCGGTGGTGGTGAAAGCTGCCGATGCAAGCGCGGCGAAGGTGCCGAGTGCACCAGCGATCGCATCCGATCGTTTCTTCACGCCGCAGGACGCCGCGCATGGGCTCGCGTTCCTCCACCGAACGCCGACGTTAGTGGACTTCCGTGTGCAGCCGCTCCTCCCCTACATGCCATCGCGCCAAGGCCCACCGATCGCCGTCGGCGATGTCAACGGCGACCGTCTGGATGACTTGTTTGTTGGTGGCGGAGACGGTGTCCAAGGCACGCTGTTCGTGCAGCAGAAGGACGGCCGATTCCTCCCCTCCGCGGAGCCTCAGCCCTGGAAGGTCGACTCGGCGTTCGACGACTGGGGCGCGCTGTTCTTTGACGCGAACGGCGACGGACGGCCGGACCTGTACGTAGCGAGCGGTGGATATCAGTTGGCACCGAGCTCGCCGCTGCTGCAGGACAGGCTGTACCTGAACACGGGCGCCGGTCGCTTTGCGAAGGCCCCGCCGGGGATGCTGCCCGCAATGCGCACCAGCACGGCAGCGGTGCGCGCCGGTGACTTCAATGGCGATGGCCGACCCGACCTGTTCGTCGGCGGACGACTCAGCCCCCGGGAATATCCGGCGCCTGTCAGGAGTCACGTGTTCCGCAACGACGGCGATCATTTCACTGATGTCACTGCCGACGTTGCACCGGAGCTGGCAAATCCTGGCGGGATGGTCACCGATGCTGCGTGGGTGGACTTCGACGGCGACGGGCGTCTCGATCTGGTCACCGTCGGGGAGTGGATGCCAATCCAGTTCTACCGCAACGATGGCAAGCGACTCCAGAACGTCACCGCAGCGACGAAGCTCCCATCGCAGCGCGGGTGGTGGCAGAGCATTGCGGTGGCTGATGTGGACCACGACGGCCGCCCCGATCTCATCGTTGGAAATCTCGGGCTCAATTCTGCGTTTCACACGTCGCCCGAAAGCAAGTTGGGAATCTATGCCGCTCCCTTCACCGGCGGGCAGAACACCGACGTCGTACTGACGCAGCAGATCGGGCCAGTCGAATTTCCGATTGCATCATTGGCCACACTTGGGCGCGAGATCTACACGCTGGGCGTGAAGTACCCGACCTATGGATCGTTCGCGTCGGCGTCGGTCGACAAGATGTTCAGCGCCGCGCAACTGACGCGGGCCATCCACTATCAAGCCGATACGTTCGCGAGTCTTTATTTGCACAACGACGGAAGCGGCGCATTCAGCGCATCTTCTTTGCCACTGCCGGCACAGGTCGCGCCGATCAGGGGAATCGTGCCCTTTGATGTTGACGCCGACGGGAATGTCGACCTCATCGTCGCCGGCAACTTTTACGACGTCGAGCCGAACACGGCCCGCGTCGACGCGGGCAACGGACTGTGGCTCAGGGGTGATGGACGCGGGCACTTCGCGCCCGTCTCACCGCGTGAAAGCGGGTTCCTGGCACCGCGGAATGTCGCACGGCTCGCACTGCTCAATACGTCGTTCGGCCATTCGCTGGTTATCGCGAATACGGGTGATTCGCTGCAAGTCTTCACGGTTGGCAAACGCAAACACGGCACTGGTACCGAAGTACCAGTGCCGTGAGCGCCTGCAACCAGCTTGATGCGGCGTGCTACCAGCCGGTGTTCTGCGTCATGCCGCCGCCTTTCGCCTTGCTCAACTGGATCTGAATGTCAGGAATCGGGAAGAGCGCGAAACGGGCAGTCACCGCTGCTGCACCACCCAGCTGCGGTCGCCGCGTCTTCTCGACGGCCAAGTAGGCGTTGAGAACCGTTTCGGCGATACCCCAGCGGCGCAGGTCGAAGAAGCGCGTTCCTTCCATCGCCAACTCGAGCCGACGTTCATCGCGCACGGCGTTACGGGCAACAGTCTGGCTCGCCCAAGGCGTCGTGTAGAGACCAACCTTGTAATTAGCCCACGTTACGCGCGGATCGTTGATCGGCACCGAGATCGTCGCCGCATCGGTGCCCGGGCCCTGAACGCGCGCGCCCGCGCGCGCCCTGATCTCGTTCACAATGGTCCGTGCGGTTTCGAGTGATCCAACTTCCACTTCCGCTTCGGCCAGCAACAACAGCAGGTCGGCGTAGCGGAAAATGTGGACGTTGACCGAATTCAGCTGCGTGTTGTTCCAGCCGACAGTGCTCACCGCACCGCTGGCTTTCTCGTGCACGTTCTTTTTGTTGCTGTACGTGCCCCCGTAGGCCGGTGACCGGATCCAATCCGCTGTGTGCGGACCCCAATCCTTGTACGGCACGCCATCACGACCCACCGTGTAGTCGAGTCGCGGATCCACTGGAGTGCGCGCTGACGCGGTGAAGTTTGCGCTGCTCGCATTCCAGTTCGCGTTGGTCTGCGAAGCCGGAAGTCCGGTGGTCGGATCCGTGGCGAAGAAGTTGACGAGATTCTGCGACGGCTGGTGAAATCCGCAGCAACCAAACGGGCTGCCTGAGTGCGGGAAGGTCAGCCGCTCGCCGAAGTTCGCGTTGTTACCGTTCGCCTCGCCGTCGTTCGCCGAGGCCTGATAGGCCAGGATCGTTTCCTTCCCATTTTCGAAGTTCTTGAATCCCGTCCAGACGCGGTCGTAACTCGATTCGAGTGCATACGGCCCGGTTGCGCGAACTTCGCGCAACGTGGTGAGCGCGGCGGGGAATTCGCCGTTGAACATCTGCACGCGCCCCTTGAACGCCTTCGCGGTCCAGGACGTCACACGCGCCACGTCGTTGTTGCGCGGGGTTGCGGGAAGCAGTGCAATCGCCGCATCAAGGTCCTTGACGAGTTCCTTCGCGACTTCGGCTTTGGTGGAATTGGCTTTGCCGAAGTCGGTATCGGTCTCGCGGAAGTATGGAATGTTCCCCCACATCCGCCACGCCTCGAAGTGATAGTGCGCCCGAAGGAAGAGTGCTTCGCCTTCGATGCTCCGCGCCGCAGCGGTCGGGATTTCCGCCGGCTTTGCCGCGATGACATCCTTGAGCAGCTTGATCGTGGCGTTGGCGCGAACGATACCCTCGTACATGGCGCGCCACTTGTCGTTCAGTTCACTCTCGACGCCGGCCGCCGACCACTGGTACTGCTCGACCGGGTCAATGTTCGGCTGGTCCGTCGCCTCCGATCCCTTGTACGCATCATCGCTCGCGACGCTCCCCCAGATCCAATTGCTGGCGGCCGAGCCCCAGGCGCCGCCGACGCCGTTCGTGTAGTCGAGCTGGCGGTACGCGGCCATCAAGCTGCCTTCGACGCCCGCCTTATTCGCCAACGTACTAGCGTCGAGTGTTCCTTG
>JBKJTE010000276.1:0-9578 GCA_046590495.1 Gemmatimonas sp. | reverse complement strand
GCTCGAGGGTGATGCCGTGCAGCGGGTTGTTCGAGTGGTCGTGCTCAGTTGTCATGATGTCGAACGATTGCCCGATGATCTCGCGCGCGCCAGAGAGGCAACGCTCGTGCCCCACTTCACTTCCGTGTTGTCGCTACGCGTTGCGCCCCTCGCGCAGCCGCGCGAGACGCTCACCAGCTGCGTGCAGTGTTTCGTCTTTCTTGGCGAAATGAAAGCGGATGAGATTCTGCACCGGTTCGCGAAAGAAGCTTGAACCGGCGACGCCGGCAACGCCGATGTGTTTGATGAACCATTCGGACGCTTCCGTATCCGTCGGGAACCCGAGTGAGCCGATATCGACCATCACGTAGTACGCGCCCTGCGGCTCAGTGAAGGGCAGCCCTGACTGCCGCAGATAGTCGAGAAAGATTTCGCGTTTGCGCGTGTAGATCTCCGTCAGGCCAGTGTAGTAGCTGTCGGGCAATTCGAGCCCGGCAACGGCTGCTTCCTGCAACGGGGCGGCCGCACCGACGGTAAGGAAGTCGTGCACTTTGCGCGCTTGCGCGATGACCGTGGGCGAGGCGTGCACGTAGCCCAGACGCCAGCCGGTGATGGAATAGGTCTTTGACAGCGAGTTGCAGGTGATCGTCCGTTCGAACGCGCCGGGAAGCGTGGCGAAGTATGTGTGCACATGTGGTGCGTAGACGATGTGCTCGTACGGTTCGTCGGTGATCACGAAGCAGTCGTGTTCTTCGGCGAGCCGGAGGATCGTGAGCAGCTCGTCGCGCGTGAACACCTTACCCGTGGGATTACCGGGATTGCATAGCACGATTGCCTTGGGCTTCTGCGCAAACGCGCGTGCGAGTTCGTCTTCGTCAAATCCGAAGTGCGGCGGACGCAGCGGCACATAGATGGGTTCTGCACCCGAGAGAATCGCGTCGGCCGCGTAGTTCTCGTAGAAGGGCGAGAAGACGATCACCTTGTCTCCCGGATTGCAGGCCGTCATCATCGCGACCATCATCGCCTCGGTGCTGCCACAGGTCACCACGAGATGCTGATCGGGATCGACCTCGAGTCCGGTGAAGTGCGTGATCTTGCGCGCGAGCGCCTGCCGAAACCGCGGCGCGCCCCACGTCACCGCATACTGATGAAACGGCCCGCGCGTGGCGCGTTCGAGTGCGGCCAGAATCTCTTCGGGGGGATCGAAATCCGGAAAACCCTGGGAGAGATTGATGGCGCCGTATTGATTGGCCATTCGCGTCGTGCCGCGGATGACGGATTCGCTGAAGACGGAGAGGCGGCTGGCAGTATTTGGCATGGTCCCAGAAAATACGACGGTGCTATACTCTGCGCATGGCTCTCGACGGCACTGCCATTACGTGGCGAGCCGTCTTTGGGACCAGCGGTCAGGCTGCACACCTTGGTTTTGTATGGCGTCGACTCGATGTTTCTTGTACCGCTGTCCACCGACGCTCAGCTGCGATTCACCCTGCTGCGCCGAGAGCCGCATTGGATTCATCGATGAGACCAACCTCACCGTCGATCACGCGTTCAGCCGCCGCGAGTTCGTTCGTGACGGCCAACCGGGTCGCGTCCGCAAGTGATTCGAGGAGCGATTCGAGGAGTGTTTCAATGACTGATTCGGTGCGTGATCCCGAGACGCCCGTGTTGCTGTACGATGGCGAGTGCGGATTCTGTGCGGGGAGTGTGCAGTTTGTGCTCAGGCATGAAGGGGCCGCGCGCCGCGATGCGCTCCGTTTCGCGCCACTGCAGGGTGCGTTCGGCACGATGGTGCGCGAGCGCTTTCCGGATGTCGGTGGTGTGGACTCAGTCGTGTGGTTCGATCCGTCGCGCGACGGCGCGCGCGCGGTGCGTCTCAAGTCTGCGGCAGCGCTGGCCGCACTCGCGCACGTCGGTGGACTGTGGCGCATCGCTGCTGCCGTTGGCCTGCTCGTTCCGCGCATCGTTCGCGACCTGGTGTACGATGCGATTGCGAAACGTCGCTTTGAATTCGCGGCACCGGCATGCCTCATCCCCACCGCCGAGACACGCTCGCGATTTCTTGCGTGACGTCGACCTGACGTCACACTACCCTGAATCTGACCACGAACTGACGTTGGCCTGACCGTGAATACGACCGAACCGAACACCACTGAACCGCGCATTTCGCCCGACCTCCGTGACCGCGTGCTCGCGCGAATGGGTATCACCCAACGCGTGCCGACCGATCTCGGCGGTCTGCGCACACTCTACCGCGCGTGGTGCGATGAGATTCCGTTTGACAACGTGCGCAAACTCATCGCGCTGCGCACCGGCGAGGACGGCCTGCTCCCCGGCACAACAGGTACCGATTTCTTCGACGCATTTCTCGAGTACGGTACCGGCGGAACCTGCTGGCCGACGAGCAACGCGATTCACGAACTTCTGGTCTCGATGGGATTCGCATCGCGTCGTGTGGCCGGCTCGATGCGCGATCAGGGGTTTGTCACGCACGGGACAGTGAAAGTCACGATCGATGGCGCTGACTGGCTCGTCGACACATCGATGCTGGTGAACGTCCCGTTGCTGGTCAGCGACCGAGTATTCGTGAGTGACGATCGATTGTTCACGGCGGAAGTCGAGCCGCTCGACGAGCATCACATGGTGTGGTTTTGCAACGCGCCGAACGACAGCTTCACGCCATGTCGTCTGATGATCGACCCGATCGATCACGACTACATTCACACGGCGTACGAAAAATCGCGCGGCTTCGGTGTCTTCAATCAGCACATCTATGCGCGCCGTAATTTTCCGGGACTGATGCTGGTGATGCGTGGCCCGGCCCTGCACCGTCGCACCGTCGATGGCACCGAAACCACGACGCTCACCCGCGACCAGCTGTTGACATCGTTGCACGACGAATTCGGGATCGCCGAATCCATGTTGACACGCTGGGTGGATGCGGGGGCGCTCGATGCCACATTCGAGCCGTGGAAAGGTCCCGCCCCCACGATGCCCGTTCGCGAAGCGCCGTCGCAGCGGCGCGCGATGCAGTAGAAGCAAAAAAAAGCGCCACGAATGTCGCGAATTTCTCGAATCGGACCGGAGCTGATTCGAGTTTTTCGTGTGATTCGTGGCTGTAGATCCTTTTTAGTGTTGGCTCCGAGCTGATTCGATTTGTTCGCGAGATTCGTGGCCGCATTTTCATTTAGCGTTCGTGACGAGCTTCGTCTCGATGTAGTAGTCGGGGAGCGGAGTAAGCGTCAGCGTCGCGGATTGGCCCCTGAGCTGTTTCCATGCGGTCGTGGGTGCGATGGTAATCAGCTGATCGTCGGCGCGCACCCGAACGGGCATCGCGAAACCGTCAACGATGTTGCTCCAGCGGTACGCCAACGTCGTACCGTTCACTTTGAACTCGAGCACCGGCACTTTCGTCGTCTCGAGATACTGCTTGAATATTCCACTGAGATCGATGCCGGCCTGCTTGCTGACATAGTCGCGCACCTGCTGACCGGACACCGTCTGATGGCGGAACGTTTGCTGCAAACCACGCAGGATCCCCCTCCACTTTTCGTCGTCGTTGATCACGGCGCGAATGGTGTGCAGCATGTTGCCGCCCTTGTAATACATGTCGCTGGACCCTTCGTCGTTCACCCCGAAGTGCCCGATGATCGGGCCATCGTTCTTGATCAACTTGCGAGTGCCGATCACGTACTCAGCGCCGGCGACTTTCCCCTGCTGACACTCGGTGTACAGGTTTTCGGCGTAGTTGGCAAAACTTTCGTGTACCCACATGTCGGCCTGATCGCGGTCGGTGATGCTATTGGCCCACCATTCGTGCGCGCTCTCGTGGATGATGATGAAGTCCCACAGTAGCCCGTGTCCGGTCGCGGAGAGATCGCGCCCGAGATAGCCGTTGCGAAAACGATTGCCGTACGCAACCGCACTCTGATGCTCCATGCCCAGATGCGGAGTCTCGATCAGCTTGAATCCGTCTTCGTACCACGGGTACGGTCCAAACCAATGCTCGAAGCAGGCGAGCATCGGCGTCGCCTGCGCGAATTGTGCGCGTGCGTCGTCTTCGTGATACGCAAGCGGCCAGAAGTCGAGTGTGAGTGGCCCCGCTTCGCCGGCGTACACTTCGGAGTAGTGCGCGTAACGTCCCGCGTTGACCGCGATGCCGTAGCTGTTGATCGGCGAGGCGACAAACCACTCCCAGGTCGTAAATCCATCGGGATGGTGCGTGACCGAGCGCAGGCGTCCGTTCGAAACGTTGGTCAGCGAGTCCGGAACCGTGATCGCCACCCGCTGGCTATCGGGTTCGTCCGAAGGAATGTCTTTGGTCGGCCACCAGACGCTCGCGCCCAACCCTTCGTTTGCGGTCGCGACCCAGTGATTCCCGAGACTGTCACGCTGCCAGATGAAGCCACCGTCCCATGGCGGACGCTTCGCGGCGACGGGCTTGCCGTGGTAATAGACGGTCAGTGTGCGCGTGCTGCCAATTGTTTGCACCGCAGGCGTCTTGGCAAAAAACGCGTTCCCATCTCGACGAAACGCCACGCGCCGCGCACCTTGGCGCATGCTGTCGACTTCGAGTGGTGTCTGCAGATCGATCTGCATCTCGCCGCCAACGCGCGAATTCGGCCTTAATACACGATACGTGATCGCATTCCAACCGACGATGCTGCTATCCGCAGGACTGATGCGCACGTGCAGGTCGTAGAACTGGGCGTCCCACCATGCACGCTGGGGTGTCACGCTGCCACGCAGCGTGTCCGCGTGGGTGAAGACGCGCGGCGCTGGTTGGGCGGCGGTAGCCGGGGCCCAGATACCAAGG
This sequence comes from Gemmatimonas sp., assembly GCA_046590495.1. Lineage (GTDB taxonomy): Bacteria > Gemmatimonadota > Gemmatimonadetes > Gemmatimonadales > Gemmatimonadaceae > Gemmatimonas. The sequence continues at coordinate 4,783 of JBKJTE010000276.1, read as the reverse complement.
ACGAGGCAGAGAGCGATCCCGCCGGCACAACGTGCAGAAATCGAGCTGTGCATGGTGGTCGAGGGGAAATTGCGCTTTGATTCCCGAGTGCCAAGGGCGACCTTGGGTCTTCGCAACGTTAACCTGCGGGCATGCAGTCGGATGCAGACCTACTCCACAGCGCGGGCGCGTCAACTTTCATCGTCGACTCCAGTCCGAGTCGACGCTTCCTTCCTGAATTCCCGTTCCATCTAGTATGGCAATGACCAGCGCACCGGACGCGCAAGATCGCTCCTCCGCCCGCGCAGAGGCCCGTCCAATGGTTGCCCGCGTTCAGCAGCTCGTGCTGTGCGCGTTGCTGGCCGTCTTCATCTGGGTCGGATGGATTGGTCGGCCGCTGCTTGGACTCGATCGCGGTGATGAGCTGACATACATCGCGCTCAGTCACTCGCTGGAGTCGGGTTCCTATCGCGAGAGCTTCCGGCCGAGTGCACCGGCGCATGTGAAGTATCCGCCGGGGTATCCGGCATGGCTGGTGGTTGTGCGCAAGGCGACCGGTGAACGGATCGATCTGATTCCAGCGGTGAATCTCGGGTTGGCCGCCCTCTCACTTGTGTTGCTCTTCGGACTGGCCAAGCGACTGGAGGGAGGTTGGTTCGGACTGATCGTGATCGCGGCGCTGATGCTCAATCACGGTATGCTCTGGATCGGTGGGTCGTATTTTTCCGAGGCACTGTTTGTCTTGCTGACGACCGGTGCGCTCGTTGCGACGATGCGCGCCGACGACGGTGATCGACGGTGGGCCTACGTCGCGATCACACTCGCGTTGCTGGCGTTTCTGACACGGTCGGCGGGCGTGGCGATGGTGTTCGCTGTCGGTGCCTGGCTTGTGATGGGCAAACGTCATCGGAATGAGTTGCTGACATACGTCGCGCTCTGCGCGATCGTCATGGGCGGATGGGTTGCCTACGCGTCATTCGGGCGAAACGAGGCCCCCGTGCGCGGCTACCTGTTCGACATCAGCCCACCGGGATTCGCCGGCAACCAGTTCAGTATCATCAAGGTTGCGCTTCGTCTCGTCAAAGCGACGCGGGACTATCTCACCGCGCTGTTGCCGTACGAACTCGCGTTCCCGTCAATCCCCAACAGCTACCTCGACAACATTCTCTGCCTGATGTTGCTCGCGATCTGCCTCCCGGTCGGCAGCATGCTGCTCTGGCGGCGCTCGCGAACTGCGGTGATCTACGTGGTCGTGTACGCCGCGATGGTCGTCAGCTTTCCCTATGTCGCGAGCCGGTTGCTCGAGCCGATCATTCCGCTCGTGATGCTCGTCTTCCTGCTCGGCGCGTGGGAATGGCGACGTCAGTTGCCGGTGAGCGCGCGTAACATCGCGATTGTGGCGCTGCTCCTCGCGGTCAGTGTCGGCGCTGCACTCAGTGCCCGCGACGCGGTGGCCGAAGTCGCACCCTGCGATCGGGACAATCCCTACGGCAGTGAGCACTGCTACACAATTCGCGGCCGGAGTCTCGCGCTGGCATCGAAGTACGTGCGGGACAACGCTGCGCCGGAAGAATTCGCGTTGGCGTGGCGCGCGGCCGCGGTGCACTACCTGAGTGGACACAAGACGGAATCGGCGCTCATCGCGGAGGAGTTTCCGCGCGGACAGTTTGCCGACAGTCTGCGCGTGCGGAATATCCGCTATGTCATCCTCACGCCAACGTCGACGATGGAACTGGGACTGCTGAGCAACGCCCTGCTCGCGTCGTGCATCAATTTTCGCCTTGAGCACCAATACCCGGGCGGCGTGCTGCTCTTCTCACCAACGCCATCGGCTGCAGCGGCTGACGACGCGTGCGCCGCGCTGACCGAGTTCAAGCGCCTGTATCCGCCGCAGAGTTGACGACGACGTGCAGTTGAATTGAGGTGGATGTCACTGATCGCGCGTGCTTTGCCTGACCGAGGCGTAAACATTCTCATAGGTCGGACAACACCGACGATCGCGCCGTCCAGAGCGCGTACAGCAGTGTCACGATCGCGCTCCCGCCAATCGCCCACTCAACGCCCCACGCGCGTGCTGCCGCACCAATCAGCGGCGCACCGACCGCCGACGATACGCCGACGTACAGCAATGAATAAAGTGCCATGAGTCGACCGCGATACTGTTCGGCCACGAGCAACTGCAGTACGCCATTACTCAGCGAATTGAACATGATCATCATGATCCCGGTGGCGACGAGCAGCAGATTCGCCGCAATAGACGTGCGCGACGCGGCGAACGCGATCAACAGTACGGGGAAGGCCAAACTGGCGCCCGTCAGTACGTGACCACGCTTCCAGTGCGCCGCCGGTCCGGCCAGCATGAGTGCACCGATGAGTCCACCAATTCCAACTGACGCCAACAGCCCGCCGTAGCCGTCGGCGCCGAGTCCGAGTCGGTCACGCGCCATAACCGGCATCAGGGTGAGGAACGGGCCCGCAAACAGCGCGCCGATGGTGACCAATACCAGCAGGTCGCGCGCCGGTCCGGGCTGCATGAAGTAGCGAAGTCCTTCGCCGGCCGCACGGGTACTGAGGCGGAGCGCGTCGGCCACGCCCAACCACGGCAGATGCTCGCGCGCCGCTGGAAGCCGGATGAGGAAGAGCCCCCAGAGCACCGCGACGAAGCTCAGCGCGTTGAGCCCGAAACACCAACCGATCCCCAGCTTGTGGATGACGACGCCGCCGATGGCGGGGCCGATCACGCGAGCCAAGTTGAAGCCGCTGGAGTTGAGCGCGATCGCGGGCTGGAGATCTTCGCGTCCCACCAGCTGGATGATCATGCTCTGCCGCGCCGGGATTTCGACCGCCGAGCAGAGCCCCTGCACAGCCGCCAGCAGGATCAGCATGGGGACGGTCACCATCCCGGCTGCGGTCAGCCCCCAGAGCGCCAGCGCCTGGATCAGGAAGACCGTCTGGGTGATGCGGACCAGCCTGAGGCGGTCGCTCCGGTCGACAAAGGCGCCGGCGTGCATCGAGAAGATCACGATCGGGATGGCCCCCGCCGATGCGACCACGCCTACCACGAACGCGCTGTTGGAGAGCTCGAGCGAGAGCCACCCCAGCGCCATGGTCTGCATCCACGACCCGATCAGCGACAGCGTCTGGCCAACCCAGAAGAGTCGGAAATTCCGATGGGTTCGAAGAACCCGGAACGGGTTGAGGGATCGCGCGCCGACTGTCATGCGTACACAATGATGACAGGGTGGTAGTCAAACGGGCAGGTGGATTTCCTGGCAGGCGGGCGCCTCGCGCCCTGGAGAGCTGGCGATGCGGTTCCATACGTACACGAAGTTCAATCCGCAGATGGCCGACGCGGTGGACCTGCAAGGACTGCTGGACCAGCTCGCAGACTTTCTGCTGCAGTCGGGCTTTGCGGGCGGCGACCAGGGCTACTGGGGCGACCCGGGTGAGGACGGCGACCGCTCCCTCGACGCGCTCAAGCAGGCGATTCTCAAAGCGCTCATCGACAGTGGCCAGCTCACCCCCGAAATGCTGAAGGCGCTGCGCGGCGAAGGCGACGAGTTCTCCGAAGAGAAACTGGCGCAGCTGCTCGACGATCTGGTCCAACGCCTTATCACCGACGGGTTTCTCACAGTCGACCAGCCGGCGCGCATGCCCGGAGCGCATCAGCCAGTCACCGGCAAAGGATCGCTCGCGCAGGCCGCCGCCAACGACGTGCAGTTCAATCTCACCGATCGCGGCATCGACTTTCTCGGCTATCGCACGCTCCGACACCTCCTCGGCTCACTCGGCAAGTCGAGCATCGGCAGTCATGACACGCCGCAGCTGTCGACTGGTGTGGAGTCGGATGCGTGGAGCAAGCCGTACGAATTCGGCGACGCACTCAATCTGGATGTGCCGGGAACGCTCGCCAACGCACTCGCGCGGAACGGCAATCTCAACGTGCCGATCGATCTCGACTACGGCGATCTGATGGTGCGGCAGTCGGAGTATCGCTCGAGCTGCGCGACGGTGCTGATGCTCGATACCTCGCACTCGATGATTCTCTACGGCGAAGATCGATTCACGCCCGCCAAAAAAGTCGCACTCGCACTCTGTCATCTCATTCGTACCCAGTTTCCGGGTGACACAATTCGCGTGGTACTCTTTCATGATTCAGCAGAAGAGATTCCGATCGCGACGTTGGCCAAGGCGCAGGTCGGCCCGTATCACACCAACACCGCCGAGGGGTTGAAACTCGCGCGTCGCATTCTGATGGGTCAGAAGAAGGATATGCGCCAGATCATCATGATCACGGACGGCAAGCCGAGTGCGTTGACGATGCCCGATGGCCAGATCTACAAGAATTCGATGGGGCTGGATGGCTACGTGATTGCGGAAACGTTGCGCGAAGTGGCGGCGTGCAGAAAGAGTGGGATCATGATCAACACGTTCATGCTTGCGCGGGATAGAGCACTCGTCGAGTTCGTGAAGCGGGTGAGTGAGATCAGTCGTGGTAAGGCGTACTTCACGAACACGATGTCGTTGGGTCAGTTCGTGTTGATGGATTTTCTGAAGAAGAAGACGAGGAGTGTCTCCTGAGAAGGGCCACGAATACCGTGAATGGCGCGCATACAGCAGCGAGGACGACGAAGAAGATCTCACACGCTGCACGCGCCACCGCGGTAGTTGCATCGATTCAACCTGAGGAGTTGCAGGCATTCGGTCGACGGTTGAGGGCGTGGTACCGCAAGCATGCGCGCGATTTGCCGTGGCGGAAGACGCGCGATCCGTATCATGTGCTCGTGTCGGAGTTGATGTTGCA
>JBKJTE010000074.1:0-8007 GCA_046590495.1 Gemmatimonas sp. | reverse complement strand
CGCACGCTCGTTTCGATCGATGCGGTGACGCCGTGTTCGTACGACAACTCCATCGTGACATGTTCGTCGACACCGCTCTCGCCCAGCGTGGCAACTGAGGTGAGCTGCTGCGGTGCGCCAAGTAGCGCGCAGCACAGCGAGACGGGATACACGCCCAGATCGAGCAGCGCACCGCCGCCGACCGCCGGGTCGAAGATGCGATGCTTGCGATCGAACGTGACGGCGAATCCCAGCGACGCGCGTACATGACGGACCGTTCCGATTTCCCCCTGCGCGATCCGCGCATGCAACTCGCGAACGGCGGGTGCGAAGCGCATCCACATCGCCTCCATGCAGAGGCGCCCCGTACGTCGTGCCGCCTGCACAACCTCGCGCGCTTCGCGAGCATTGAGCGTGAACGGCTTCTCGCAGAGCACCGCCTTTCCGGCGTCCATCGCGGCGATCGCAAGCTCGCGGTGCTGCGAGTTGAGCGTCGCGATATACACGACGTCAACCTCCGCGTCGTCGAAGAGCGCGCGGTAGCTGCCATGCGCGCGGGAGACATCGAAGGAATCGGCAAAGCCACGCGCACGGGTCAGATCGCGTGAGCCCACGGCAACCAGCTGCGCACCGCGAGCGAATCGGAGATCGGCGGCGAATAGCCGTGCAATCGCGCCGGTACCCGCAATTCCCCAACGTACGTCGGTCATCGGCGCGAGCGCACCCAGGACACGAACGCACCAACACCGAAAAGCGCGCCTACAGATCGTTCGTGCATGAGGAATTGTCGACCGGTCGACGGCAGACCGCAAGCGAGACTCGAATGCTCTGGCGCGCGGCCGTTCGCCAGTGAGACATTCGTCCAATGAGATCACGCGCGAATCACCCGACGGCGCACCAGTCGTGAAGATCAGCCGCTGCGAGTGCACGCAAGGCGCTGGTGTCACGCGTCTCACGATGCGCGTGACCTGGGAAGATCGGGAGGCGCCTGACGATACGATATGGTTCGAGTTTGCCGCATCGCCCGACAACGGCGCCGGCATACTCGCAACGGCCGACGTGTCGCTGCTGGCAGCGTACCCGTTGGCCATGTGGTTCGGCGAAAGTCGCCTGCTGATTGAGGGTGAAGTGACACCACGGCTGGCTGACGGTGCCCGGGCCACGATGGCGATGATCGCCGAACGGACGCCGTCGCTTCGCCCGGTATCGCTCGGGCTCACGGAGCGGGTGCATTCGCCCTACGGGGTGCCGTCGCCTGCCCGGAAAGCCGCACTGTGCATGTCCGGCGGTGTCGACGCGCTTTCCGCATTCGAGGAGAATCGACGCACGACCGCCGTCGAACACCCCGCGCGCTACACCGCCGGTCTCTTCGTGTTTGGTCTCAATTCCTTCGACTTCGATGGCGGAGAGGAGCGCGCCGAGCGCCGCGCCGCGTACGAGGCGATGGCGATTCGCTTGGAGCGTTTTGCCGGTGCGTCCGGCATGTCGCTGACGCGCGTCGCCACGAACCTGCGCTCACTCTATCCGCACTTCGATGCGTGGTGGGCGGTGGCGCACGACACCCCGCTGGGCGCGATCGGCCACGCGTTGCGGGCGCAATTCCATTCACTCGCTATTGCGAGCTCGGGTGCCGGTATCGAAGCGGGCGTGACGCCGCACCCGTTGATGGACGCGTTGCTGGCATCACACGACATCGATGTGCACGCGGCGCAGGTGATGTTGCCGCGCCTCGAAAAACTGCGTCACATCAGCGCATGGCCCGAAGCGCTCGCCGTGCTCCGTGTGTGCCTGCTCATCGACCTGCCCACTGACGGACAGGTGAACTGCGGTCGGTGTGAGAAGTGTGTGCGCACCATGCTGCAGCTGCTCGCGATCGGTGGCGATGCGCTGGCACGCGCACCATTTCCCGCACATGGGGTCACGCCCGACGCGATCGCGCGCATCCCGTTCGAGCTGTTGCCGGTGCGCATCTTCTACCCGCCGCTGGTACCGCTGCTGGCCGCGCAAGGCCGAGACGATCTCGCCGATGCGATCGCGCGCGGACTTGGCCGTTGGCAGCGACGCGAGCCCGCGCCTGCTAAGCGCGCCTGGTGGCGCATCGGTCGGAACTGACCTACGCGACGGCGAAAACACTCGCGTCCGTCGTTGGAGCAGCCTCACGCAACCCTGGCCTACGCAAGGCAAACGGGGGCACTCCGGCGGCCCTCTTTCCGCGGGACGATCCGCCCACGGATCGTCACGAACGGAAAGCCAGGCCGACCGGAATGTCCCCCGTTTTGCCGCAGCCCCGCACGCAGTTCGCGAACAAGGCCAACTCACTATCCGATCAGTGCTGCTCCCCTGTTATGTCGCCGCCGCCAATCGGTCTCGGCGCCCGCACATCGTTGGGCTTCACATCGATCGGCTTCTTTCCCTTCTTGGTCAGATACGCATCGACCGGCGGCAGCAAGTCCTTCCACGCTTTGCGCAGCTCGACCAGATACCCCTCGAGCTCCTTCGTCAGCAGGCCGAACACTTCCGCCGACTGCTTGGTCGGCTTGGCTTCGGTGCTGCCGATGACACCCGCCATGGCCGCGATCTGATTATTGACCTTGATCGGGTAGTTGAGCGGGTCCTGTCCACTCTGATTCTTGACCTGATAGACCTCTGCTTCGACTTCAGTGATCTTGGCGTCGAGTGCGTTGGCGAGTGGTCGGAATTCGGCTGAATCGGCCGCGTTCATGTCCTTCATGCGATCAGCGAGTTGCGCGCGGACCCAGCGCACGGTGCGCACAGCATCGTTCGCGTCGGTGGTGCGATCGCGCACCTGCATGAGCAGCTTGTACTGCGCGATCAGATCTGCCTGCGTCGCGTTGGTGCGCGGATCCTTCTTGACGATGAACTTCGAGTCCTGCGGCGGGCCACCGTCGACAATGAGACGCGCGGTGTACGTGCCCGGAATGACCAGCGGTCCATTCGTGCCGCCGGCCCAGTAGATCATGCCATCGAAACGGGTGGCATCAGCCTCGCGCAGATTCCACGCGAAGGTGTTGAGGCCCGCCTTGTTTGCCGCCTTCGGCTCGACAGGAGGGCCACCGAAGCCACCGTCGCCGCCACCGCGTCCAGCTGCGGGCGCGGGCGTAGCAGGCATCGTGTCGTTGGTGAAGCTGCGAATGGTGCGACCCGTTGAATCACGGAATTCGAGCGTCAACTTTTTCGCCGGCTGCTTGAGCCAGTAGTAGACGATCGCGCCGGCCGGCGGGTTGGCGCCGACTGTGCCGCCACCGCCTCCACCACCGCCACCAAAGCCGCCCTGCCAGGTGATGCGATAAGTCTCGCGCGGCGTGAAAATGTGCGAGCCCTTGGCGATGGACTCCGCCGAAAGCTGTCGCAGCACACTCAGGTCATCGATGATCCAGAACGAGCGACCATGCGTAGCGGCGATCAGGTCACCATCACGGAGCGCGATATCGTGCACCGGCACGATCGGCAGATTTTTGCGGAGCGAGAACCACGTTGCGCCATCATCGAGCGTTGCCCACATGCCGCGTTCCGTGCCCGCGTAAAGCAGACCGCGACGTTCCTGGTCTTCACGAATCACGCGCGTGAATTCACCGCTTGGAATGCCGTTCGCTTTCCCGGATTGATCGATGCGCGTCCATGTCTTGCCGTAGTCGGCCGTCTTGAAGAGATACGGTTCGTTGTCGTCCATCTGAAAACGGTTGGCCGCGACATACGCGACCGCCGGATTGAACCGACTCGCTTCGATGATGGAAATGCGCGCCCACTCGCGCTCCTTGAGCAGCGGCGGTGTGACGTTCGTCCATGTCTTGCCCGCGTCGCGCGTGAGCTGCACCAGACCATCGTCCGTGCCTCCCCAGATCACGCCCTTCGTGACCGGCGATTCGGCGACTGCGAAGACGGTACCATAGTACTCGACGCTCGTCTGGTCTTTCGTGATCGGACCGCCGGACGGGCCTAACGTGCGCGGATCGTTGCGCGAAAGATCGGGGGAGATGACGTCGTAGCTGTCCCCTTCGTTTCTCGTGCGGAACAACACGCTCGAGCCGACATAGAGCGTCTTCGGATCGTGCGGGCTGACCACGATCGGGAAGGTCCACTGCATGCGATACTTCGAATCCTTGGCGTCGTGCCCCATCGGATTGAGCGGCCACGGATTGACGTTGCGCTCAAGTCCGTTGCGCAGGTCTTTGCGCGTGAGCAGCCCACCGTAGCTGCCGGCAAAGACGACGTCCGGATCGTTCGGCAGCGACGCGATGAACCCCGATTCGCCACCACCAGCGTCGAGCCAATCGCTGATCTGAATGCCACCGACTTTGCGTGACGGTCCGCAGAGTGTGCTGTTGTCCTGCTGCGCGCCGCAGATGCGATATGGGAAGTGATTGGTGGTCGTGACGTGATAGAACTGCGCCGTGGCGAAGTCCTGATCGGTCCACGTTTTTGCGCCATCGGTGGAGATCGCAGCGCCACCGTCATCGCCTTCGATGAGCCGCATCGGATCGGTCGACGAAATCCACGCATCGTGCGAGTCGCCGTGCGGCGGATTGAGATTGCTGAACGTCTTTCCACCGTCGCGTGACACCTGAAACGACACGTTGTTGACGTACACAACGTCGGCGTTCTTGGGGTCGGCGTGCACTTTGGTGTAGTACCATGCGCGCTGACGGAGTTTGCGTTCGGCGTTGGTGCGGGTCCACGTCGCGCCGCCATCGTCCGAGCGAAAAACGCCCCCTTCTTCCGCTTCAATGTTGGCGTAGATACGCTGCGCATTGGCGCCGCTCACACTGATGCCGATGTTCCCCCACATTCCGGCGGGGAGCCCCTTGTTGCGCGTGATCTCCGTCCAGCTGTCGCCGCCATCGGCGCTCTTGAACATCCCCGACCCCTTGCCGCCCGACTCCAGCGTCCACGGCTTGCGGTACACCTGCCAGAAGCCGGCGTAGAGCACATTCGGGTTGGTCGGGTCCATCGCCAGATCGGCGATCCCGGTCGAGTCGTTCCGATAGAGGATCTTGTCCCAGCTCTTTCCGCCGTCCTTCGAGCGGAAGACGCCGCGCTCGGTGTTCGGCCCCCAGACATGCCCCTGCGCGCCAACGTAGACGAGATCCGGGTTGGTCGGGTGCACGCGGACGCGCGAGATGTGGCGCGTTTCGGCGAGACCCAGGAACGTCCAGGTCTTTCCGCCGTCGGTCGTCTTCCACATGCCGTCGCCATGGGAAACGTTGCCGCGCACCGGGAACTCGCCGCCGCCGACATAAACGATGTCAGGGTTGGACGGAGCCACGGCGATGTAACCGATCGTGCCGCCAAAATACTTGTCGGACATCGGCGTCCACGTGTTGCCGCCGTCCGTAGTCTTGAAGACACCACCGCCGGTCGTACCCATCCAGTACTCCTTGGGGCGCGCATCGCTACCGGCCACCGCCGACGATCGTCCGCCGCGGAAGGGGCCGATTTCGCGCCAACGGAGCGCCGCGAGCGACATCGTGTCGAAAGGCGCGGCCAGTGGCGTGGTCGCTGGGAGCAGAATGGGCTTGGGTGGGGACACCCGCTTGGCGGTGCCGACGGGCTTGGCCGCTGGTGGTGTCTGGGCGTTGGACGTCAGCGAGGCACAGGCGAGCAGCAGGCCGGCGGCAACCGCGCGAGGCCGGATGGGACAAGGAAACACGACGATTCTCCGGGTGACGAAAGGGGGTACGACAGACTCCGACGTTGCCCGCGCGCCGACTGCATAGCAAGGGTGAGTTTTCCGACCTGCGCGCCGATCGCGAACTCGTCTGCGTGTTGGCGCAATCTGCCAAGCCGCTACTTCCCCTCCTCCGCAAGTGCCGCATCGCGCGGTCCGAACAGTTCCGCCTCAGTCACGGTCACGGCTGGATACGCTGCGTCCGGGTGCCACGTGATCGACTCGCGGAAGGTCTCGGGAAACTCCGATGCCTTGGTCCAGCGCTCGATGACGCGCGCCTGCTGATCGACGATCCACACTTCGCCCACGCCGTGCGCGAGATACGCCGGCCGTTTCCGGTGCCGGTCGCGCTTCCGGGTCGAGGGGCTCAACACCTCAATGACCAGCAGCGGTGGCGGCATCTCACGCCAGTGCAGGTTGGCGTATTGCGGCGTGGTATAAACGGCGAGATCGGGCTCAAGCCATGTGGTCTGGCTCACATACACGCCCCCGGGGGCGAGGACTGTCCAGCCGGTGTGCTCGCGAGCCCAGAGACCAAAGGCCAGCGTGAGCCGGTGGGCGACCCCCTGATGCCCGGTGGAGGGGAGCGGGGTCACCAGAAGCTCACCATGCAGGATTTCGTACCGATTGCCGTCCTCGGCGAGCGCTTCGAGATCGGCAACGGTCCACATGGTCCGTTCAGGCAGGGGCGACGAGGCGCGCATGGCCATACGGTCGGCTCGGCGATGGGTTGGGCGCAAGGGGCGAACATGCGCCGAGGGTAGCGGGCGGGGCACAGAGCGACGTGATCGATCGAGCGCCAGTTGGCTCAATTCTCGGCTCAGGCTCAAAACGCCGCGCACCGCGAAACTCCCCGGCCGCGGTTGCGTACTCTGATAACGAAGTGATATCACTTCAATACCACTCTCCTCCACGAGGATTCAGATGCTTCGCGAAATCGATGCCCGTCCCACAGCGGGTATCCCCGTCGCTCTCCTGCTGGTCGCCGCGATCATTGCCGGTGTTTACGGACTCATCGCCGGCCCGAACACACACAACATCCCGCTGGCGGCCGGCGGCGCATTGCTCACGCTGCTCGCATCGTTGTCGCTCCCGGGGCTGTTCACCGTGTCGCCCAACGAAGCCAAGGTGCTCACGCTCTTTGGCAACTACAAAGGAACGGCCAAGTCGCCCGGACTCTGGTTCACCAACCCGTTCATGGGCAAGAAAAGCGTTTCGCTCCGCGTGCGGAACTTCGAAACGAACAAACTCAAGGTGAATGACGCGCGCTCCAACCCGGTCGAAATCGGCGCGATCGTGGTCTGGAAGGTGATCGACACGGCCGAAGCCGTCTTTGAAGTGAACGACTACGTGCAGTACGTGACCATGCAGAGCGAGTCCGCGCTGCGCGCACTGGCGTCATCGTATCCCTACGATCACCACGGATCGGCCGACATCGCACTCAGCACGCACCCGCTCGAAGTATCGAAGGGGTTGATGGAAGCGCTGCACGAACGCTTTGCGAAAGCGGGCGTGGAAATCATCGAAGCACGCATCAGTCATCTCGCGTATGCGCAGGAAATCGCCGCCGCGATGCTGCAGCGTCAACAGGCCGGTGCGATCGTCGCCGCTCGACAGACGATTGTCGAAGGCGCAGTCGGCATGGTCGAAATGGCCCTCGATGCACTCTCGGCTCGCCAGATCGTCACGCTCGACGACGAACGCAAAGCGGCAATGGTGAGCAACCTGCTGGTAGTGCTCTGCTCCGACCGCGCAGCACAGCCGGTGGTGAACACCGGCACACTGTATTCCTGATCTTTCACGACTGATCGACGTATTCCCCACTCATGGCTGAACGCAAATCCTTCCTGCTGCGCATGGACCGCGAGACGCTCGACGCGGTCCAGCGCTGGGCGAACGATGACTTGCGCAGTCTGAACGGGCAAATCGAATTCCTGTTGCGGCGCGCGCTGACCGAAGAAGGGCGCGCGCCAAAACGAACTCCTTCGGAACCCTGAGCGCGCTTCGCGCATCCCATTCCATGTTCTTCATCGCATTCCGCCGCGGTCGTCATGTCGGCATCGCGACTCTGGCCGCTACCGTCGCAGCGCTGATCTCCGGCGTCTTCGTCGCCCGCGTCGCACACGCACAACCCGTCCGTACCGCGACGTTTCTCTATCTCCGCGGCGCCGACACACTCGGCACTGAGACCGTAAACGTCACCGACAGTTCAGCGATAGGCGTATTGGCCATGCGCGGCCAACCGCGTATCGAATGGACGCAGATGCGTCGCGGTGAAACGCTCACCGGGGTGAAGCTGCAGGCATTCGGCGCCGGCTCCCCCGCCGGTACTCCGCCAATGC
>JBKJTE010000385.1:0-2659 GCA_046590495.1 Gemmatimonas sp. | reverse complement strand
GCGGCAGCGCGGCGAACACGAGTTCCGCCGCACTCAGATCAACTTCGTCAGCGCCCACGAGCGGAATCGCGTGCACGGCATTGCCGGCGCGCACCCGAAGCGTGGTGCCGCGCTGCGCGTTCGCGGTCGCGAAGGCGAGCGAGAGGTTGGGATGTCCGGCGATCAGTGCGCACAGTTCGCGTCCTGAGTACCCGCTGGCGCCGAGGACCCCTACCGGAATATTATCAGGCATATTATGCACACTGAATGCATAATTTTGCATCGGGGCGGTGTCAATCCACCTGACGGGCGAGTGCGTCGCGGCTCGGCGAGGGGATGGTCTGGCACTGAACGATTGGACCTGGCTCGTTACACGGAGAGGAGTGCGTGGCCGACAAGACGGACCGACATAACGCGATTCGCGAGATCGTCACCGCGAAGCTCGTGGCCAGTCAGGAAGAACTGCGACGACAGCTCACGCGACGCGGCTGGGATGTGAATCAGTCGACGCTCTCGCGCGATCTGCGCGAGTTGCGACTGGCGCGCATTCCCGATCAGCAAGGGCGCGTGCGATACGCCTTTCCCGACGTTGGCGGCAACGATGTCGAAGCGCGACGACTGGAGGCGATGCTGCCGCAGTTTCTCGTAGGCGTCGAAGCGGTGCAGGTGATGATCGTGGTACGCACGGTGGCATCAGGAGCGCAGCCAGTCGCTGAAGCGCTCGACAACGCCGCATGGCCCGATGTCGCGGGTACCATCGCCGGCGACAACACGGTGCTGATCATCTGTCGTTCGGTGCCGGGGCGCGAGCGCGTGGTGCGGCGGCTCAAGGAGTATTTGCGCGGGCACCAGTAGCGGCGAGCGGCAGCTCTCGCGGTGGCGCGGGGCCGCGGAGAGCTGCAACAGTGAACAACTGTTCTTTCCTGGTGGGATGTAAGTGGAGGCCCCGCATGAACGCGTAGTGCCGCTGACTCACGCAACTATGTTCGTTACGGCGCTTTTCTTTCAGAGAGAGCAGACTTCGGTCTCGCCCGATCGCGTTCAATTCCGGATTGCGCCAGTCCCATCCGCGGCCCCGCGCCTCCGCGAGAATGCAATTCGCCGTTCGCAGTCGGTTCCATCCCACCGCCCGGTTTCGCTTGATTTCCCCTCCTGCCTCCGCGTGATTTCGCCGAGGCGCCGCGCAGGGTCGATATGCAGCGGCGTTGCATAGATATCGCGTCCGTTTCTCGGGATGTCTGTACTTCCTCTCGATTCCATTCTGACCGACACACTGTGAGCGCACACGAAGGCGACGCTGGAACGCATAAACTCTGGGGCGGACGCTTTGCCGGCGGCCCTTCGCCGCTGCTCGATGCGTTGAACCGCTCCATCGGCACTGACTTTCGCCTCTGGCCACACGATGTTCGCCTCTCCAAAGCATGGGCGCTCGCACTCGGCCAAGGGGGCGTGCTCACGATGGACGAGTCGAACGCGCTGCGCAGTGGACTCGATCGTGTCGCGCAGCGCTTGGCCGACGATGCACAGCCCGTCGCGACCGACGAAGACATTCATACCATGATCGACCGGCTCCTGCACGAAGAAGCGGGTACGGTCGCGTCCAAACTGCACACCGGTCGTTCACGCAACGACCAGGTGGCAACCGCGTCGCGACTGTGGACCATGGACGCCTGTACGCGACTCGATGCCGCCGTACGCGACTTGCAGGCCTCGCTGCTCGCACAAGCCGAAACGATCAGCGACGCAATTCTCCCGGCCTACACGCACCTGCAGCGCGCGCAGCCGGTGAGCGGAACACATTGGCTGCTGTCGCACTTCTGGCCGCTCAATCGCGATCGCACGCGCCTTGCCGCCGCGCATCGTGGCGCCGGGATACTGCCACTCGGCTCGGGCGCGATCGCCGGCTCCGCGTTTCCTGTTTCGCGCACACTGCTGCAGGCCGAACTCGGTTTCGCGGCGATTTCGCAGAACAGCATCGATGCAACCGGTGATCGCGACTTCGTCGCCGAAACGCTCTTTGCCTGTGCCATGATCGCCGCGCACTGCTCGCGCATCGCTGAAGACCTGATCGTCTACGGCTCGAGCGAGTTCGGGTTCGTCAAATTCGGCGACGGTTTCTCTACCGGCTCGAGCATGATGCCGCAAAAGCGGAACCCTGACGTGTTCGAACTCGCGCGCGGTTCGGGTGCGCGCGTACTCGGCGATCTCGTGTCGCTCATGGGCACGATCAAAGGATTGCCGAGTGGCTACAGCAAGGATTTGCAAGACGACAAGCGCGCCATGTTCAACGCGATCGATTTGCTGCTGCTTGTGCTGCCGGCCGTTGCCGGAGCAGTCGCCGAGCTGCGCTTCAATCGCGAACGGATGCGCGCGGCCGTGTCGAGCGCGATGATGGCGACCGATCTGGCCGACTATCTCGTTCGTCGGGGTGCGACGTTCCGTGAAGCGCATGGCGCAGTCGGTTCGCTGGTGCGGCAGGCCGAAGAAGCGGGTATCGAGCTGGATCAGTTGGCCGTCGACCGGTTCACCGAGGCGCATGCACTGTTTGGTGCCGACGCGCGCGGGGCACTCGGCGCAGACGCATCGCTCAACGCGCGCAACATTGCCGGCGGCACAGGCCCTGACGCAGTGCGCGAGCAGGTGACGCAGGCGCACGCTGCGCTCGCCGTGATGCATATCG
>JBKJTE010000354.1:0-10436 GCA_046590495.1 Gemmatimonas sp. | reverse complement strand
ACGGCCACGTTCGACTCGGCGAGCTTGACGGCCGGCCCGTCGACCACGAGTGCCGCAAGTTCCGCTTCAGTCGGCAACGTGAGTGGCGTATCGAGGCTGTCGGACGGCGAAGCCGTGATCGTTGTGGTTGAACCGGCAACCCGGGTAAGGGCGGCGTTGGCCACGCGCAGATCGTTCTCTGCCGTAAGCACGGCGAGACGGGCATTGCCAACCTGAATCGCAGAGCGCAGTGAATCCGACTTGGTCGCGACGCCGGCAGCAACGCGTGCCGACGACGCCTTGAGCTGCTGTTCGGCCTGTTCGAGCTGTGCAGCGGCTGCGGCCGCAGATTCGCGCGCGGCGAGGGCGGCGTAGAACTGCTGCTTGATCTGCAGCGAGGCGTCGAAGCGCGCCGAGATCGCGGCCACGTCGGCGACATCCGCGGTCGCGCGAATGCGATTCACTTCAGAGTAGCGACGGCCACCGTCAAAGAGGTCCACGCTGAGCGAGAGGCCGTTGCTGTAGCTCCACGGATTGCCGCTCAACGCCGTCAGCTGGCCGTTGAAGTTATTGATGGTCGTGCCCTGTGTACGGCCGCTGCCGGCGGTCAGGTTGACGTTTGGTACGAATGCACCCATCGCCTGCCGGCGTGCGGCAGCGGCGTTACGGTCAAGCCCAAGCGCCTGAACGGCCGCGGGCGAGTTTCGCGCGGCAAGATCGATGGCTTCGCGGAGCGTAACCGGTCGGGCACCGTCTTCCGCGGCAGACCCCTGAGCGCCAAGCGGGGCGGCCATCAAGACCGCCCCGACGAACAATGCACAGCGAACGGTGCGCGATCGGGTGCGGATCATCGGCCCCTCTCCTTTGCTTGGCGCACGCTGTCGGCCGCCAGTGCACGACGGGTGCTGTCAGCCGCCTCGGAGCGCGCGATGACCTGACGGAATTCGACCAGTTGCGTTTGATCGAGCACTTTCGTGAACAACACGCGGGCGCTGTCGCGCGTCGCGTTGAACGTCGGACGGAGTGAATCCATGATTTCCCTGTTGCGAGCGCGGCGCCAATCGAACACGGAATCAAAAGTCTGACGCTGCGCTTCGGAGAGGTGCAGTTCGGCGGCAAGACTGTCGCGCATCATGCGGTCGTCAAACTGCTTCCGAGGTGGACGGGAGAGGTTGACGGCGCGGTCAGCGACAAAGCCGACTGCGCCACCAGTGAGGAACGCCCCGAGGAGAAACATCAGGGCGAGCGATTTGGGCCGGGGAGAAGTGGACACAGAGCTACGCCTACCAGTCGAGCGGGTTCAGATAGCGCTCAGGCGCATCGGCGGGAAGCTTGCGCCGCGGTATCGAGGTGAAAGTGACGGCGTCGCCATCGAGCACGCGCTTGAGCGCGAGGTCGTACGTCGTGTCGGCGGGCGCACCGTTCGCCATCGGTGACGTCGACGGGTCGAGCGCACGCTGGCGCACCAACGCCGCACCGGCGAGCAGGAGCGCCATCGTGGCCGCGACAAGTGCCGCCGTGCGCCACTCGGAGAAAACCGTCCACCAGGCCGGTGGCTGCGCTTCCTTCACGCGAGCCATCACGCGCTGCTCGAGTCCTGCCCAGTAGCCGCTCGACGTCGGCGCGGAATACGCATTGCGGAGCAGAGCCGTGATCGTGGGATCGTCTCCCTCGCTCCGCCCGTGGTTGATCTGTCTGAAATCCGTCATTCGATACTCCGCAGGTTGCCCAGCAATCGCCTCAGGTGCGATCGGGCATGGTGCAGGTCAGATCGCGCAGTCCCCTCGGGAATTCCGAGCAGTGCGCCAATCTCCGCGTGCTTATATCCCTCGACGTCGTGCAGCACGATGACTGAACGCTGACGATCGCCGAGTGTCTCAAGCGCCCGCGCGAGCCGCGTGCGCAATTCATCTGCTTCAGCCGGATCGCGATGCGGCGACGACAGCGTCTCCGGCAACTCATCGGCGTCACGTACTTTTCGACGACGCGCGATGTCCA
This sequence comes from Gemmatimonas sp., assembly GCA_046590495.1. Classification (GTDB taxonomy): domain Bacteria; phylum Gemmatimonadota; class Gemmatimonadetes; order Gemmatimonadales; family Gemmatimonadaceae; genus Gemmatimonas. The sequence goes on along the minus strand of JBKJTE010000354.1, from coordinate 8,459 downwards.
GTGCGGCGTTTGCCACAATCCGGTGCAACCACGCACCGAAGGCCTGCTCAGGGCGAAACCGCTCGAGCGCGCGAAATGCATGCAGGAAGCCTTCCTGCACTGCATCCTCCGCGTCGTCGTGTGACAGGACGATTGAGCGCGCTACTGCGTACGCCCGCCGCTGATGACGATGCACCAGCCCTGCGAACGCCGCGTTGTCACCGCGCTGCGCAGCGTGGACCAGCGCCCGTTCTTCGAGCACATCGGCCGAAGGAAGCGGCAGCTCGCTCACAGGCACCAACGAAATGACACGTTCATCGCGCACCCCTGGCCGACCCACCGCGCGCCCGTCTCCCGACCCTTCCGTTTCCACGCGCTCGTCTCCCGTGAGGGGCCTCGAGGCAGAAATGGGCAGGGCAAGTGAAGTCATGCGGTCTTATGGGGTCATCAGGGATACGCGTCTCCCGCGACGGTCGTTGAATGGGGGTTGCCATTGCCGTTGCCGACGCCAGCGAGGCCGAGTACACCCGCGATCTCCTGCATCGCCACAAGGACGATTGCAATGTGTTCGTCCAACGGCACGCCAAGCGCTTCTGCTCCCTGAATGATGTCGTCGCGATTGACGCCCCTCGCGAAGCCCTTGTCCTTCATCTTTTTGCGCACGCCCGCAACATCGACGTCAGCGACAGCTTTGGTCGGTTTGACGAGTGCGGATGCCGTGATCAATCCAGTCAGTTCGTCGACGGCAAAGAGGGCCTGCGCCATCCGGGTGGTCCGGGCAACGCCGGTATAGTGCGCGTGGCCCAACACCGCCTCGCAAACGTCATCGGGCCAGCCGAGTGAACGGAGATAGCGAACGCCCTCTGCCGGATGTTCGACGTCCGCACCCAGCGACGCGTTTGGAAAGCGCTCGTAATCGAAGTCGTGGATCAACCCGGCGAGGGCCCACCGCTGCACATCCTCGCCGAAGCGCAGGGCGTAGGCACGCATTCCGGCTTCGACCGAAAGCATGTGCTTTCGGAGTGAATCGCTCGCCGTCCATGACTCCATGAGAGCGAGTGCTTCAGCGCGCGTTGGCAGGGACACGAGGGCGGGGCAGAGAGCCGGGGAAGGGCGGGCGGACGATCAACGTTAGCGGTAAGCCGGGGCGGGGGCCATTCGGAGAGGCAGACTCCCGGCATTTGGGGCCAGCGTCGCAGGGGAACTACTCAGTATCGAGTGGTGAGTTTGAGTCACGAGTTGGCAGTAGTGGCAGATCCGAACGGCGACTACCGGCGACTCATGACTCAAACTCACCACTCGGTACTCTGAAGTTCGAGCCCCGGAGCTAGTGGGCCAGATCTGCAGCTGCGCGGCCTGTCGATCTCCCTGTCCGCCATATCAACAGCAGCGGCAGCGCCGCCACGAGCAGCACGCCACTGATCAGGTACAGCCTTGAGAAGGCCAGCACGCTGGCCTGCGCCGAAATCTGGTGATCGAGAGCGGCGAGGGCCTGTTGCTTGGCTAGAAGCGCGTCGGCGCCCCGCGCGATCATGCCGCGGGTCAGCACCGCCACGCGCTCGGCGGTGAGCGCGTCGTACGAACCGACGTGCTCCGTCAGCACCGCCTTTTCTGTTGACGAGAAGCGCGACAACAGCGTCGCCATGATTGCGATGCCGAGTGAGCCGCCTAGCTGGCGCATCAGGTTGAAGAGCCCGGTGCCCTGGCCGATGGAAGTCACAGGCAAGCCCGCAACGGTCGCGTTGGTGAGTGGTACGAAAATCAGTCCGAGTCCAACGCCACGCAGAATCAGCGGCCAGAACAGTTCGCCCTGTCCGGCATCGAGCGTAATCCGCGACAGGAAGTACATCGATGCGAGGAACAGCAAGGAGCCGGTCACGATCAGCGGTCGCGCGTCGAGCTTTGATGCGAGTCGGCCCATCAACGCCATCGTGAACGCCGATGCGAGTGCGCCGGGGAGAATCACTTGTCCTGTTTGCCAGGCTGTGTAGCCGTGCAACGATTGCAGAAACACGGGCAACACAAACACCGAGCCGTAGAGCGCGAGTCCGAGGAACGAGGCGAAAAGAACGCCCGGTGCCAGCTGGCGCGACTTGAGAATACGGAAGTCTATGATCGGTTCCGGCGTGCGCAGTTCGTGCCAGACGAGTGCGATCGCCGAGAACAGGCTTGTGCACGCGAGCGTCACCACGAAGCGCGATTCAAACCAGTCGAGTCGTTCGCCGCGTTCGAGCATCCACTGTAGCGATCCGACCGCCGTCGCGAGCAACACGATGCCGACGACGTCGATCGATGTGGCACGGACCTGATGTGCCGCGTTGCGCACGTACGTCCATACCAGCCACGCCGCGGCGATACCGAGTGGCACGTTGATGTAGAAAATCCACGGCCATGCATACGCGTCGACGATGTAGCCGCCGAGTGTCGGTCCGAGCGTCGGACCCACCATCACGCCCATCCCGAAGATCGCTTGCCCCATGCCGCGTTCTTCAGGCGGGAACGATTCGAAGATGGTCGTCTGCGCCGTCGAGAGCAGCGCGCCGCCGCCGAGTCCCTGAATGACACGCCAGAAGACGAGTCCCCAGAGCGATGTCGCAGCGCCGCAGAAAAACGATGCGGCGACGAACAACAGAATCGAGCCGGTGAGATAGCGTCGACGTCCAAAGAACGAGGACAACCAGCTCGACATCGGGATGACGATGACGTTGGCAATGATGTACGACGTCGACACCCACGCGATTTCATCGAGCGTTGCGCCGAGCGTGCCCATCATGTGCGGGATCGCCACGTTCACGATCGACGTATCGACGAGTTCCAGCACCGCCGCGAGCGTTACGGCAATCGCGATGAGATAGCGATTCTTGTACGGATCCTCCGCAACGACCCCGCGCACAGGCGAACGTGTTGGGTTCGAGCGGGCGACGGGCGCGGTCGGCTCGAGTGCAGTTGTTGCCACGGTGTGCCTTACTGGATTCTGATGTTACTTGACGATGACGTTGGCAACGACCGACATGCCGGGACGGAGCGGACGCTCAGGGCCCAGGTTTTTGGTCACCTTGATGCGCACCGGCACACGCTGCACGACCTTCGTGAAGTTGCCCGTCGCGTTGTCAGGCGGCAGCAATGCGAACTTGGCACCAGTCGCTGATGCAATGCTTTCCACTTCGCCTTCGGCGGATGCCCCGTAGGCGTCGACTTGGATATCGACCTTCTGTCCGACGTGCACGCGCGCGAGCTGAGTCTCCTTGAGATTTGCCGTGATGAATACGCCGCTGTCGGACACGATCGAGAAGAGCGTCTGTCCCGGCTGCACGAGCTGTCCGACTTCCACCATCTTCCTGGAGACGGTGCCGCCCAACGGCGCACTGATCCGCGTAAACGAGAGCTGGAGTGCGGCATTTGCGCGTGCGGCCTCCGCCGCTTGCAAGCGCGCCTTGGCGAGACGTACGCCTGCTTCGGCGTTTGCGATCCCTGACGTTGCGGCATTCACCTGACGCTGCGTTGCCGTGAATGTCGCTGCTGCAGCGTCGTGGGCTGCCTGGGCAGCATCGAGCTGTGCAACAGAGATGATCTGCTTGCTCACGAGCTCTTTCGCACGTGCGAGATCGCTTTGCGCCTTGGTCACGTTGGCACGCGCCGCAATCACCTGCGCATCACCGACGTCACGTTGGCTCGATGCGGAGCGCACCAAGGCATCGGCCTGTCCTTCGATGCCCTTGCCACCCGCCGACGCGCGCGCTGCAGCAAGATCGGCTTCCGCCTGCGCGAGACGCACCTGGAATTCGCGCTCGTCGATTGTGACGAGCACGGCGCTGTCGGTAACGTGCACGTTCTCACCGGTGTTCACTGCCGTCACGAAGCCACCCACCTTGGCGACGACGGGAACGATGTGTCCATCCACCTGTGCGTTATCGGTGCTTTCGTGCGCCTGTGCGAAGCTCCAACGCGTGTAACCCCAGTACGCGGCCGCGGCGGCAAGGATCACCGGAATCACGATGCGCAACGGATTGCTCGACGACGCGGGGTTGGCCTTGGCGGCGCTGGTGCCGGCGTTGTTGGTGCCGCCGGCATCGGCGCGGGCCGCAGGTGCTGTTTCGATTGCAGGAGAAGACATGTGCAGAGATCCGGTTGGTCTGAATGAACGCGTGATTTAATGGACGCGTGATTTATGGAAGCTGCTGTACGGCGCCCGTGGCGCGCGCGAGTGAAACGCGCGCACTTTGGAACGCCGCCAACGCGTCGTTGCGCAGTGTGCGGGCCTGATTCAATGACAGCAGCGCGGTGATAACGTCCGCGTTACCTGCGACACCTGCGCGAAACCGTTCCTGCGCCTGCGCCACTTCCTGTTCGCCAAGGCTGAGTCGCTCGCGCGCGGCCTGCACCTGTTCGCGCGCTGCCGACATGTCGAGCAACGCACCGCGCACATCGAGTGCACTCTGGGCGCGCAGATCGCTGAGGCGTGCGTCCAGTTCACGCGACGTCGAGACCTGCTCCTGCACCCGCCCTTCGCGCCGTCCGCCGTCAAACAGGCCGACCGCGAGCTGCACGCCCCATGTGTACGTCGGGAGCAAGTGATTCCAGCTTTTGCCGAGCTGCCCCTGATCGAACATCAGTCCGAGCTGTGGTGTGCGCTCCCAGCGGATTGCCGAGAGATCGCGCTGCGTGGCTTCCTGCCGCGCTTGCAGCGCACGCACATCGGGGCGCGTCGAGAAGGCTTTGCTCAACGCGGCTGCTTCGTCGGGTGCCGCGCCGTCGAACGGCAGCGACGCCAGGGAATCGCTCAACGTGAGCGGCGCATCGAGCGGCATACCGAGGATCCGCTTGAGTTCGAGGGCGGAACGATCACGATCGCTGCGAGCCGAAATCAACTGCGCGCGTGTGGATGCGAGCTGCGACTGCGCGCGCGTCACATCGAGTGCGATACCAACGCCCGCCGTGAGCTGATCGCGTGCAATGCGCAGCAGGTCGGCAGCCAGCACCGAATCGGCAACACGCGCCGATAACTGGGCGTCGGCACGCGCCGCGCGCACATAGGAGACCGCGGCACTCGCTGCGGCACCTTCTGCCTGTGCATTCACTTCGGCCGACGCGGCCACCATCGTCGACTGTGCAGCACGCCACTTGGCGATACTCGCAAAATCGAGGAGCGGCTGTGTGATGCGATAGCGAATGTCGACGGTCGGGATCGGGCCAAGCAGCTCGCCATTGGGATTGAGCAGCGGCCTGCCGGTCGCATCCCTGAAGGTGAATCCGAAGGTCGCCGTATTGGTCGTGCGGGACGCCTGCTGAATGCCCGCGACGACATCCGGAAAGAGCGCGCCACGCTTCTGCACAACACGCGCTTCGGCCTGCGACACGCGTGCGCGTGCGACGTCCACCGAGCCATTCTGCTTGGCCGCGAGCCGCGCGGCGTCACCAAGTGAAAGCGATGTCTGCGCTGCAACCGGCGTACTTGCGGCGGATGACAGCACGATGCTGACCACGGCGCCGACGATCGCCGTCGCGCCGGTGCTGCGGCGGGTGAGTGTAGACACTGACTGGACGATGCAGCGCGACGCAGCGCACAGTACGTCGGCGTTAATAGCAGAGCTCATGGATTCGGATACGTGGGGCCACTACTCGTGACCACGAGATGATCGGGGCGCAGAGCGTGGAGATAGAAATCGAGTACTTCATTGCAAATGGCTTCGTCCGACGTGCCGGCAAGCAACGGGAAGAACTGCCGACGCGAACACCACAGTGAGTGCATCATCGTCAACGCGGAGAGCATCCGGGCCGCAGTTTCGGGGGGGAGCTCGCGGAACTCGCCACGCGCCGTACCGCGTGCGACCACACCACCCGTCAGCCGCTTTCCCCGAGCGACCACTTCATCCGCATAGAACTGCATCAGATCGGGAAAGTGTTGCAGCTCCGCGAGCACGAGTCGCTGGACGACCTGGAACCGGTCCGACCGCAGGAACTGCCACCACCGCGTGCTGAGGCGCCGGAGCTGCGATTCGGCGCTTTCATCGTCGCCCTGATCGAGCAACTGTTCGGCTGTTTCGAGTGCGGCGATGGTCGTAGTGCGGACCATCTCGCGAAAGAGCGCTTCCTTATTGGGGAAGTAGAGATAGATCGTTCCTTTGGCGACGCCCGCACGTTTGGCGATGTCGTCGAGTCGCGCCCCGGCGAGCCCCCGTTCGCCGAACTCATGGAACGCGGCGTCGAGGATCTGTTGGGGCCGAGCTTCGGGGTCACGCCGCCGTTTGGGGTCGGCGACCTCCGGCGCGGTCACCACTGGCATAGTACTGCTATCGGTCATGTCTGGCTGATCAATCGGATGTTAGTGACTGACCGGTCAGTTTAAGGAGTACTCCTGCAAAAGACAAGCGCGGTCGGCATCCCGTGACGGAACGCCGACCGCGCTGAGACTACGTCGAGCCGAGCTTACGCGACGCGGCTCGCCACTGGCGAAGAGACCAGCGATGTCTTGGCGCCGCTCTTCTCACCGCCTTCGGCCTTTTCGTTGGCGAAGTGGCGGTTGGTGAGGACGACGATGCCGAAGAGGATCGCGCCAATGAAGACCGCGCCGCCGATCAGGCCGGCGAAGGCTGCGCCCGTGTCGCTGCTGGGGGTGTGGTGCTCGCTCATGGTATCAGGAGTGAGAGGGTCAGTCGGCGTCGGTGACGCGCACGGTGATCATGCCATCGTTGGCAACGATCGTCGGGATAACGTCCAGACCGCTCGTCACCTGTCCGAAGACGGTATGCACGCCGTTCAAGTGGCGGGTATTGGACTCGCTCAGCACGACGAAGAACTGGCTGCCGCCGGTGTCCTTGCCGGCATGCGCCATCGACAGCGCGCCGATGTTGTGCTTGTGCGGGTTCCCCTTCGTTTCGCACTTGATCGTCCAACCCGGACCGCCGGTACCGATCTTCCGATCGCCCGCGGGGAGATCGCGCGAGAGCGGGTCTCCGCCCTGCACGACGAAGTCCGGGATGACGCGGTGGAACTTGACGCCATCATAGAAGCCGGAGTTGGCGAGCTTCTCAAAATTTGCCACAGCCAATGGGGCTTCGGCCGGATACAACTCGGCGACCAGCGTCCCTTTGTTCGTCTCGAATGTAGCCAGCTTGGGCACGGATTCCTCGGATGCGGTAAAACGGGTGAACGGGAAACGTAGCGCGGTGAGGGGCGGACGTCAGCCCACTCCGTCGCGCTGCCCGAAGTTGGAGTATGCGAATGAGTCTGTTTCAGCAACTACATGCCCCGTTGAGTCGGCCACTCCGTGGACTGGCGACCAGGCTAGCCGGCGTCACTTTCGCAGTGGAACCGGACGCGCTCCGCTGATGCGTTTGCAGGTCGTATGCACGCTCGCCCGCGCAAAGGATATTTGTGGAACGATCGCGTCGAACGCGAACTTTGCGCCACATGGCGTATCAGGTCAAAGCGGTTCGCGCGAACTCCGTGCGCGGCGTGCAGACGTCACCGAGGTTCGGTCCACTGCGTCGCCCGAACCCACGCTTGTTCCACGCCCAACGCCTCGATCTCCCGCTCCAGCATTTCCCGATCAATTGGCACGAGTTCCCTCGTCAGCATGCGGCGAATATCGCGCAGATGGCGATCGCCGCCGCCCATCGTGGCGTATTGCAGCTTGCGGATAATGACGTATTCCGGTGGCGCGATGGCGATCGTGAGATCGCCTACGCGGAGCTCCCGTCGACGTGCCAATCCCCATGCATGGAGCGGGTCCTCACCCGAGACGTACACGTCGGCTCGGAGCGATGTGGGGCCGTGCACCACGTTGAAGTGGCCATGAATCCGACGCGCGGCCTCGATCTCCAGGACCTCGATGGGCGGCACGTAGGTGTCGTCAGCGGCCAGCGCTGCTGCGACGCGCGCTGCGTCGGCGGGCTGCATCGCCACGACGAGGTCGAGATCGTTTGTGAGGCGCGGCTCTCCGTACACAATGGCCGCGGCCCCACCGGTGATCATGTAGGGCAAGCCGAGTCGCTGGAAGGGCGCGGCGAACCGGGTGAGCAGGTCACCAACCATGCACCGCTACTCCGAGGCGCGTCGGAATTGCGCGCGAACTTCTGCCGCAATCGCGGCCTCGTCGAGCTCCGGACGGAAGGCCCGCAGCGCGGCCTCGGACAGTGCCCAAGCAGTCGCACGCAGTTCCATCGCGACCGTGAGATTGATCAGCGCCGCGTCGGAAAGGGGATCTGGGCTGGTAGTCGTCATGCGCTGAATGTATCGCTGGACGGTCCCACGCGTTCTCGCCGCCTCATCAGCACGCTCGGTGCACCGTACGTAGAATGCTCAGGACTACCAGACCGCTTCCGCAGACCGCTTCCGCTTCCCTTTTCGTCGCCGCTCATGCCCTCGCCGATCTCCTTCCGCGTCAGCGGCCGCAACGCGCATTTCGTTCTTGCCGCCGCGTGCGTGCTGTTACCGCATCGCGGCGCGGCGCAGTCGCCAGCCGTAGCTCCGCCGCGCGC
>JBKJTE010000338.1:0-5351 GCA_046590495.1 Gemmatimonas sp. | reverse complement strand
CCCGTCGGAGCTCCCCGTGAGTAAGCAGATGAAGAATCGCCCGACCAAACGCGCCGGCAACCGCAGCAGCCGAGCGTACATCCGCACCTCGAGTGCAGCAATCGTGTGGCTCGCTGTCATGACCGCGTGTAGTGAGAAGAGCAGTAACAGCCCGGCGTCAGCGAGGCCAGCGGCCAGCGATTCGTCCGGGATGCCTGCCGCATTCACGGTGACTGACGAGCAGCGCGCGAGATTGCAGATCATCACAGTCGCCGTGACATCGTTTCATCCGATGATCGAAGCGACGGGCACTGTTGCATTCAACGGCGATCGCAGTACGCAGGTGATTTCGCCGATCTCGGGTCCGGTTGTGCGTCTTGTCGCGCAGCTTGGCGCGCAGGTTTCGGCGCGACAGACCTTGGCCACCGTTTCGTCTCCCGACTTCGCCGTTGCGGTTGCGGGCTATCGCAAGGCGGAAGAAGCAGTGCGCAACACGAAGCGCATCTTCGATCGCAACGAACAGTTGTTTACCAACGACGCACTCGCTCGCAGCGACCTCGACCAGTCACGCACCGACGCGGCGTCGGCCGTTGCAGATCGCGATGCAGCAGCACAACAGCTCCGCTCCATCGGCATCGACGAAGCGACGATCGTAGCGATTCGCGACGGGAAATCGGTGTCGACGGTTGAAGGTGCCATCAAGGCGCCGATCCCAGGCACTGTCGTTGAGAAGCTGATCAATCCGGGACAGCTGTTGCAGGCCGGAACGACCGTCGCATTCAGCATCGCCGATCTCTCGACGATGTGGGTGATGGCAAGCGTGTACGGCAGCGATGTCGGCATTGTGCGCAACGGCGAGGCCGTCGACATCATCACCGATGCATCGCCAACGGTCGTTGTTGGACACGTCGACTTCGTTGCGCCAATCGTCGATCCGGGAACGCGCGCAACCACGGTGCGCATCCTCGCACCGAATCCGAAGCTGCTACTCAAGCGCGACATGTTTGTGCGACTTCGCTTTCACGCCACCGGTCAGCGGACTGGAATCGTTGTTCCGTCAACGTCGGTGCTGCGCGACGATGACAATCTGCCGTTCGTCTTCATTGCCAACGCCGACAAGAGTTTTTCGCGCCGTCACGTCACACTCGGCGCCGCCCTCGACAACAGTTACGAAATCACCGAAGGGGTCAAGGTCGGTGACAAAGTGCTCGCCAACGGCGCACTGTTCGTGCAATTCGCGGAGCGGCAATGAGCGACCCCGCGTCGTCTGACAAGCACGAGCGCGAGACGAACACGCACGTTGGCTTGCCGTCGTTCGCGAACCGTATTGTAAGTGCTGCGCTCAACCAGCCGTTTCTCACGGCAATCTTTGCACTGACGCTGCTGGGTGTCGGCATCTGGTCGTTCAGTCGGTTGCCAGTGGACGCGTACCCCGATCTTTCGCCGCCCCTCGTCGCGATCACGACGCAGTGGCCCGGTCACGCTGCTGAAGAGGTGGAACGCCTCGTAACGCTGCCGATCGAGCGCGAGATGAACGGCATCGAGCGGGTGAAGGTCGTTCGCTCTGTTTCGCTGTACGGACTGTCTCATGTCGTGCTGACTTTTCAGGACGGCACCGATCCGTATTTCGCGCGGCAACGCGCATTCGAACATCTGCCAGCTGTGTCGTTGCCGAATGGCGTGTCGGCCGAAGTGGAGCCGCTCTTCTCGCCGTCGGGACTCGTCTATCGCTATGTGCTCGATAGCCCGGATCGCAGTGCGATGGAGCTCAAGGTCATCAACGACTGGATTCTGTCGAAGGCCTACAAAGCGGTGCCCGGTGTCGCTGATCTCGGCGGTCTTGGCGGCGAAACGATGGAGTATCACGTGTTGCTCGATCCGGGCAAACTTGCCGGTGCGGGGCTCGCGGTGTCCGACGTATCGACGGCGCTGAGTGAGAACAACGACAACGCGGGCGGCGGCTTTTACAGCGAAGGCGGACAGTTCTACTATGTGCGTGGGCTTGCACGTGTCAGCACGCTGGCCGATATCGGCAATGTTGTCATCACGACAAAGAACGGCACACCGATTCTGATCAAGGACGTCGGTCGCGTGGAGATTGGGCAGGCGCCCAGGTTGGGGCAGTTTGGGTTCAATGATCGGGATGATGCAGTGGAAGGGATCATTCTGCTACGGACCGGCGAGCAGGCGCAGGTCGTGCTGGAACGAGTTGAAGCGACGACGCGCAATCTCAATGAGCACGTGTTACCCAAGGACGTAAAGATCCACACGTATTACGATCGTCGCGATCTGATTGCGCTCACGACCAAGACTGTCGAGGACAATCTGGTGCGTGGTATCGTCCTGGTGATTGTGGTGTTGGTGTTTTTTCTGGTCGACCTGCGCTCGGGGTTGATTGTTGCACTCACGATTCCGCTGTCGTTGTGCTTCGCGTTCATCTGTCTCGATCTGCGGCACATACCGGCAAATTTGCTGTCGATCGGCGCGATCGACTTTGGCATTCTGGTTGATGGTGCAGTCGTGATGGTGGAAAATATTCACCGACAACTCGCGCAACGGCACGGAACGAAATATTCACTGCGCGAAGTGATCACGGCTGCGGCGGCCGAAGTCGATCGTCCGGTCGTGTATGCGGTCGCCGTGATCGTTGCCGGCTTTTTGCCGATCTACGTGCTCAATGGCCCGTCGGGAAAGTTGTTCAGGCCGATGGCGGACACGACGATCTTTGCGCTGATCGGCGCGCTGATTCTCACTCTGACGGTCGTGCCTGTGCTCTGTACGTGGCTCATGCGCGGCGGGGTGCGCGAACGCCGCAATGTGGCGTTCGATTGGATCAAGGGTCGCTACGAAGCGCTACTCGACTGGAGCCTGGCGCATCGCGTCAGTGTCGTTGCCGTGAGCGTGGTGCTGCTTGCCGTGTCGCTCGCACTGACGCTCCGCGTCGGCGGCGAGTTCATGCCCAAGCTCGACGAAGGCGCGATCTGGGTGCGCGCCACGATGCCGTACACGATTTCGTTCGAAGAGTCGTCCAAGATCGTCCCCGAAGTGCGCAAGATTCTACGCGAATTTCCGGAGGTGACGACAGTCGCTTCGGAGCATGGGCGTGACGATGCCGGCACGGATCCGACGGGATTTTTCAACGCAGAGTTTTATGTCGGACTCAAGCCTTATGCTGAATGGACCGGTGCATATCGAACGAAAGCGGCACTGATCGAGCGGATCAACCAGAAGCTCGAGCGGTTTCCCGGCATTCAGTTCAACTTCACGCAGCCTGCGGAAGACGCCGTTGATGAAGCCGAGACCGGGCTCAAGAGTGCACTTGACGTAAAGGTCTTTGGCGCGGACCTGGTGACGTTGCAGGCGAAAGGCCTTGAAGTGAAGCATGTGCTCGAGCGCGTGCGCGGTATCACGCACGTGACGCTCGTGCAGGAGCTGGGTCAACCCGCACTCACCATTGAACTCGATCGCGCCCGCATGGCGCGCTACGGCTTGAGTGCCGCGACGGTAAACGGACTGATCGAAGCGGCGGTTGGCGGCAGTGCGGTCACGCAAGTTGCGCAGGGCGAGCAAACGTTCGATCTCGTGGTACGCTTGCAGCCGCAATTCCGTCAGTCACCGGAAGCGATCGGCAATATTCTGGTCGCAACACCGTCAGGCAGCCAGGTCCCGCTGCGTGAAGTCGCGAAGCTCGAAATCAGCAACGGCGCATCGTTCATCTACCGACAGAACAGCAGTCGGTACATCGGCATTCAGTACTCCGTCGACGGGCGCGATCTCGCGGGCGCCGTGCAAGAGGCGCAGCGCGAGGTCGACAAGGCCGTCCGCATGCCCACGGGATATCGCGCAGCGTGGGGTGGCGAGTACGAGGAATACACGGCGTCGCGTACGCAGCTACAGGTAGTGCTGCCTATCACGCTCGCGCTCATTTTCCTGCTGCTCTTCGGACTGTACCACAACGTAAAGTTTCCGGTGATCACACTGCTTGGTGTGGTACTCTCGGGGCCGATCGGCGGCATGCTCGCGCTCGTTCTCACGGGCACGCACTTCTCGGTGTCGTCGGGAATTGGGTTTCTCGCACTCTTTGGCGTGTCGGTGCAGACCGCGGTCGTGTATATCTCGTATGCCAACGAGTTGCGGCTCGAAGGCATGCCGATCGCGCAAGCAACGCGTGAGGCGGCATTGCTTCGTCTGCGACCGATCATGATGACGGCGCTCGTTGCAGCGTTCGGGCTGCTGCCCGCCGCCGTAGCCACGGGCGTCGGTACCGATTCGCAACGACCGTTTGCACTCGTGATCATCGGTGGACTGTTCTCGCGACTGCTCATCAGCGTGTTTCTCATGCCCGTGCTGTACGAAATTGTGGCCCGTCCGGGCGATCACCTCGAAGTGTGAGCATCCAGTCATCTCTCCCGTACACAAAACGTCGATTCAGCGATGACCACTTCACTCCGCCATCACCCGATCGCTGCGCAACGCGAACGCAACGCGCGCCTTCGTGAACAGGTGGAGCGAATCGCTGAATCGTCATCGCTCGCTACCGCTCGGTCATCATCGCCCACGTCAGAGCGACGCGAGCCGCTGCCGGTTGCGGTGATTCCGGCCAATACACGTGAAACCACTCGGCTTCCGCAACGCAACCGGCGCGAATTTCTATCGCGACTCTCCAAGCGCATGCGCAACGTTTTTGCCTCCGACATCCTCGGCGACGACGCCACGCTTTCGGCCGAGATGATTGCCGCCCGCGCTGCCGCGGAAGATGCACCGCCCAGCGAGAGCGCCGATGCATCGGCGATCCTTGGACTCGGCTGCGCGACCTGCCGCGGCGAATGCTGCACCGCCGGCGGTGATCACGCATTTCTGCGCGAGGACAGTCTCACGCGCGTGCGCGCGCAGAATCCGTCGCTCAGTGAATCAGAATTGATCGATGCGTACGCTGCATACCTTCCGGCGCGCCACTATCGTGGCTCGTGTGTCTTTCACACCACTGGCGGTTGTGAACTTCCCCGCGCCATGCGTGCGAACATCTGCAATCGATATCTGTGCGGTGGATTGACGCAGCTCAAACGAGCGCTCGAATCGAGTGGAAGCAGTGCGGCTTTTGTGGGTGCCGCTGATTCGGTGCATCTTCGTCGTATGGCGCTGATCGATGCGACAGGCGCCAAGCCGGTGTCGGTACGGTGATCGAAAGGCAGATCGCATTGAACGTGCAGCTTCGCCCGTGAATCCGCATCGTCGATCGCAGGGTAAGGACGTCCATCGACTGAATGTCCAAGCGACCTCGAAACCGCGCTTTCATCAGGAGCATCCATGACGTCGAAATGCATACGCGGCATCACGCGTGCATTCGTGCTCATCACGGTCGCATCGCAAAG
>JBKJTE010000244.1:0-9160 GCA_046590495.1 Gemmatimonas sp. | reverse complement strand
TGGGCACGCGCGGCGGAGTTGCAAGCGAACACCGGACTGCTTGTGCCGCCCGCTGAGTTCAGTCGACGCGGCGAGGGCGAGGCGCTGGTGACGCGCGGCTACGACGCGAAGCTGGTGCGCGAGTCTGCCGTCGACGCGGGAATTGATGGCCGCTACGTCGAGCGTGCACTGGCTGAACGCGCGCATGCAGCGCCCGTGGTGGTCGAGCCTGGCCCGCAGATGATGCGGAAGATCAATCCACTCGCCGGCGCGCGCGTCAAACTCGACTACGAAGCGACAGTCGACGGTGAGCTCCGCGAAATCGGGTTCGAGGAGATCGCCGACGAAGTGCGTCGCCAGCTTGGCGAGATGGTCACGGTGAGCGCTGTCGGCCGCACAATGAGCGTCACCACCGCCATGACCTCACCGAGGCAAGGTGCGGGCTCGCGGCGCATTCAGATCAACATCAGCTCGCGAAACGGACGCACCAGCATACGCGCCACTGAAGATCTGTCGCCGTTGGCAACCGGATGGTTCGTCGGCGTGACACTCGGCGGGGGCTTCAGCGGCGGCATGGCGATGATGGGCGCGGTCATAGGTACGACACAGAACGGGCTGCTGGGCCTCGCGACCTTGCTCACGTCAGTCAGTGTCGCGTACAGCGCAGCGCGTTTCTTCTACGGACGTAATGCGCGCAAGCGTGACGCTGAACTGCGGATCGTGATGCAGAAAATCGCACAGCGGGCGCGGGAGTTTGTGGTTGTCGGCTCCGACGCGCCAAAGAAGCTGGGTCGTTGATTTCGAAGAAAGCAGGCCAAACCAACTGCCGTACACGGAGAACTGCACGAGAAAAAAGCGAGAAGAGCAGGTAACGAACATAAAAAAGAAGCTGTCGCGGTTCTCCTGCTTTTCTCGCGTTGGCGGTTCTCGTGCGGTTCTCCGTGTACTGCAGTTGCTCAATCCCTATCCGCGCAACACGCGCCGACTACTTCTGCCCCACCCACTTGAAGATCTCCCGGATCGATGGCCGCTTGCCGTACATCAGCAGCCCCACGCGGTAGATCCGACTCGCCAACCACACGCTCGCCACCGCGCCCACCGCGACTGACGACAGCGCGATCGCGATTTCGCTCGCCGGCACCGGTGCGACCGTCATTCGCAGCGGCATCACGATCGGCGCGCTGAACGGCAGCATCGACAGAATGCGTGCGAGCATGCTGTCCGGTTGCGTAAGGATGTTCTGCAAAAACATGATGCTCGTGACCAGCAGCAACACGACGGGCATCTGCGCCTGCTGCGCTTCCTGCTCGCTATTCACCGTAGCACCGACGGCGGCGAATAGCCCGGCGTAAAACATGAAGCCCATCACGAAGAAGCCGAGCACGATGAGACCGAGGCCGAGCGACACGTCGGGCAGTCCTATTGACGTTTGTGCGGCGCCGAACTTGGCGAGAATCGGTTGACGCACGAGAAAAATCAGGTAGCTCATCGTTCCCCACAGCACCAGCTGCGTGAGTCCCACGCCGCCTACGCCAATAACCTTTCCGGCGAGGAGTCGTGACGCCGGCAAACTCGAGATCACCACTTCTGCCACGCGCGTCTGTTTCTCTTCAAGCACGCCGCGCAAAACGTTCAATCCGTAAATGAAGATCGTCATGTAGAGCACGAACGCGACGGCGAGACCGAAGATGAAGTTGAGCGTGCCGGAACCACCGCGACCGGCCTTTGTGAGCCGCTGCGTCGTCACGTTTACATTGGTGCTCAGCACTTTCTTGGCGACGTCCGGATCGACGCCACTTTTCTCGAGCGCCATGGCCACGACTTCACGCTGCACCGCCTTCTCGATGCGCTGCATGTCGAAGATCGCCGTGATGTTGCTGCCGGCGTAGCGCGCCTTCGCGCCGGTGAGGGTCAGCGAGTCGAGCACGAGATATCCCTTCACCGACTCGGTCATCACCTGTCTGGTCGCGAGCGACTCGGCCTGTGCGAGCGCGTCCATCGTCACGGTACTCACCTGCGGTGCTTTCGCGCCACCATCGATGCCACCGGCGAGTCGGGTTGAGACCCGCTCGCCAAGACCGACGCCCGTTGCGTCGACGATGAGGATGTTGGTGCCGCTTGCCGACGCCTTGTCGCGTGACGAGATCAGCGCCGGGAGAATCATCAGCGCGCCAAAGAAGATCGGACCGAACAGCGTGGCAATCAAAAACCAGCGCGAACGTACGCGTTCGAGATATTCGCGACGAATGACTGCAAAGAGCTTACCCATGGCCGCTCATCCCCGCTTCGACGTTGGTGGCCCCGACTTTCTCGAGGAAAATACGGTGCAGTGAGGGGCGCACGAGTTCGAATCGTTCGATCTGTGCGCCGGCACCAACCAGCGATGCGAGCAGATCCTGAGCGAGTGCATTCGGTGCCAGTTCGACTTCGAGATAGCGATTGGAGTCGTCCGCACGTGCCACGAGTCGTTTGTCGGCCAACACCATCTGGACCGCCACCGACGGTGCGCCGACGAGCCCGAGTGCGACCATGCGCGAGCCATGCGCGTTGCGCACGTCCGCGACGGCGCCGTCCAACACCTTCTCTCCACGTGCAATGATGCACACCGAGTCGCACATGCGTTCGGCGTTATCCATGATGTGTGTCGAGAAGATCAGTGTGCGCCCCTGCTTCTTGAGATCGACGATCGTGTCCTTGAGCGCCTGCGCGTTGATCGGATCGAGGCCGCTGAACGGTTCGTCGAGAATGACGAGTTCCGGTTCGTGCAGCAGCGCGCCGATGAATTGCACCTTCTGTTGCATGCCGCGCGAAAGCTCGTCGACTTTCGCGTTCCCCCAATTTTCGCCGCCGCTGTTGAGCTGCATCCGCTCGAGCCACATGTCGATCTTCGCGTCGAGCGTCTTGCCGCTCATTCCCTTCAGCTCACCGAGAAATCGCAGCACGCGGCGCACCTGCATCTTGCGATACAGTCCACGCTCTTCAGGGAGATAGCCGATGCGATCGACGAGCGACGGATCGGAGTGCGAAAGGCCAAGCACGCGGATGGAGCCTTCGTCCGGTGCGATGATGTTGAGCAGCATGCGAATCGTCGTTGTCTTTCCGGCGCCGTTCGGGCCCAGCAGGCCGTAGACGGCGCCCCTGGGGACGGAGAGGGAAAGCGATTTGACCGCTACATGGTGCTCGTAGCGTTTGACGATGCCTTGAATGTCGATGGCAGGGGTAGTCATGTAGGAAAGATGGGGGAGCGGCACGTTTTGCGCCGGTTGGTCCGGCGTCGGAGACGAACGACTCAGTTTCCAGTGGAGAGTCCGAGTTACGTGTTGCCAGTGTCACGAATAGCGTAGTGGGTGGTGCGTTCTGGGTCGTGGGTTTGGGGTCGCAGTAAACTCGAAACCCAAAACTTCCCACTCACCACTGACTACTACGCAGTTCCAAACTCCAGTTTCGCCAGCACGCGCAAAACTCGTGGTGGCTCGCCTGTCCGCCCACGATATTCCCCCATGACCGCGACCCTGACCGATCCGCTGGCCACCACCCACTCCGCCCCCGCCGCGATCCGCTTCGATCGACGTGAATTGGCCGGCGCATTTGGCGACCTCGGCACCGATCTGCCACTGCTGGTTGGCGTGGTCGTCGCAACCGGAATGGACGCGACCGCGGCGTTTGTCACCTTCGGCGTGCTGCAAATTCTCTCAGGCCTCGCCTATCGCCTGCCGATGCCCGTGCAGCCGCTCAAGGCGATGGCCGCGATCGCCATTGCCGGAAAACTTGCTCCGCCACTGCTCGCGGCCGGTGGACTGATCGTCGGCGTCGTGATGCTGGTGCTCGCCAACAGCGGCGCGCTCGAATGGATCGCGCGTACCGTGCCCAAAGCGGTGGTGCGTGGCATTCAGGTTGGACTCGGTCTCCAACTTGCCAATCTCGCGCTCAACAAGTTCATCCCCGCCGATGGGATGCGCGGTTGGATCCTTGCTGCAGTCGCGTTGGTGATCGTGCTCGCGCTACGCGAAAACAGACGCGTGCCGGCGGCGCTTGTCGTACTGGCGCTGGGCTTTGTGTATGCCGCCATTCTGTGGCCCGCCGACGTCGCGCTCCCGTTCGGATTTCGATTGCCGACATTGCCGACCCGCTGGCCTACCGGCGACGAGTTTCTGCGCGCGACACTGCTGCTCGCACTACCGCAACTCGCGCTGTCACTCGGCAATTCCGTGCTCGCCACGAAGCAGGTCGTCGGCGATCTTTTTCCTGCGCGCGAACCACTCAGCGTGCGACGCATCGGCACGACGTACGCGCTCATGAATCTCTTCGCCGCGCCGATGGGTGGACTCCCCGTTTGTCACGGCAGTGGTGGCGTCGCGGGTCACTACGCGTTCGGCGCGCGCACGGGAGGATCGGCCATCATCTACGGTACGTTCCTGCTCATCGCCGGCTTCTTTCTCGTCGGCAGTCCAGCGGCGTTTCAACGCCTGTTTCCCGGCCCGATTCTCGGCACGCTGCTGTTGGTCGAAGCGGTGACCGTGTTGCTGCTGGTGCGCGATCAGTTGGGCGACAAGCGCGCGTTCCTCCTTGCGCTCGCATGCGGTGTGACGGCCGCGTTTGCGCCGTACGGGTACGCGTGGGCGCTCGTTGTGGGAACGATCGTGTGGTATGTGGTGCTGCGCGCTCCTACAGCTTCCGAAACGCCCGCGCCGCCAGCACGCCGCCGATAAACCCACCCAGGTGCCCCTGCCAGCTCACGCCGGGCACCGTCGGCAGCACACCAAACACCAGACTCCCCCACGCGAGCGTCACGCCGACGCTGAGCGCAACGCTCGCGAACGTGCGCGCGTACCAACCGCTCACCATCAGAAAGCCCAGATAGCCGAAGATGACACCGCTGGCGCCAATGTGGATCGAGCCCGGCGCGCCGAGCGTCCATGAGAGCAGCCCTGAGCCCAGCATCGCCGCGACCGTCACGCGCCCGAAATGTCGCGAATCGCGCAGCATCACCAGCCAGCCGAGCAGCACGAAGGGGATCGTGTTGGCGACGAGGTGATTGAGATTGGCGTGCAGGAACGGGGCGAAGAGAATGCCGCGCAGTCCGAGCACGGTGCGCGGCACGATGCCGTACGCCAGCAGCGCCCCACCTGAGAGGAGCGTGCCGACAAATGTCACCCACGCCACACCCAGCGCGCTACTCAGCACCGTCACCTGCGATTTCACCGTGCGCGTCACGCTCCGGGCGGACTGCGCAATCATGCTTTTGGCCATCACACTCCCGATCGATCACGCGCCGCGGTGATTGCCTGCCGGCGCTGGTTCCGACTGTTGCTGCAGGTGAGATTTCGATATGACTTCACCGGTACCTACGCACTTTGATACACTCGGCGGCGACGATGGAATCCGCAGCCTTGTCGACCGTTTTTATGACCTGATGGACAGTGCACCGGACGCTGTGCACGTACGTGCCTTGCATGCCACAAGTCTCAAGGTATCACGCGAAAAGCTCCGGCTGTTTCTGACGGGGTGGACTGGTGGTCCCCCGGTGTACGTCGAAAAGTTTGGCCACCCGCGGCTTCGTATGCGGCATTTTCCATTCGCGATCGGTGCGCGCGAACGGGACGAGTGGCTCTGGTGTATGGATCGTGCGCTTGACGAGCACGAGATGCCGGAGACGTTGCGGGCGGCGTTACGTGCGAAGCTGCATGAACTCGCCGATCATATGCGGAATCAGCCCGAGGACGGGGAAAAGGCGAGCCTGCCGACGCAGCCGATCTGAGGGCAGGGGATTCGCAGGGGGGTGGCGGCCGGCCAACTACTCAGTCTCCAATTTGCAGTTTGGGTTTGCAGTTTCCGGTCGACTGCGGACTGGCAATTCGAACTGCAAACTCACGACCGAGTGGTTCAAACTCCGAACCCAAACCCAACACCCACCACTTCCCACTTTGCGTTTCACCGCGACGCCATGCCAACTCCGTTGCTCCGCCACGTCGTCGCATTCACAACGCTGGTCGTGTTCGCGACCACACCGCTCACCGCACAGGACACCCGCACCGTAACGGAGCCCATTGTTCCGGCGTCGTGTCAGGTGCTGACCGCGGCGCTCGTGCCCGTTGCCGACACCACGCTCGCCGATGCCGACGAACGCAAGCTCGACACCGATCGTATTCAGCGTGCGATCGACGGATGCGCCGGTGGCAAGTCAGTCGTGCTTCGTGCGGACGGCGCAAGGCGTGCGTTTCTCTCGGGCCCGCTCGCACTCAAGTCCGGCGTCACGCTGGTCGTGGACAGCAACACGATTCTTTTCGGCTCGCGCGATCCGCGTGTGTATGACGTTGCGCCGAACGCCTGCGGCATACTCGCGCAGTCCGGACGCGGGTGTTACGCGCTGATTCGCGCGGAGAAGGCGCACCACAGCGGCGTCATGGGGAAGGGGACGATCGACGGGCGCGGGTGGGCGTCGCTGCTGAATGGCAGTGTGTCGTGGTGGGAGCTCGCGCAGCAGGCGCGCACCGGCCCGCTCACACAGAACTGTCCGCGACTGGTGCAGACGCTCCGGAGCGATGACTTCACGCTCTATCAGATCACGCTCCGCAATCCCGGACAATTTCACGTTGTCTTCGATCGGGGCGATGGCTTCACGGCGTGGGGTGTGACGATCAATACGCCGAATCCGATTGCACGCAACACCGACGGGATCGATCCGACGAGTGCCCGGAACGTCACGATCACGCACAGTATCATCCGCGCGGGCGACGACAACATCGCGATCAAAGGCGGGACGTCAGGCGCGACCTCAAACGTGACGGTCTCGCACAACCGGTTCTTTCGCGGCCACGGCATGTCGATCGGGAGCGAAACGAATGGCGGCGTCGATCATGTGTTTGTGACCGATCTATCGGTCGACGGCGCCGACAACGGGCTGCGTATCAAGTCGAACGCATCGCGTGGCGGGCTCGTGCAGTTTGTCACCTACGAAGACGTGTGCATTCGCCGCACGAAAGAACCGATCCTGATGGACACGCACTACACCGCGTCGGCGGAAACGACCGGCACACTGATCCCGGTATTCCGCGACATCGTGCTTCGTAACGTGCGCATCATGGACGGTGGCAAGGTGACGTTCGATGGCTACGACGACCGGCATCGCCTGGGACTCACGCTCGACAACGTCACCACCGACGTACCGTCAGCCACGAAATTCACGATGGCGTTTACGGACCTGATCATCACCAGCGGTGGCACGACACTCCCGCGTCCCACGCTGCCTGGCGTCACCGTGAGCATCGACAAGGAGGTCACGCCGATGCCCGCTGGCACCTCCGAGCCCAACGCCTGCGCCGGTAAGTTCATCCCATGAGCGCGCGTCTGTTTGTCACCGGCGGGACATTCGACAAGGAATACGACGAACTGCGCGGCACACTCGACTTCCGCCGGACGCACGTCGAGGAGATGCTGCGCCGCGGACGCAATGGACTCGATGTGAGCGTCGAAGTCCTGATGATGGTCGACAGTCTCGACATGACCGACAGTCAACGCGCTGCAATCGTTGCCGCCTGTGCCTCGTGCCCGGAATCGCAGATCGTCATCACGCACGGCACCGACACGCTCGTCGACACGGCGCGCGCACTCGCCCATGGCGTGCAAGGCAAGACGGTCGTCCTCACCGGCGCGATGGTTCCTTACGCCTTTGGCAGCTCCGACGGCCTCTTCAACCTGGGTAGTGCACTCAGCTTCGTGCAGACACTGCCGGCGGGCGTGTACGTCGCGATGAACGGCCGGTGGTTTGCGTGGAACAACGTGCGCAAGAATCGCGAGATCGGCGTCTTCGAGTCGCTCGCACAGGGGCGCATCGGCGAATGATACTGTGGGCGGGACCGCCTGATTCCGGCTGACTCTTGCGCCGCACCGTACCGACGGCAAGCATAGGCAATCGTTGGGCATTCCATGGCGTGCGTTCGTGAGCGCGGCATCGGTCCAGTCACACGTCCTCTGTCCCAATCACATATGCCCGGTCTTTTCGTACGAAAGTCGGTCTCGGATTTTGAGCACGACCTCGCCGAACGTGGCGGTCTCAAACGCTCGCTTACCAAGTGGCATCTCACGGCGCTCGGTGTCGGTGCCACCATCGGTGCGGGTATCTTCGCTACCACCGGCACCGCCATCGCCGGTGATCTTGCACGGCCAGGTGCGGGCCCCGCGATCATCTTTTCGTTCATCCTCACGGCCGTTGCGTGCGGATTCGCGGCGCTCTGCTACGCCGAATTCGCGTCGATGGTGCCGATCGCCGGTTCAGCGTACACGTACGCCTACGCGGCACTCGGCGAGTTCGTCGCCTGGATCATCGGATGGGACCTGATCGTCGAATACGCCGTCGGCAACATCGGCGTCGCGATCGGCTGGTCCGGATATTTTCGAGAGTTGCTCGGATTTTTCAATCTCAACTTGCCCTCCTGGTTGGCGACAGATTTCCGTTCGGCCTCAGACGCGGCAAAGGCGGTTGCTGCCGGTGCAACGGATGCCACTTCGATCTATGTCGCGTCTGCATTGACGACCGCGCCGCAGGTCATGGGCTTCCGATTCATTGCCAACCTGCCGGCGTTTCTCGTCGTACTTCTCATCACGCTCATTCTCATCAAAGGCGTGAAGGAGTCGGCGAATTCGAACAACGCCATGGTGATCCTCAAGATCGGGATTATTCTGTTCTTCCTCGCCGTCGGCGTCTTCTTCGTCAAACCGATCAACTGGAGCAACCCGGCGACGGGCGGCTTCGCACCGAACGGCTTTGGCGGCATCAGCGCAGCCGCCGCGATCATTTTCTTCAGCTACATCGGATTCGACGCGGTCTCCACCGCGGCAGAAGAAGCGATCAATCCGGCGAAAGACATGCCATTCGGCATCATCATGAGTTTGATCGTGACGACGGTGCTGTACATCGCGATCTCGATCGTCATGACGGGACTCGCGCCTTGGCAGCAACTGGGCACGGCTGAACCAATGGTCACGGCACTGCGCCTCGCAGATGGGCCGCCGGCAATTCTCAACGCGTCGCGATTCATCATCTCCATCGGCGCGGTGGTCGCCATGGGAAGCGTGCTGCTGGTGTTCCAACTCGGACAGCCACGGATCTTCATGTCGATGGCACGCGACGGACTGCTTCCCCCGTTCTTCGCCAAGGTGCATCCGAAGTTCAAGACGCCCT
>JBKJTE010000135.1:0-17080 GCA_046590495.1 Gemmatimonas sp. | reverse complement strand
GAACCCATTTGGGCTTGCCTCAGCGGAGACGAACGGTGTTCGGTGCGACGGCAACGCCGTCGAGCCGACGAGTGCGATCGATTCGCACACCCACAGGAGCACCGAGCGACGCCGTGTTCATGGCGACGCCGGTGAGTACGAGTCTGAGGGAGCCATCCTGCCAGATCGCGGTCACGGCCGCACCGGCCGAAACAACCGGCGGCGCCATGATCGACGGCGTACGCAACACTTCACCGACCGCAACAGGGCGTCGCACAATCCAGCCAGCGACGGCGCGTGTGGTGTCGGGCATGCTGTTCCACGGCCACACAATCGTGGTGTCGAGGAGTGCGATATCTTCGGCGTGTACGGTGTCGCCGGTTGCCAACACGCGCTTGGTGGTAGGCCACGTCACGCGACGCATGCCGCGCGGCACCACAGTGGCTTCGACGCCGTTCGCGGACGCAGTCGCCGGCGTCTGCGCCGATTGCGTCTGCGCCGATTGCGTTTGCACAGACTGCGCGTGGGCGAGCGAACTGCTGCACAACAACGACGCGACGACACCGGCGATGGTGATCGCAAGCAGTTGCGCACGCGGCGACAGAACGGAAGGACGCATGATGAAAATCAGCGCGTCAGGTTGTTGGCCATCTGACCCATCTCGTCGGCATTCTTGATTGCCTTCGAGTTGATCTCGTACGCGCGCATGGCGGTGATCATCTCCACCATTTCCTGCACGATTTCCACGTTGCTGCCTTCGAGACTTCCCTGCTGCAGCGTGCCCATGCCGGCATCGCCCGGCGCGCCAAGCACGGGCTCGCCCGATGACGCAGTCGGCGCATACATGTTGCGGCCGAGTGATTGCAGGCCAGACGGATTGGCGAACGCAACGAGATCGATCTTACCGATCTCAGTCGGGTTGATATCCCGGCCTCGACGCACCGAGACAACGCCGCTTGTCGAGATATTGATTTCCGATGCATCGGCGGGCACGCGCACGGGTGGCTGCAACCCCCAGCCATCGCTCGTGACGAGCAAACCCTTGTCGGAGATCTGAAAACTGCCGTCGCGCGTGTACGACGTGTTGCCACGTCCGTCGTCGAGCTGAAAGAAGCCGTTGCCTTCAATCATCACGTCGAGGTTGCGACCAGTCTGTTCGACGGTGCCCTGATCGTGCATGCGCATAATCCCGGCGAGCCGTGTACCGCGACCGACCTGAATCGCGGGAGCGGTTTCCGCGTTCGGATCGCCGAGGATCTGCTGTCCCTGGATCGACTGATAGAGCAGGTCTTCGAAGTGCGCGCGGCTGCGCTTGAAACCCGGCGTGTTGACGTTGGCGAGGTTGTTCGAGATGACTTCGGTGCGTGTCTGCTGCGCCATCATGCCAGTCGCGGCGGCGCGGAGGGCCGGATCCATAGTCTTCCTTTATGTGGGCTTGCCGAGCTCGGTGGTCGCGATCCCGCGCACCGAGTCGATCGTGGACAGCGTCTTCTGTGCGGCACCGTAGCGGTGCAGGACGTCGATCATCGACGTCATCGCCGACATGGTGTTGACGTTCGATTCCTCGACGAAGCCTTGCATTACATGGCGTTCGTTGGGCGGAACGGCTTGGCGCGTGGCGTCAGGTACGAATTGCGTGCCGCCTTCATGCTGCAGATCGACACCCTTCGCGACGCGCTCGATTCGCAGCCGCGCGACCTGGTGGCCGTCGATCTTGAGTGAACCGTCTTCTTCGATTTCGATCTTTCCGTTCTTGATCCGGATCGGGCCATCTTCTCCCAACACCGGATTACCACGGCTATCCACCAGACGCCGATCGGCGTCGAGCGTGAAGCTGCCGTCGCGCGTGAAGCGCTCACCGTTTGGCGTCTGGGTGACGAAGTAACCGTCACCCTTTACCGCGACGTCGAGGACGTTGTGCGTCTCGGTCAGTGTCCCCGGCGTGGTGTCGAGGGCAGTGCCGGTCACAGCCAGCGCGTTCCCCATCAGGCGGGCAAAGGGCGTTTCCGCCTTGAAGCCGCGCGTGGACGCGTTCGCCAGGTTGTTGGCGAGCACCTGCTGCCGGTGCTCCATCATCTGGAGCGCGGAGGCAGCGCTGCTAAGGCCGTTCAGACGTACCGGATCGGGCATGACACACTCGGTTTGGGGGCGATCTCGATATCCTGAAATAGCAACGGTCGGGCCACATGAGCCCGACCGTCGGAGGAATCGCCAGAGTGTTGTCCTGTAAGGCTTTAGCTCGGGTGGTGTAATGCCGAGCCAGCCCCAGCCGCCGTTTCAGCGACGGCAATTCATGCCGTTGGCGGCCGGAGTTGCCGACCCGTCGGGCCGATGCAGAGGAGCATGGCGACGGCATCCAGTGACAATCCGGTCCGCCACGCGATCTCCGACGGTTCGGCGCCCGAGTCGGCCAACGCCTGAACGGCCTTGGGAGTCCGGCTACCGTTGAGCTTTGTGGTGCTCTTCTGGCGGCTGGTCCCCGCGGCAGCGCCGCTGGACGAGTGGCGACGGAGATAGCTGATGCCGGTCCCGACAAAGCCGACCAGGGCGATGGCGCCAAAGAACACCGGAAGCGCGAGACGGCGATATCGCGGTGGCATCGCACGGACCGAAGTGGTGAGGGCGGCGCGCGTAGCGTTCGTCAGTTCGTGAACCGCCGTCGCACTCGCCGTCATTACCCGATCGAGTCCGCCACCAGCACTCGGCTGCGTTGCCTGCGCGACCGCGGGCGCGAGTATGAGCGCGCCCGCCGCTACACCACCGACGGTTACACCGACGCCAAGCGCGACGATGAACGCTGCCTGCCTGAGTTGACCTTTCATCTGCAGCGTGATCACGCGACGTGCCCACGCAACGGCTTGAGTTCCACACGCAACTTGCTGAGTGCCTTGGAGCGAATCTGCGACACGCGCGACTCGGTCAGCTCGAGCACCTTCGCGATCTCGTGCAGCTTGAGCTCTTCGAAATAATAGAGCGACAAGACGACGCGCTCCTGATCCTTGAGACGCAGGATCGCGTCTTTCAGATGCGAGACTTCCTGTTCGTGCGTGAGACTGTCTTCGACTTCAGAATCTTCACCGCCCGAGAGCATTTCGGCGGGCGTCGGCGCGTTGTTCTCGCGCTCGCCCGGTGCACGATCGAGCGGAATGTGGTGCGCGCCTTCGACGTCGGCCTGCCAGCGCCAGAGTGTGTCCATGTCAACGCCCAACTGATCGGCGAGTTCGCGATCGTCGGGACCACGACCATGTGCACGCATCCATGCTTCGCGCGCGGCCGACATCTCACGCGTCTTGCGACGGATCGAGCGCGGTACGTGATCCTGCTTGCGCAGTTCGTCGAGAATCGCACCGCGGATGCGCGGGGCAGCGAATGTGCTGAACGCGAGTCCACGCGAAGCGTCAAAGCCTTCGAGTGCGGTCATCAGGCCGATCGTGCCGGCGCTGACCAACTCGTCGAAGTCGGCGCGCACTGCGAGCGTGCGCGAGACCTGACGCGCGACGTGATGCACGAGGCCGAGATGTTCTTCGAGCAGCCGGTCACGGGCGGTGTCGCTGCCGGCGTGGTATGACTGCCAGAGCTTCGTGTTCATGGCCACGGATCCTTGAGGAGTTACAATCGCCACGGTCAGACACCTGGTCGGGAATGTGAAACACCGGCCAGCGCGCGCATCACGACATCGTGAGCGGCAATCGCTGCGGGTGAGCCTGCCGCTGCGTCGGGGAAGGGCATCCCGGCGCGGAGGGCGGCATCGAGCGTTGGGTCGGATGGAACCGCGCCTGCGAAGCGCATGGCGGTTCCGAGGAACTGGCGCGTACCGGCATCAACGGCGTCGAAGCAGCGTGAGGCATCACGCCCATCGTGCCGGTTGACGAGTAGCTCTTGGGGAAGGGCGCCGACTCGTGCATGCACCGCCTTGCACAGTGCATAGGTCGCAGCAAGCGAAACAGGATCGCCCCCTGCGGTGATCGCCAGCAAACGTTCATCCGCGTGCGGTGTGAACGCCGCCGCGACAGCTTCAAAGCGTGAGCCGCAATCGATGACGACGAGATCCATGCCCTCTGTGAGAGCGCTCAATCGACGCATGCAGGCGCGTCGTTCTGCGGCCGTCAGTACACCCTGCTCGCCAGTGCGCGGCGCGCCACCGGCCACGAGCGTGAGTGTCGTACTGACCGGCGTTGCCACATCGATCGGGGAAACACGCGCGCCACGCAGATCCTGCCATCCGGCACGCGGGGTCACAGCCAACATCATCGACAGCGGACCAACAAGATCGTCTGCATCGATCAACAGCACCCGATAGCCTTCGCCCGCTGCCGCAACGGCAAGCAGCGCCGAAATCATCGTCGTACCACTGCCACCACGACCACTCGCGCACAACAACGTCGGCGCACCGCGCGCGCCATCGTCACGCGACGTCGAACGCTGAGCGTCCGACCCACGTCCACGACCACGCAGCAACGCATCCATCTGCGTGCTGTTGTTGCTGCCGGTGAGCGTCATCAAGCTCACGCGGGCATCCAGTCGGGCTCCGCATCAGCGGAGAGTCCGAACGCGCGCAGAATACGCGACACACCTGGCTTGAGATCGGTCGGCACGTCCTGGCCGTCCGTCACCCAACGCGTCGGCAACCCCATCGAGAGTGCGAGATCGGCAACACCGGTTTCACGCGGCACTTCATCGATCTTGCTGAGCAACACATGCGTCGCACCACGATGCTGACGCGACGGCGCATATGCACGACCCACATCAACCGCGAGATCGGCGCGCAACGTTGCCGGCAACACGAGATGCACTTCGTCCGGTGCCAGCGCATCGAGCAACGTACGCCAGCGTTCAGTCAATTCCGCCGACGCCGGGCTGCGTCCCGGCGTGTCGATAATCACGACATCGCACGAAGACAACCGCTTCATCGCCGCGTCGATTTCACGCGCGTCGTACACCACTTCAAACGGCACGTCGGCCAGCTCGGCGTACGTCGCGAGTTGCTCCATGCCGCCGACACGATACGTGTCGAGCGTGAGCAACCCGGGCCGCGCAGCACCGAACATTCCGCGACGCACGGCAAGCTTTGCGGCGGTTGTGGTCTTGCCTGCGCCAGTCGGGCCAACAAGCGCGATACGATACGGCTTGCCATCGGCGAGGCGCATCCCGTTCGGAAACGGTGCGGGCTCGAGACGTTCGCGCAGGCGATCGATCGTGACCGACGCCGCGGCGAGCACTTCGACCATCGGCACGCCGCCATCACGCACCGTGCGAGAGTGCAGAATCATCACGTCGTCGCCGAGCGTACGGCGGGCCCGTTCAGAGACATGCGTGATGTCAGCGCCGCGGAAGCGTTCAAGCAACATTCTTCATCTCCCAGGTTGCAACACTGCTCAACGTGATCGCGGGCGGAAGCTCGGCGAGCGACACGACCGGAAGACTCGGCAGCACAGGTTCGATCAGACGACGCACACCGATGCGCAGCGACGGCGGTGTGATGAGCGGCAGTGGACGACCATCGACTGCGTATGTCGTTGCGAGGTGATTGAGATCGCGCAGCATTGCCGCGAGCGAATCGGGGGTGAGCATCGGCGCGTTTGCCGCCGCAGCGCGCGGCGAGAAGAGCCCCATGAGCGCCGACTCGAGTCGCGCTCCGATCGTGATGCCGCGAACCACCCCACTCTGATCGGCGAAGAGACGCGCGATGACGTTCGTGAGTGACT
This sequence comes from Gemmatimonas sp., assembly GCA_046590495.1. Taxonomy (GTDB): domain Bacteria; phylum Gemmatimonadota; class Gemmatimonadetes; order Gemmatimonadales; family Gemmatimonadaceae; genus Gemmatimonas. Next base: position 11,396 of record JBKJTE010000135.1, on the reverse strand, counting down.
TGCGCACCGCTTCCGTGAGGGCTTCCGGATCTTTTGTTGTTTCGGCGCCATCGCCCAATGCTTCGAGGATGGTGACGAGATCGCGGATCGGCACACGCTCGCGCAGCAGTCGCTGCAGCACGCGATGCAACACGCTGAGCGACACCTTGCCCGGAATGATTTCTTCGACGAGCGCCGGGTGCGACTTCTTGAGCGTCTCCACCATCTCCTGCACTTCCTGACGGCCCAGCAGATCGGCGGCGCTGTTCTTCAGTGTTTCGAGCAAGTGCGTCGCAACCACGGTCGTCGGTTCAACGACGACGTAGCCCAATGCTTCGGCTTCCGTTTTGCGCGCGCTCGCAACCCAACGCGCCGGCATGCCGAATGACGGATCGATCGTCTCCATGCCGTCGATCTCGGCGACCACACCACCGGTGTTGAGCGCCATCATGAAACGCGGCAGCACTTCGGCGCGCGCCACTTCAGAGCCGCGCAGCTTGATCACGTACTCGTTGGCCGGCAGACGGATGTCATCGCGAATACGAATGGGCGGCACCAGAATGCCCAACTCCATCGCGGCCTGTTTGCGCAGCAACGAGATGCGCTCCAGGAGATCGCCGCCCTGACCTTCGTCAACCAACGGAATGAGTGCGTAGCCGACTTCGAGTTCGATCGGATCGATCTGCAGCAGATCGCGCATCGGATCGTCCGGTGCAGGCGCTTCAACCGGCGCCGGAGCAGCCGAGAGCTTCGCGAGTGCATCGCGACGCGTTTCCGATGTCGACGATGCCTTGGCGAGAAACGCGGTGAGACCAGCGAGCGCCACAAACGGAAACATCGGTAGGCCGGGCACCAGTGCGAACGCGCCGAGGACGCCAGCGGCCATCCACATCGCGCGCGGGTGCGCACCGAGCTGGCGGCTGAGCACCACGCCCATGCGATCCTTTCCTGCAGCGCTTGATGCCATGAGACCGGCCGCGGTGCTGATGATCAGCGCCGGAACCTGCGATACGATGCCGTCACCGACTGTGAGGATCGTGTAAGTGCTGGCGGCCTTGGCGATGTCCATGTTCTTCTGGACCACGCCGATGAAGATGCCGCCCAGAATGTTGACGATGACAACCATGATGCCGAGTACGGCATCGCCCTTTACGTACTTGGATGCACCGTCCATCGCGCCATAGAAGTCGGCAGTGCGGGCAATTTCATCGCGACGCTTGCGGGCTTCCTTTTCGTCGATGAGACCAGCCGACAGATCGGCGTCGATCGCCATCTGCTTGCCAGGCATGGCGTCGAGGTTGAAACGCGCCGCGACTTCGGCGATACGACCGGCACCCTTCGTGATCACGATGAAGTTGATGCCGATCAGCAGCAGGAAGATGACGATACCGACGGCGTAGTTGCCGCCGATGACGAACTGTCCGAATGCCGCAATCACTTTGCCGGCGTGCGCTTCGGTAAGAATCAGTCGCGTCGATGAGACGTTGAGCCCGATTCGGAAGAGCGTGAGCAGCAACAGCAGTGTGGGGAAGCTGCTGAAGTCGAGCGGGTTCGTCGTGTAGAGGGATACGAGCAGCACCACGAGCGAAAGCCCGATGCTGGCCGCGAGACACAGATCGAGCAGCGCGGCGGGGAGCGGGACAACGATCAGTGCAATGATGAGAACGACGGCAAGCGCGAGACCGAGTTCGGCCTTCTTGCGACCACTTTCTCCGTCGTACGCCATCGGCATGGCGGCGGCGGTCATCGGGCGATTCTCACGACTTCATGGATGTTGATCATGCGGCCGCCGTACCGCGCCACTTGCTGCCGTAGCGCTGGCGCTGCTTGAGCACGAATGCGAGCACCTCGGCGACGGCGAGATACATCTCGACGGGGATCATCGTGCCGACTTTCGCTGACGCGATGAGTGCGCGCGCGAGTGGCTTGTTTTCGATCACGGGAACGCCGTGCTGGAACGCGAGCTCCTTGATGCGGAGTGCGATTTTGCGCTGGCCGAGTGCGACGATGTACGGCGCAGGTGCAACATCGGGGTCGTATTTGATCGCGATCGCGATGTGTACCGGGTTCACGATGACGACATCGGCCTTGCGCACGTTCGCGAACATCATGCGACGCAGACGATCGCGCGCGATCTGACGACGACGTCCCTTGATTTCGGGATCGCCTTCAGACGAACGCGCTTCGTCCTTGACTTCCTGCTTCGTCATCTTGAGCGACTCGTTCGTCGACCACTTTTGCCAGGCGTAGTCGGCACCGGCGAGCGCGAGAAACATCATGCCGCTGTTGCGCATGAGACGCAGCCCGTACTTGTCGACGACATCGGTGAGGGCGATCGGCGACAAGAGCGCGAGTCCCTGAATGTCCGGCCAAGCGTCGCTGAGCGTTGCGTATACCGCCCAGCTGACGATGCTCATCTTGAGCAACGACTTGAGCAGCTCGACAACGGAGCGCTTGCCGAGCATCTGCTGCACGTTGGTGATCGGATTGAGACGATTCCATTTGGGCTCGAGCGCCTTCGTGCTCAGCATGCCACCCGTCTGAATCGCCTGCACGATGATGGCCACCATCGCCATCGAGCCGACGAGTCCGACCATCGCAACCATCGTGCGAAAGCCCATCGTCTGCACCCACTCAATGAGTCCGATGCCGCGCAGATCCTTGTTGGCGAGTGCGCCAAGATTCTGCCCCATCGAGTCGAGCAGAAAACGCCAGAGCACCGGACCGGCCATCGACATCGTCAGACCAGAGCCAAGCAGGAATGCCGCCGTCATCAGCTCTGGACTCTTCGCGATCTGTCCTTTATCGCGCGCGTCCTGGAGCCGTTTACCGGTAGGTTCCTCGGTTTTTTCCCCACCATCGCTATCGGCCATGTCAGTGGCCTCCCGTTTTCACGACCGACGCGGCCGTCGGCAGCGTTGCGTGCGCGAACGCGTCGAGCGACGTACGAAAGCCTGGCGTCCAGTCCGAGAGCACATGACCGACGAGCGCGATGGATCCGGCGAACGTGAGTAGGCCAACACCGATCTGTACCGGGAAGGCGAGACTCATCACCTGCAACTGCGGCGCAGCGCGACCGAGAATTGCCAGCGCAAGATTGGCGACGAAGACCGCCGCAATCACCGGCGAAGCGAACTGCAGCCCGCTCACGAAGATCACTTTTGCCGTCGGCACGAAGGCGGCCATTCCGGCGCCGATATTCAGCGTCGCACCAAGCGGCATGGCGTCAAAGCTCATGGCGACGGCCTTGATCATGATCAGGTGACCACCGCTGATGATGATCATGACGAGCGCGAACAGCTGCATGAACGACGAAAGCAGCGAACCCTGAGTGTTGTTGACGGGATCAAACACCGCGGCGCCCGAGAGGCCGCTGGTCGTCGTGATCAGTTCACCGGCGAATTCGGCAGCGGCGATCGTTGTTGCGGCCGCGAGTCCAATCACGAACCCGATGACCGATTCGGTCAGAAACGCGGCGGGGGTGATGCGAAGCGCAGGCAAGTTGGCGCTGACACTCGCGGCCGGCAGCAGCAGCACGGCGAAGATCACGATGAGCGCGGTGCGTAGCTTCATCGGAACGGTCTTGGCCGACCACGCCGGCGCGACAAGCATCAACCCTGCCACGCGGAGCGCCGTGAGCACGAAGGCTGCAGCCGCACCGGGAGCGAAAAAGTCTGGAAGGCCAGCGGCCGTCAGTGAACTCACGAAACGACCGACGGAATGCTCATGATCAACTGCTTGGTGTAGCGCACCAGGATCTGGATGAGCCACGGGAGCCCGACGACGAACGCGCCACCGACCAGCACCAGCTTGGGCACGAACGCCAGCGTCTGTTCCTGGATCTGCGTGACCGACTGGAAGATGCTGACGACGAGCCCGACGCCCAGCGCGATCAGCAGCATCGGCGCCGCGACGGTCAGTGCGGTGAGGATGGCGTCTCGCGTCAGATCGATCACCAGCTGGTGGGACATCAGGTCGCTGTGTTGACTGGGAATTGGCTTGAAGTCGCAGGAGATTCCTGCCACCTCCACGCCAGCGGTTAGAAGCAGGGGTCGTACCACCTGCTTCTGGTCGAGTCCGATGTCACAAGTTGTTGTCAATCAACGTTTTCCACGGATGGGCTTGCGAGATGTCTGCGGTCAATCAGGTGACGATCGGCACAAACTGCCGAGTGGTTTGGGGGCGGATTTGCCGGAAGGGGTGGGCGTGGGGGCTGGGGGGGAGAACCGGACGCGGCCCGATGGGTAGGAAGGACCATGCTCGCCTCCTTTCTCGCACGACTCGGCTTCTCCCGAACGGATGAACCAATGGTTGAGACCTTCGTGATTCGGGGCATCCCGGTCGAAGTGCTGAACTCGAGGCCGGAAATCGCGACCCCCGACGTGATTGCCCGTCTGGACGCGTCGCTGGCGCTGATCGGCGACCATCAGCCCTGGAGGCTGCGACATCTGCAGCGCGACATCCGGGCGATTCGCGTGGAGCGGTACGCCTGTCGCGGCGCCTTCAGTCCGTCAGAACGCGTGATCATCACCGAGCTGACGTTCCTGGCCCGCCGGGACATCAGTCCGGCGCCGGTCGCGTCGTCGATCCTGCACGAAGGAGTTCACGCACGCGTGCACGCGATGACGGAGTTTCTCGCTCGGCGGAGCGGCGTGTTTCCGGGCGAGCGGGACTCCGCGCGCGAAGAACGCCTGTGCCGCCGTGGCGAGCTCGCGTTCGGCGAATCGCTTCCACCGGAGCTTGGTGAGCCCGTCATCGAAAGGGCGCAGGCGAGTTTGATGCTCGATGATGTTGGTGTCGCGCCACGCGTTGACTGGAACGAAGCGCAACGTCGCATCAACGAAGTCGATCGGGGTGCGACGCAGTAGTCGCGAACGACGAACTGCAGTACACGGAGAACTGCAGTACACGGAGAAGTGCAGTACACGGAGAACTGCAGGAGAACGGGAACGGCGAGAACTGCGGGAGAACAGCCAACTGCTTAAGCAAAAGCGACCTGCAGTACACGGAAAACAACAGGAACGGAAAACGAAAACAGCAGCAGAATGCAACAAGAAGGAATGTTGTTTGCTTTTCAGCTGTTCTCCTCCAGTTCTCGCGGTTGCAGTTCTCGTGCAGTTCTCCGTGTACCGCAGTTCGCAGTTCGCTGTTTCGAAGACAGGAAACGCGGTAGATCAACAAAAACGGGCGAATCTGATTTGCGCAGATTCGCCCGTCATCGCATAGCACGCGGTGCGCTACTTGAAACTCTGCACCAGCGATTGAATGGTCAGCGCCCAGCCGTCAACGAGGACGAAGAGCAGCAACTTGAAGGGCAGCGAGATCATAGCTGGAGGCAACATCATCATGCCCATGCTCATGAGCACCGATGCAACGACCGCGTCGATGATGATGAACGGCAGATAGATCATGAAGCCGATCTGGAATGACGTGCGCAGTTCGCTGGCCACAAACGCGGACATGAGCACGTGCAGCGGTACGTCGTCGACGGTGTTCGGGCGCGGCATGCGACTCAGTTCCACAAACGTCTTGAGATCTTCCTTGCGCGTCTGACGCAGCATGAATTCGCGCATCGGCTTGACGCCCGTCTTCATCATCTCGATCTGCGTGATCTTACCATCCATCCACGGTGTGATCGCATCGCGATTCACTTCGGTGAACGTCGGCGCCATTACGAAGCCCGTCAGCAACAGCGCCAACCCGGCGAGCAACTGAGCGGGCGGCGCGCCCTGTGTTCCCATCGCCTGCTTGAGGAAATGCAGCACGATCAGAATGCGTGTGAACCCCGTCATCATCAACAACAGCGTCGGCAGCAGCGTGAGTAGCCCCATCATCACGACAATGCCGACCGTGCCGTTGAGGCGCAGGCCGCCATCCTTTGCGTCGCCGATCTTCATGTCCATCTGCGGCATCAAGCTCATGATCGCATCGTCTGCCGCGAGCGGTGCAATACCGGCAGCTTCACCGCGCTGCCGACGTGTTGAATCACCCTTCGTGCTGTCGACAACCATCTGTGACGTCGGACGCGTTACGCGCGTGCCGTTGGCCGTGGTCGATGCGCCGTTGCCTTTCGGCGCCGTCTGTGCGGCGCGTGTGGTGTTTACCGGATTCTTCACTGCGCCCTGCAACGTGCTGGCGCCGGGCGCCGACGATTTCTCTGCAGCAGTCGTCTGCGCGCTGTTGGCTTGTGCACCGGCGGGCGCTGCGACGGGCTGTTGTACGGGCGTTTGTACGGGCGGTGCAACCTGTGCGCGCACGGGCGACACGACCGCGTTCGCCACAGCCAATGCACCGATGAGCATCATCAAGCGCGTGGCGCCACCGAGTGACATCCCCAGCATGGCGCGGAAGTCTCGATCGGCAGCGTTCACCGGCAGCGCTTTCCGCGAGTAGGTCACAGCGTTCCCGGCATTTGTTGTCGGCGGCGCGACGACGATCGGTGCCGGCACGAACGCCTGCGGCGCGAATGACGACGGTGCCGCCGAAACCGCTGCGGCCACGGCGCTGAACGACGGCGTACTAGTAGTCGGTAGAACGAATGACGGCGCACTGAGCGCGGCCATCGCACTCGGCGGGAGCAACGCGTCGGCGGTCAGCTCAGCTTCGCGTGAACGACTGAAGACGCTTGCGAGCTTGGTCGGGAGAAATCGTGCAAAATCGGCAGACGCCGAAACACTCGAGTTGAGCGGAGTCGGGATGTTGCTGGTCGACAGGATGTGGAGACGGTCGGCTTCGTCCAATTCAAAGAGTGTGCGGACACCACCGTCGCCAATGGAAACGGCCATGACCTTTTCACCGACGCGTACGACGGCGAGACCGACCTTGGGGCCGAGCGCGATGCGCTGCACGACCTCGACCGGAACGCGTGTCCGCGGAAGCAATGTGCCGGCTCCCCACTTCTTCAACGCCCAGACGCAGAACGCGCCGAGTGCGAGAACAAAGGCGAGTGCCGCAACGATGCCAAGTGCCGCCTGGAGCATCACTCAGGTGGTCGGTGGAACGGTGTCACAGCTGAATCGCTTGGCGACAGATCGCGTTGCGAACACAGACGGGATCACGCGGCGTGCGCGCTGGCGGCCATGCTCGATGCGGACGCCAGGATGCGCGTGATACGCACACCAAAGTGTTCGCCGAGTACGACGACTTCGCCCTCTGCGAAGCGACGATCGCCGACGTAGATGTCGATCGGTTCGCCGGCGAGTCGGTCGAGTTGGATGACCGAACCACGACCGAGGCGCAGAATCTCCTGCACGGTCATGCTGGTGCGTCCAAGTTCGATCGACACAGGCAGTGTCAGATCGAGAAGCATGCCGATCGGCACTTCTGTTGTGCCGAGCATCGTCTGCTCGAATTCGGTGAGTTGCGGTGCGCGTGCAATTGGTGGCTCGTCGAACGTGACCGGCTCGTTGAGCGACGAAATGGGCTGACCAGCGGCTTTCGCCGCCTGTACGCTGGCAACCAGCGCGTCGATTTCCGCGGGGTTCATGTGTTATTCGACCGGGATTCGGGGACTGATGGAGCGACCTGCACCGAGTCGACAATGCGAACGGCGAGATTGCCATTCACTCGACCGGGGTGACCGATGAAGCGTTCCTGTGCACCTGCGCGCAGGATGACGCGTGAATCTTTTGGAATGCCGGTCGGGATGACGGTGCCGACATCGAGTCGCGCGATATCGCGCATTGAGAGCTGGAATTCGGGGAGACGTGCGGTGATCGGCACTTTCGTCGCGCGGAGTGCGGCTTCACTGCGTTGGCGCGTGGTATCGCGTTCCATCTCGCTGGTCGTCAGCAGTGCGGTGCGCTGCTGTCCGCTCGACGTGAAGAACTTGTCGAGCACCGAGAACGGAAGGCACACCAGCAAAAGACTTGTCGCGTTGCCCGCGGTCAGCTCGATGTTGGCTACGAGCACGGGGTCTTCACGATTCACGACCTGGAGAATTTCCGGCGACGACTCGAATGCCGTGATGTTGATGTCCATCGGCACGTGGTCCTGCCAGATCTCCTGCAAGAGCGCGGCAACGCGATCTGCGATGGAGCGAACGGCCATCCGTTCGATCGGCGTGAGTGCGCGCGTGAGCACACTGCCTGACCCTTCACCGCCGAAGAGGCGATCGATCACGTAGTACGAAAATTCCGGTCCGATGTCGAGCACACCTTTCTGTCCGGTGCCCGCGATCTCGAAAACGAAGCTCGAGCATGGCGTTGGCAACGACAGCGTGAACTCACCAAACGAAAACTGCTCAACACTCTGTAGCCGGATTTCGATCTGGCCGCGTACGCGTGAGATCAACCACGCTTCGAGACTCTTTACGAGGCGCTCGTACATCGCTTCGAGGGTGCGCAAGCGCTCCTTCGACACGCGGTGAGGACGGCGCCAGTCGTAGACCTGTACATCGAGTCCGGCGGCGGAGTGCGGCGTGAGACGCGCACCACCACCGAGCAATCGGTCGATGTCGTTCTGGCTGAGCGTTTCTGAAGCCATGAGAGCTTACTGGACCACAAACTGCGGGAAGTACAAACGCTTGACCGCAGTTTTGCCGAAGCGCGTGTTCACAGCGGTTTGCACTTCCACTTTTATCTTCTCACGCGCGGTCATGTCCACGAGCTCTTCGACCGTCTTCCCGCCCAGTGAGGTCAGGATGATGTCGCGCAACTCGGCGTCGCGCGCCGTGAACGCTTCGGTGGCTTTGGTGTTGCCCGGTTCGATGGCGACGGAGAGCAGGAGGAAGCGACTTCCGCCGCTGCCGGCTGGATTGAGTACCAGGTTTTCGAGGACGTGCATCGCGGAGACCGCGCCCTCTTTCCCCTTCTCCCCTTCCTTTCCGCCCTTCTCGCCGCCGCCCGCTGCGTGCTCGCCTTCAGCACCCGCGCTGTCTGCGTGCACCGCGGGCTGAACGACCTTGCCCATCTTTTTCGCGACCATCGGCCCGATGACCGCCGCACCGGTTCCGCCGCCAACGGCGAGGCCAACGGCGATCATCGCGATCAGCGGCAGCTTGGCTTTCAGGCCGGTCGCGGCGACGACGGCTTCTGCGGCAACTTCGGGCGCTTTGGCTTCTTGTTTGGCAGACATGGTCTTGAACGGGCGAGAGTTGGGTCTTCGCCATCGTTAAAAGCACGGAGCGGGCCAGAGCACTCGCGCAGTGCGCTGCGTGCGAGCACGCTGACATCAGCGTGCGTAAGTCCAATAAAAACAACATTTTAGCGCACAGCTCTCGTGTTCCGGAATCGGGAACACGTGGATAGCAGCTAGTTCGATGACCGGCAATTTCGAACGAGGGCGGCAGGATTTGCCGAGCGAGCTGGCGCCGAGGGACAGGGCAAATGCAACGGCTTGGTCTCGCGGAGGCGCGGGGAACAGCAACAACAGGAAAGAATCGGAAAGCCGTTCTCCGCGCCTCCGCGAGAAATGCAGTGTGCGGCGGCCGCCCAGCGCGGATCTGGCGGACTCGAGCCGATTTTTCCGGGCGAGCCAGCGATCTCCGATCCGTGCCCGACGGCCCAGGGAGCACGCAGTCGCCTGCGTGCCCCGCGAGCGATCAGTTTACCGCTTGATCGTCATCAGTTCCTGCAGCATTTCGTCCGAGGTGGACACGACCTTGCCGTTCGCCTGGAAGGCGCGCTGGGCCACGATCATGTTCGTGAACTCCTGGGCCAGGTCGACGTTGGACATTTCGAGCGCGCCGCTGGTGAGCTGCGACTGCGAGCCTTCGAGCGCGAAGCCGAGCACCGCGCCGCCGGAGTTGGCCGACTCCTGATACATGTTGTCGCCGATACGGAGCAGGCCGCTCGGGTTGTTGAAGTCGCCGAGTACGATCTTGGCGAGCGGCGACGTCGTGCCGTTGGTGAAGAAGCCCGTGATCAGACCGAAGCGGTCGATCGAGAAGTTCTGCAGCGAGCCTGACGTGTAGCCGTTCTGGTCGCGGAGCACCGCCGTCGACGCCGTCGAGGCGAACTGCGTCAAGCCATTCACGCCGCCGTTGAGCTTGAGGTTGACCTGAACCAGGTTGGCGCCCGGCACGGCGAAGTCGATACCGGCCGTGATGTTCGTGCTCATGATGCCGGCCTGATCGAACGTCAGCGTACCGCCGTTGATGCTGGCCGCCGGCGTCGTCGGGCTGATGAAATAGCCGACCTTGATCGCCGAGTTGGACGGCATGCTGGTGGTGAAGTCGACCGCGCCTGTGGCGGCGTTGAACGTCCAGTCGGCCGGGTTGTTGTAGGCTGTGCCGCTGGTGCTGGTCACAGTCACGTCGGCCGGGAGGATCTGATAGCCGGTCGGCGGCGTCGGGAGCGGGATCGAGGTTGGCGGGGAGAGCGAGTCCGTCTGCAGATTCTGGATGATGCCGCTGGCGATCGGATCGATGCGCCAATCCCACGTGTTCGGCGCCGTCTTCCACATCTGGATTTTGATGTCCTGCTTTGTGCCCTGCGAATCGAAGACGGCGATCTGGGTTTCCGTCCAGGCGGCCTGATTGATCGGCAGCGCGCGATCGAGCGCGTTGGTGAACACGCCCTGGAACACCGGCGCCGATGCATTCAGGTTGCCGGCGAGCACGCTTTCCGTCGTCGGCTTGGCCGACACCTTCTGACCGAACGGGAGCTGAATGTCGCGGATACCGTCCTGCAGAATGCCGTTGTCGTACGTGCGACCCTGCACGACGAAACCGTTGGTTGGCGACACCATGTTGCCCAACGCGTCCACCTGGAAGTTGCCGGAGCGTGTGTAGAACGACTGGTTGCCCTTTCGAACGACGAAGAACGAGTCGCCCTGGATTGCGACGTCGGTGTTTGAGCCCGTCGTTTCGAGATTGCCCTGATTGAAGATCTGATCGATCGAGCCGATCTGCATGCCGAGCCCGATCTGAATCGGGTTGATACCACCCTGGTCTCCGGGCGGACGGCTGGCGCCCTGCAGCAGCTGCGCGAAGCCTTCTTTGAACGTGACGCGACCGGCTTTGAAAGCGACCGTGTTCACGTTGGAGATGTTGTTGCCGATGACGTCCATGCGAACCTGATTGTTGCGCAGGCCCGAAACGCCAGCATAGAGAGAGCGAAGCATGTGTGTTGAGTTTCTCTGAAGGGGTGGGTGCGATCAGGCGCGAATTTGCGTCAGCTGCGACATCGGGATGCTCAGCGAGTCCCCGATGATGAGAATGGGATTGCCCTGCGAGTAGCGCATACCGGTGATGCGTCCGGTGGTGTACGTCTTCACGCTCTGCGCCGTACCGCCGGTGGGCGTGACGTCGACGGTGTAGCTGTTCTTGCCGTTCGTGAGTGGCGGCGCGAACGTGAGATCTTTCATGGCGAATGCCTGCAGCCCCTGGCCGACCGGATCGATCGTCGCCGTGCTGACCACACCCGCGGCGTTTTTGACCTTGATCGTGCCGACGCCGCTGACGGTGCCCGTATCGA
>JBKJTE010000395.1:0-3427 GCA_046590495.1 Gemmatimonas sp. | reverse complement strand
ATCCAATGACACGTATACCCACCCGGATTCTTGCGCAGATAGTCCTGATGGTACCCTTCCGCCGAGTACCACTTGGCGGGCGGCACGATCTCGGTGGTGATCGGCTTCTTCCACTTCCCGGACGCATCGACGCGCGCCTTCACCGACTCGGCGATGGCCTGCTGCTCGGGTGACTGATAGAAGATCGACGATCGATACTGCGTGCCGGTGTCGTTGCCCTGCCGATTGAGCGTGGTCGGATCGTGCAGACGGAAGAACCACTCTTCGAGCAGCGTTTCGTAGGTGAGGACAGACGGATCGAAGGTGATACGCACCGCTTCGGCGTGCCCGGACTTGCTGTCGTGCGTATCGTGATACGTCGGGTTCTCGAGCCAGCCACCGGTGTATCCAACATCCGTATCGATTACACCGGGCACTTCGCGCAAAATTTCCTCGACGCCCCAGAAGCATCCGCCTGCGAGCACGGCGACTTCGGTTGTTGTCGCGGTAATGGCACGCGGGCCCCCATCAGAGCTGTCAGCTGGACTGCTGTTGCTGTTGGTATCGTTCATGGACCGGTCCAATACTTGTGAAGTTGATGGAGCGTCGTCTTCTGGATCAGACAACGCTCCTTACCTTTGCGCGCGTTCCTCGCGACGCTGCGAACGCGGCTCAAACGCCCGATTCCCATTCTATCCGGAGCAGTCGTGACGAGTTCCCTTGCTTCCCCTCGTGTTTGTACGCGTCGACGAGTCTCGTGTGTCACCTTGGCGGCAATCGGACTCCTATTGTCGAGCTCGGCGGAGGCTCAAGCCCTTAAGGAAATCGGGAAGACCAGTACGGGCGATCCGGTTTTTATCGAGACGGGATCGGTCACGAAAGCAGCCGGCATCATCACGGCGTCAGTCCGGGCCAAATTCGCCAAGCCAACCAAGGCGTCCTTCGGCGACCTGTACGCGTCGCGGACGATTGTGATGTTCGACTGCGCCAAGCAGGTCGTCGCCGTCAAGGAGAACTGGTATTACCTGGACGCCGCGGGCAAAAAGATCGGCAACCACAAGGTGGTCGGGAAACCGGGGTACGGGACGGTATTCAAGGGGTCGGTGCCGGATGTAGCGATGACGTATCTCTGTAGGGAGACGACGGGGAAAAAGGGCTGACCTCGGGGTTCAACTGCCAGTTTTGAGTGGCGAGTTCGAGTTCCCGGTCGTGAATTCGCACACTGGAAACCCGGAACTCGAACTGCCAACTGCAGACTGAGTAGTTCAAAACTTCACCGTCATCACCTTCCCCACATACGCCGCCGGCTTCACCCGCCGCGTCCGCGTACTCACGCGCTTGCCGCTCGTCAGCACCGTGACCTCCACATCGACCGCCGCCATCGACGCGAGCCCAAAGTGCACCGGCACGTCGCTCTGCGAGTCATACCCTGAGCCGGTGTCCACCAACCGGCTGGCCAGCAGTCGATTGGTGCCGGCCGCGTAGACGCGCACCTCGGCACCAGCCCGCGTCGCGTGCCCGTGTGCGTCAAGCACGCGAACCCGCAGCGAGCGGCGCGCCACTGCCGGTGGCAGCGTGTTGTGCATCAGCGTGTGCGTGGCGTCGGCGCGTGAACCCGCGAGGGCCAGATCGAGCGCACCATCCCCGTCGACATCCGCCCACTGCACACCGTGACTGGACTGCAGTGCGATGATATTCGACGGCGTAACGTCGGCGTAATGACCGGTGGTCTGATGGTAGATGTAGTCGCGAAAACTCTCCGTCGCCGACACCGTACCATTGACGTAGAAATCGAGCTTGCCATCGTTGTCGATATCGGCAAACGCACACGTGTCGTAGTGCCCATCGAGTCCCACTCCCCAGGCGCTACTCGCATCATCGAAGGCGCCGTTGGTGCGACCCAGAAAGAGTCCGTTCGGCCCGTAGTTGGCGTTGAACAGGTCGAAGACGCCATCGTTGTTCACGTCGGCCGCACACGGCCGTACCGTACCATTCGTTGCGACACGCGCCGGACGACCGCCCCACGCCAGCCCGACTGAATCGGCGACGTCGGTGAAGTGTCCCGCGTCGTTGCGAAAGAACCCGTTCGCATCGCCATCCTGGTTGGCGACGTAGAGATCGAGATCGCCGTCCTGCTGATAGTCAAACCACACCGCGCCAACACTCTTGCGCGGGTCAGCCAGTCCGACGCTGACCGCGATGTCGGTGAAGTGTCCGCTATCGTTCCGGAAGAGCATGTTCGGCTTGTCGCGAAACGCGACGAACAGATCGAGGTCTCCGTCGCCATCGATGTCGATGAACGATGGCTGACGCACGGCTCCGGCATCGACCGTCAGACCTGACGCCGACGTTACGTCGGTGAAGTGGCCGCCTTCGTTGCGATAAAGCCGCAGCACCGGTCCTGCACCGGTCGTGAACCCAACCAGCAAGTCCGCGTCGCCATCGGCATCAAAGTCGGCCCACGCCGCAGCCCGCGTCGGGCGGGCGTCGGCCACACCAGCGGCCGCGCCAATCTCCGTGAACTGCCCGCCGCGATTTTCGTACAGCCGATTGGGCGTCCCGTTGAAGCCGACAAACAGATCGACGTCGCCATCGTTGTCGAAATCGGCAAACGCGTTCGTCAGCGCACCGCCCGGCGCGAACAGCTCCGCCTGCACAGGAACGAGTGTCGGCGCCGATGCCGGTTGCGTGAGCTGCGTGTTCGCACGACGCGGGGCGCCGCTCAGCAGCAGCGCCGCGCCGATCGCGCTTCCGAACACCGCACGACGTGCGCGATGTGCCGACGCATCTCCAGCGCGAACCGTCGAGCGATGCAACGATGACGAAGACCCGTTTGGCGGCATGATCAGGAGAAGGCGGTTGGTGGAGGCGTTGGGTGGAGGCACAACATGCAACGCCGCCCGCGCTTTCACAGCCACCGTCGCACCAGACCGCCATCATTTGCACGCCAGCGTCCTTCGGCGACAGCCACACAGGGACAAGTCACACTGGCCAGCGCAGCGCGGGCGGCGTAGCATCGAATGTGCCCGAGCTGCCGGATATCACCGTCTATTGCGAAGCGCTCGCCAGTCGTTTGGTTGGGCGCGTACTGGAGCGCGTGGTCGTCGACAATCCGTTCGTGTTGCGCTCGGTGGCGCCGCCGCTCCCGGAGTTTTCGGGCGCGACCATTCTCGCGGTCGAACGCATTGGAAAGCGACTGGTGCTCGTATTTGAACACGAGCGATATCTGGTGATTCACCTGATGATCGCCGGGCGGCTGCGGTGGCTTGCGCGCGGAAAGAAGCCGCCGGGGCGGATCAGTCTGGCACACTTCGAATTCGGCAACGGCACGGTGGTGCTGACCGAAGCCGGCACCAAGCGACGTGCATCGCTCACGGCAGTTGACGGACGCGCGCAGTTGCTCGAGATCGATCGTGGTGGACTCGATGTGTTTGCGTCGAGCGACGCC
>JBKJTE010000259.1:0-7001 GCA_046590495.1 Gemmatimonas sp. | reverse complement strand
CAGGCGTTCCTTTGGCGATGCTGTCGAGCATCATCTGCAGTGAATCCGGCTGCCCTGAACGCCCCGGTTCGAAGGTGCGCACTGCGACGACACCACCTGTTGCGCCGATCGCCACTCCTACCGCGATGACGATCGCTGCACGCAGCGCCCACGTCTTCAGTGTTGCAGGGCCTTTCGACTTCGTCGCCATCATCACAACGCTCGACGTAACCGCGCGGCGAATGCGCCATCGGTTCCTGTCTGTTGTGGCAGCACACGCAGCAAACCGTTGTCGAGGACACTCTCTGGCACGGTGCCTTCCGGCGGCGCTTCGAGAGTGAACTCCTTGTTGTCGGCGAGGAACGCTTCGATCTGGTCGTCGTTCTCTTCGAGTTCGAGCGAGCAGGTGCTGTAGATCAACAGACCGCCGGGCTTCACGATCTGTGCGGCTGCGCGAAGAATCTGTTTTTGTGTTGCACCAAGCACCGCGAAGTCTGACATGCGCAAGCGCCAGCGTGCATCGGGATGACGCCTGAATGTGCCGGTGCCCGTGCATGGCACATCCACCAGTACAGCGTCGACGGGCTCAATGGCGGGGAAGCGCGCATCAGCGACGATCGCTGCGAGGTTGGTTGCATCGATGCGCCCCAGTCCGAGCAACATTTTCTCGACGCGTGTGCGGTTGCGATCAGCCGCGATCACGAGCGACGCGGTGCGGGAGAGTTCGACGGCTTTGCCGCCGGGTGCCGCGCACAGGTCGGCGACGGTCGCGCCCGCAGGCACAGCGGCGTACTGCGTCACGAGCGTCGCAGCGGGGTCCTGCACAAAGAGCAGCCCTTGCTTGAACGCGCCGAGTTCCGTGAGTGCGACGCCAGGTCCGAGCTGCAGCGAGTCGGCGACGAGTGGCACGTCGTGTGTCGTCACGCCAGCGCCATCGAGCATCGCCTCGAGCTGTTCGCGAACGACACCGAACGGGCGGACGGTGATGGTCGCTTCTTCGTTGTTGGCCGCAAGCAACCGTTCAACGTCGGTGGGGCCCCAGCGCTCGATCCAGCGTGCGACTACCCAGCGCGGGTGCGAGTACCGCTGAGCCATCGCTTCGATAGTGTCCGTCGGCACGGGTGGCTCGAGCGCATCGCGCTCGCGATCGACGCGACGCAGCACAGCGTTGGCGAGCTTGCTGGCGCCAATGCCGTGACGACGCTTGGTCAGCTCGACGGTCTGCGCGATCGCGGCATAGGCGGGCACGCTGCCCATGGCAATCAGCTGATACGCGCCAAGCCGCAGCAGATCCGCGACGTCAGGATCGAGCTTGGCGATACCCCCACGGACGCGAGCGCCGAGCATGGCGTCAAGCCAACCACGGCGACGGAGCATCCCCCAAACAAGCTCCTGCACCCAACGGCGGTCGCGCGCATCCAGCGGCCCCACTCGTCGCTCGAACGCCGCATCGAGCAGCGCACCCGCGCGCAGATCGGCAAGCGCCATGGCCGCGGCCGTACGGGGCTCGGTAACTCCCCCGACCGTGTTGGTGCTCCCACCTGTTGGTGCTGCTCGTTTGGCGCGCACGCTCTTCTCTGTCCCCTCGACCGGCGTCATGGACGAAACATAGTCGGGTCGGGTCTGGCTGTCCTCGTCCTGAAGGTCGGCCGACGCATTTCGATGCGCATGTTACGGGCCGTGGGGAATCGGACGCTGATTCGTCAGGTGAGGGAGCTGGCGGATTTGACGGGATAACTGCAACTGATTGGAACTGCCGACCGGGCGGATTTAGCGGATTCGGCGGATACAACAATGAGCGCGTCGTCAGCTGCTGTTCATTTTCTCTTCTTTTATGTATTTCAATCCGTCCCATCCGCTAAATCCGCTCAATCGGCAGTTCCAATTCTGTTGCAGTTATCCGCCCAATCCAATTCCATCGCACGACCAACGCGATCCGGACAATCCCAACCAGCTACTGCCCGACCTCGAACGCGTCGCCCGCCGCCACGCCACGACCACGCGCCCACGCCTCGGGCGTCATGCTCGGCTTTCCACTCGGCTTGACCTCGGAAAACAACACCGCACCAACCGCGCAACGCACAAGAATTCCAGTTGCATCGACGGAGCGGACTGTGCCCGGAGACGATGCACGAGCGGCGTCGTCGAGCGCACTGTCCGAACCATCGCCGACTACTCGCGCACCAAACAGCTTTACCTCGCTGTCGCGGAGCAGTGCGAATGCCCCCGGACGCGGATCGAACGCGCGCGTTACCCGCGAGACGTGATCGGCCGTCGCACTGAAATCGATGCGTCCCATTTCGCGCTCGATCTTGGGCGCGTAAGTCGCGAGTGCATCGTCCTGATGAATCGGTTGCGCGACACCGGCGTCGATCATTGCGAGTGCCTGCACGATGCCGAGTGCGCCCAGTTCTGCCAGCCGATCGTGGAGATCGCCGTACGTTTCTTCGGGGGAGATCGGGGTTCGCAGCACATGCAGCATCGGCCCCGCGTCGAGTGCCGGCACCATCTGCATGATCGTGATGCCAGTCTCGGTGAAGCCTTGCAGGATCGCGGCTTGCAATGGCGCCGCGCCGCGGAGCACCGGCAAGACTGAACCGTGAATGTTGAGCGTCCCGCGCGACGGAAGTTCAATCACCGCCTGCGGCAGGATGCGACCGTAGGCCACGACGACGGACACCTCGGCTTCGAGCGCCTTCATCTGCTCGATGAACTCGTCGCCGCGCGGCTTCTCGGGTTGCAGTACCGGGATTCCCTCTTCGAGCGCGACTACTTTCACCGGCGACGGATCGAGCTGCGAACGCGAGCGTCCACGCGGCTTGTCGACGCGTGTGACAACGCCGACAACATCGTGTCCCTCGCCGAGCAGCGCGCGCAGCGGCGGCACGGCAAAATCCGGTGTGCCCCAGAAGAGAATACGCATGGCGAGGGAGCGTTCGTCTATTCGGAGTCGCGTTCCGGCGGCAGGTCGCCGACCGGGAGGACGCGGATCATTTTCGGATACTGGTCCTTCTCTTCTTCCCAGTCGCGCATCGCTGCCCGGCGCTTGAGGATGCTCAAGCGATCGATGAACATCTTGCCGTGCAAGTGATCGATTTCGTGTTGAAGACAGCGTCCCAGCAGATTCGCCGCGTCGATTTCGTAGAACTTTCCGTCGATGTCCTGCGCGCGCACGATCACGCGCGCGGAACGTTCGACATCGGCGAAGACTTCGGGGATGGAGAGGCACCCTTCTTCGCCTTTTACTTTCCCCTCGCGGAGAATGATCTCGGGGTTGATCACGACCAGACGCACGTCGTCCGCATCGACGACGGCCAGGCGTTCACGCCGACCAACCTGCGGTGCTGCGAGTCCGACGCCTTTCGCCTTTTCCATCGTTTCGAACATGTCGTCGATCAGGCGACGCATTTCCGGCGTGATGCTTTCGACGCGCTCCGTCTCCTGTCGGAGAATGGGCGAGCCGAGTACGTGAATGTCGAGCAGAGACACGGACGGATCAGGCGGAGGTGGCGGGCGGAGCGATCACGCGCGCGATGCGGCCGCGTTCGACGATCAGGCGCGATTCACCGGACTTGATCGTGATGCGGTCTTCGGGCGAGGAGGCGTCCTTGCTGGCGATGAACAGGACTTCCCCGATGATCCCGCCGACGGTGACGACTTCGTCGCCCTTCTTGACCGCCTTGACGAGTTCATCGAGCGCCTTGCGCTGCTTCTGTTGCGGGCGGATGAGCACGAAGTAGAAGATCGCGAAAATCGCCCCGTACATGAAAATCATGGAGGCGATCTGGTTGCTCGGGGCGGCCTGGATGGCGACGAGCGAGGCGGCAACTGGAACGATCATATCGGAGTCGATCGGGAGTGATAGCGAGCGAGCCAATCTCGGCTCCAACTCTGAAACGAGCCGGCGAAGAGTGCGGCCCGCGCGTCACGCATCAGCGCGACGAGGAAATGTACATTGTGGAGGCTTAACAGGCGGAGTCCGAGGATTTCTTCGGTGACGAAGAGGTGTCGGAGATAGGCGCGCGAGAAGCGGGAACAGGCGGCGCAGCCGCATTCGGCGTCCAGCGGCTCCGGGTCGAGTCGGAAGACGGCGTTCTTGATATTGCGACGGCCGGTGTTGGTGAAAAAAGCGCCGGTGCGTCCCATGCGCGTCGGGGCGACGCAGTCGAAGAGATCGACACCGCGTGCCACGCCCTCGACGAGGTCTTCCGGGAAACCGACGCCCATGAGGTAGCGCGGCCGGTCGGTCGGGAGGAGTTCGTGGACGACGTCGAGCATGGCATACATGTCCGGCTTGGCTTCGCCGACAGACAGCCCTCCGATCCCGATGCCGACCCAATCGGCCATGTCGCGGATCGCGCTCGCGGATTCGCGCCTGAGCCCCGCGTGAATCCCCCCCTGCACGATCGGGAAGAGCGCCTGATCGGGCGTCGGCGCAGTGGGGTCTTCCTGCTCGAGTCGCGCAAACTCAGTGCGGCAGCGATCGAGCCAGCGGATGCTCCGCTCCATCGCGACGCGCGCCGGCTCTTCGGGCGACTGACCCGGCACGACGTGATCGAACTGCATGATGACGTCGGCGCCCAGATTGCGCTCGATGCGCATCACCGACTCGGGGGTGAACTGGTGCAGCGATCCATCGTAATGGCTGCGAAATTCGACGCCGTCCTCCGCGATCGTGCGCAGCCCTTCGAGCGAAAACACCTGAAAGCCGCCCGAGTCGGTGAGAATCGGGCCGTTCCAGTGCATGAACTTGTGCAGCCCGCCCATGGTGCGAACGGTGTCGTCGGTGGGGCGCAAATGCAGATGATACGCGTTGGCGAGAATCATCGTCGCGCCGAGCCGGGTGAGGTCATCCGGGTCAAGCGCTTTGACGGATGCAAGCGTACCGACCGGCATGAACTGCGGCGTGTTCACGACGCCGTGCGGGGTGGTGAACACGCCGGCGCGCGCTGCGCCATCCGTCGCAGAAAGCTCGAAGCCGAACGGCGATGTCATGATCCGAAACGTACCCCAAAAGCAAAAAACCACCGCAGGCCGCGAATGACACGAATTTCGCGAATGGTGACGGAGCGATTCGCGGAATTCGCGGTCGGCTTTTTGTTGTTGCTTTTGATCTTGCAGAGGCCGTCCATCAGATCACGCACATCGCATCACCGTACGAATAGAACCGGTACTCCTCGGCTACCGCGGTCCGGTAGGCACGCATCGTCAGCTCGTAGCCGGCGAACGCCGCGACCAGCATGAGGAGTGTGGAGCGTGGCAAATGAAAGTTGGTGATGAGATGGTCGACACCGCGAAACGTGTACGGCGGACGCAAGAAAATATTCGTCTCCCGCTGCGTCGGATGAATCACGCCGGCTGTATCGGCCGCTGTTTCGAGTGTGCGCACGCTCGTTGTGCCAACCGCCCAGATCTTTCCACCGTGGGCTCGGACATCATTCAGCGTGCGCGTCGACTCCTCCGAGATCTCGCACCATTCCTCGTGCATGAGGTGCGTGGACGGATCGTCGTCCTGGACCGGTTTGAAGGTGCCGGCGCCAACGTGCAACAGTACATCCGCGCGCTTCACACCACGCGCATTCAAGCGAGCGAGCAGCTCGGGTGTGAAGTGCAGCCCGGCGGTTGGCGCCGCGACCGAGCCTGACTGTTCGGCGTATACCGTCTGATAACGTGTCTCGTCGCTCTTCTCGTCCGCGCGCTCGATGTAGGGCGGCAGCGGGATATGACCGTGCGCTTCGATCGCAGCGTTCACATCGCCTGTGGTGTGCAATTTCACGATGCGCGTGCGACGCGGCGTCGTGTCCACGATCTCGACACGGAACCCCGGCGCGACAGTCACGAACTTGCCCGGTCGCAGTTTGCCACCGGGGTGAATCATCGCTTCGAAGTGCGTATCGTCGACCGGGCGGAGCAGCAGAATCTCTGCGGGACCGCCGCTGTCGCGATGTCCGAGCAATCGTGCGCGGAAAACGCGCGTCGTGTTCACGACAATTGCGTCGCCGGCCGGAATGATTTCGACGAGATCGCGAAAGGTCCGATGCGCGAGAGTGCCCGCCGCGCGATCGACGACGAGCATGCGACTCGCATCACGCGGTTCGACGGCGCGTTGCGCGATGCGTGCTTCGGGCAGCTCGTAGTCGTAATCGGACGTACGGCTGCCAGCGGTCAGGACAGACGCGTCCACGGGGGCGGGTTGCTCAGCGATCATTCAGCGGCGAAAGACAATCGATCAACGCTCGCCGCGCAACGGGATGGCGAGAGATTGTCGACGCGATACGCACGCTCGCTCGGGAAACGTGCGGCGAGTGCACAGATCGAAACGCGCACTACCTGATCGTGAAGGCAGTTTGACGAGAGGTCTTCTTCTGATTGGTCAGATCGGTGATATCCACGCGGAGCCGGTATTCACCACTCGGTGAATTCGACAAGTCGAGCGACAGATATTCGACCAGCGTGTTTGCGCTCGCGACGGCGCGATCGAATGAAACCGTGAGTCGATCACGTCCGCGTTGCTCGCGCCCGACACTGCGACCGAGTCCATCGAACAGTCGCGCGGCAAATCCGGTCGCGCCGCCCTTGGCCACCCGTTCGACCGTCACCGCCAGGCGATACTTGTTCTGACCATCGCGCGCGGCGAGCTCGTACATCTCCCAGACAAGTCCGATCTGTGCAGTTGCGCTGTAGATGCCTGCAGTCGGTTCGATGTTGATATCGGTCCAACGCTTTGCCCCCGCATTCGGGTCGCGGGCTGTGGGTGCGTTGCCCAGAAGCACGTCGCTCATACCGAAGCCGACATCCGCTTCAGGATTGACGCGTGTCATCGCGCGTGCTGCGCGCCGGCTGTCCGCTTGGAGCGCCTCAACGCGAATCACATTCACCCCGGGCCCAAGTCGGCGGGTCCAGACGCGACCCACCGGACCCTGCGCCGAGTCGGGCTTCACACTCGACTGCACCGATTCGACGCCCTTGATGCGGACGAACTGATCGAAGATGCGGAAGTCGACGTCAACCGGCGCGCGCAC
>JBKJTE010000238.1:0-6707 GCA_046590495.1 Gemmatimonas sp. | reverse complement strand
GCCCGTGGTACCTCATTCGCAACATCCTGTCCCTGCTGCAGGAGTCGGTGACGCGCAGTGGCGGCGCCGACGCGGCCACCAGTACCATCGCCGAGCTCCAATCGCACGCGCAGCTGCAGGTGCGCATCGAGGCGTTGCGCGTGCTCGCGCGCATGGATGACGCGGTGCGCATTGCCGCATTCCTGCGCGCACTCGATGACGATGGCGAACGCGTGGTGGTGATGGCGCTGCAGGAACTTACCGAGTCGAGCAGCGAGCGCGGCGAGCTGGCGGAGGCGCTCGTCGAGAAAATCATCACGCTGGTGGACGCGGGACGGCAGAGCGACCCGGTGAAGGCCCGCGCCATTCGCGCCCTGATGTTCACACGCAGCGATCGCGTGCGCGACTGGCTGATCACCATCGTCAGCAGGCGCAGCGTGCTGTTGCGTCGCCTTGCGCTGACCGAGCCGACGCAGCCCGCCGTGAGTGCGCTGCACGTGCTGACGCGCGTCTACGCCGACGATCCGAAGACCGAGGCGGTGATGGCGCTGGCGGCGCGTGTCGGTTCAGATCCCAAATGGCAGCTGCGTGATACCGGCAGCAGCGTGGAGCGCACGACATGAATCCCGTCGTCACATTTCTGACGGCGCTCGGCCAGGCGTTTTCGGCACAGGCGCTCTACAGCGATGATCATCCGATGCAGAGAACGGCGCTGGCGCGGTTGCACACAGCGCTTCTCGCCGTGCTTGCCGGCGGACCGCTGCGGCTGTCGTTTCTGGAGAGTGAGATCATCTCGGGTGCGCGCCCGGTGACGGAGTTGCGTGGCTGGGAGTGGTGCGCACGACTCTGGGCCGTCGGCGTGCAGCGCCTCGAGGTCGTGGTGGCCCCAACGCCGACGCTCGAGGACACGACGATCATGCTCACCGCGATCCGCCAGAAGCTCGCCGGTCCGCCAGGGCCGGGCTCGGCCTGGACGCATCGGGGCATGCGCGCCGGGCCGCTCTCGGTGCAGATCGCCGACGTGAAGAAGGATGGCCCGGCCGGCGGTGGCGATCCGGGCTTACGCCACATGGGGCTCGGCGCCGAGACGGAGGCGGTGAATTTTCTGCACCGTGAGGTCGAGGCCGGGCGAAGTATTCCGATGGTCGAGGTGGACGGCATCGTTCGCGCGCTGGCCGTCACGATCCGTCGCGAGCAGGGCTGCCTCATGCCGCTGCTCGACATCAAGTCGTACGATGAATACACCACGTCGCACTGTTGCAATGTGGCCATGCTCTCGATGGGCATCAGCGACCAGCTCGGCCTGTCCGATGCGGACACGCGCGCGATCGGCACGGCCGCGCTGCTGCACGACATCGGCAAGACCAAGCTGCGGAAGGAGTTGCTGACGAAGCCCGGCAAGCTGACGGCGGAGGAGCGCCTGGAAATGCAGGCGCATCCGGTGGAGGGTGCACGGATTCTGACCGCGCGCAGCCTCGGCAACGGGCTGGCGGCGACGGTCGCGTACGAGCATCACATCTGGTTCAACGGCAAGGGCGGCTACCCCGTGCTGAGCTATCCGCGCGAGACGCACTTCGCCAGCCGGATCGTGCACGTCGCCGATATCTACGATGCCATCAGCTCGAAGCGGCCGTACCACGATCCCTTCCCGCGGGATCAGGCGCTGGCGCTGATCCAGAAGCTCGCCGGCGTCGAGCTCGACCCCAACGTGACGGCGGCGTTCCTGGCGATGGCGGCCAGCGCGACCGAGGTCCGCCAGCAGCTCAGCGAACAGCCAGCCTGACCCGTTCACGAAACATCAGGGTCGCGCCGCTGGTTAAGGTCCCGTTGCCTGTGCACGCTGCCATATTCCTGTCAGGCTGACCCGGACCCACCGAGCCGGGCTGCGAACGTCGTACCAACAGAACTGCCATCGACCAGGGAGGTCGGAGTGCAAGAACCGCAGTATGATGCGATTGTCGTCGGATCCGGAATTTCAGGTGGCTGGGCGGCCAAGGAACTGACGGAAAAGGGTCTGAAGGTGCTGATGCTCGAACGCGGCAAGAACATCGAGCACATCAAAGACTATGTGAACGCCACGACGCCTCCGTGGGCGTATCCGCATCGTGGCGGCCGCACCACCGACATGGAGCGACGCTACCCGGTATTGGGTCGCAGCTTCCCACTCAACGAAAAGAATCTCGATTGGTGGGCGTCGGACGAAGACTCGCCGTACACCGAAGTGAAACGCTTCGACTGGTATCGCGGCTACCACGTTGGCGGACGTTCGCTCATGTGGGGCCGATGCAGCTTTCGCTGGAGCGACTATGACTTCGAAGCGAATGTGAAAGACGGGATCGCCATCGACTGGCCGATCCGCTACGCCGAAATCGCACCGTGGTACAGCTACGTTGAGAAGTTTGCCGGGATCGCGGGCTCCATTGAAAATTTGCCGCAACTCCCCGACGGCGAATTCCAACCAGCGATGGCGCTCAACTGCGCCGAATCACTTGTCGCTGAACGACTCACCAAATTGTACGACGGCAAGCGTCGACTCATCTCAAGTCGCACGGCCAACCTCACCAAGGCGCTCGCCGGACGCGGTGCCTGCAACTACCGCGATGCCTGTTGGCTCGGCTGCCCGTATGGCGCCTACTTCAGCACGCAGTCGTCAACACTCCCGGCGGCAATGGCGACCGGCCGACTGACACTCAAGCCATTCGCAATCGCCAGTGAAGTTGTCTACGACAAGAACACCAAGCGCGCGACGGGCGTTCGTGTCGTTGACGCACTCACAAACGCCGTCACCGACTACTCGGCGAAAATCGTCTTCTTGTGCGCGTCGACGCTCAACTCGACCTGGCTGCTCCTTCGCTCGGCGACCGACATCTGGCCGGGCGGACTTGGCAGCAGCTCCAACGAACTCGGACATAACCTCATGGATCATCACTTCCGACTCGGCGCGGAAGGCAAGATCGATGGTCTCGAAGACAAGTATTTCTACGGGCGCCGTCCCAATCCGTCATACATCCCACGCTATCGCAATCTCTTTGGCGACAAGCGTCCGTATCTGCGCGGCTTTGGCTACGAAGGCGGCGCCGGGCGTGACGGTTGGTCCCGCGCCGTCGCGGAACTTGGCGTCGGCGGCGGGTTCAAGGATGCAATCGCCGAACCGGGTCAGTGGACCATCGGTGGGACGGCATTCGGCGAGATGCTGCCCAACCACGACAACAGGGTCACGCTCGACGAATCGAAGAAGGACAAGTGGGGACTGCCGGTCCTCAAGATCGACTGCGCCATCGGCGAGAACGAGCATCTGATGCGCAAGGACATGATGGCGGACATGGCCGAGATGTTGAGCGAATCAGGCGTGCGCGATGTGAAGCCGTTTGATCAGGGGTACACGCCCGGTCAGGGGATACATGAGATGGGCACCGCGCGGATGGGACAGGAACCGAGGAGTTCGGTGCTCAACAAGCACAATCAGGTCTGGGATGCGCTCAACGTCTTTGTCACTGACGGCTCATGTATGGCATCGACGGCCTGCCAGAATCCGTCCCTGACGTACATGGCGCTGACCGCACGGGCGGCCGACTTCGCGGTGAACGAGTTGAATCGACGAAATCTCTGACGTGGTATGACCTGTTCGGGCGTGACCGCGCGTGTACCGAACGCCATATTGGCCTTCAGGCAGTTCTCCCCGCAGTTCTCACCGGTACCTGTCGATCTCGGCGACATGGGAGGAAGCAGTGCAGGATCAGGCGTATGATGCGATCGTTGTTGGCTCCGGAATCTCGGGCGGTTGGGCCGCCAAGGAACTCACGGAGAAAGGCCTTAAGGTGCTGATGCTCGAGCGCGGCAAGAACATCGAGCACATCAAGGACTATGTGAACGCGACCAAGTCGCCGTGGCAGTATCCGCACAGGGGCGGTCGTACCACGGACATGATCAAGCACTATCCCGTGCTCGCGCGTGACTATCCGCTGAACGAGAAGAATCTCGACTACTGGGTCGACGAACGGGAATCGCCGTACACCGAAGCCAAGCGCTTCGACTGGTTCCGCGGGTATCACGTTGGCGGACGCTCGCTCATGTGGGGCCGTCAGAGCTACCGGTGGAGCAGCATCGACTTCGAAGCGAATGCCAAGGAAGGCATCGCGATCGACTGGCCAATTCGCTACGAAGAGTTGGCACCGTGGTACGACAAGGTTGAGAAGTTTGCTGGCATCGCCGGTAATCGCGACGGACTCGACGTGCTCCCCGATGGACAGTTCATGCCGCCGCACAAGCTCAATTGCGGTGAAGAACTCGTCGGCGGAAAGCTCAAGAAGCTGTTTGACGGAAAGCGTCATCTCATTCATGCGCGCACCGCGAACATCACGCAGCCGTTGCCGGGTCGTGGCGCCTGTCAGTCACGTGATGCGTGCTGGCTGGGGTGCCCATACGGCGCCTACTTCAGCACGCAGTCGTCGACCTTGCCCGCTGCCGTGGCAACCGGCAACCTGACGCTCAAGCCGTTTGCGATCGTCAGCGAAGTGTTGTACGACAAGGACAAGAAGCGAGCGACGGGCGTACGCGTCATCGATGCCGTCACCAACGCCACGACCGACTACAAAGCCAAGATCATTTTCCTCTGCGCATCGACGCTCAATAGCGCGTGGTTGCTGCTGCGTTCTGCAACGGAGATCTGGCCTGGTGGACTTGGCAGCAGTTCAGGCGAGCTTGGACACAACCTGATGGATCACCACTTCCGTCTCGGCGCGTCCGGCAACCTCGAAGGGCTCGAGGACAAGTATTACTACGGCCGCAGACCGACGGGCTTCTACATCCCGCGCTTTCGCAACGTGCATGGCGAGAAGCGTGAGTATCTGCGCGGCTTTGGGTATCAGGGAAGTGCGAGTCGTCAAGGTTGGTCGCGCGCGATCGCGGAAGCAGGTATCGGTGGAGCGTTCAAGGACGCTGCCGCGGAACCGGGTCAGTGGACCATCGGCGGCATGGCATTCGGCGAAATGCTCCCCAACCATGCCAACAAGGTCACGCTCGACGAAACGAAGAAGGACAAGTGGGGATTGCCTGTGCTCAAGATCGATTGTGAAACGGGCGAAAACGAAGCCAAGATGCGCAAGGACATGATGGCGGACATGGCAGAGATGCTGACCGCCGCGGGCGTGAAAGATGTGAACACCTACGACTACGGCTACTTCCCGGGTCAAGGCATTCACGAAATGGGCACGGCGCGCATGGGTCGTGATCCCAAGACGTCGGTGCTCAACAGCCACAATCAGGTGTGGGACGCGCCAAACGTCTTCGTCACTGATGGATCGAGCATGGCGTCCGCGTCATGCGTCAATCCGTCGCTGACGTACATGGCGTTGACGGCGCGCGCAGCAGACTTCGCCGTCAGTGAACTCACCAAGCGCAATCTCTAAACGGATCCCGCCATGTCACTCGACACAGACGAACAGTTTCTCGAACAGTCCATGATCGATCGTCGTGAGGCGATCAAGCGGGTGAGTGCACTGCTTGGTGGTGCGGCACTCATCGGCGGGAGTGCGCTTTGGACCGGCTGCGCGCCGAAAGACAGCACACCGCAGGCCGGCGACGGAACGACCGCTTTCGCGCCGTTCACGGCCGCAGAGATCGCGTACCTCGACGAAATCGCGGACACGATCCTTCCGGAGACGAAAACGCCGGGTGCGAAGGCCGCTAAGACGGGCGCGTTCATGGCCGTCATGGTGACCGACAGCTATCAGCCGAAAGATCAGACGATCTTTCGCGACGGCATGAAGAAGATCGATGCCGCTGCGCAGGCCGCAAACAAGACAACGTTCGTCGCATCGACGGCTGCTCAGCGCCTTGCGCTCCTCGAGACACTCGACAAGGAGCAGAAGTCGTACATGGACACCAGAAAGCCGGACGAACCGGCGCACTACTTCCGCATGATGAAGGAGCTGTCGCTACTCGGCTACTTCACGTCTGAGATCGGCTGCACGCAGGCGCAGCGGTACATCGAGTCGCCGGGCCGATTTGATCCGTGCCTGCCGTACACCAAGGGCGAAGTATCATGGGCGTCGCACGCGTAGCGACGCGGAAATTTCAGCAGGATCGGAAATAGACGACGGGGCGCCAGTGATGGCGCCCCGTCGTCCGTTCCGCCCGCGCCGTCAGGGCGCGTGCGTTCAGTTCACAACAACTGATTTTGAGAGCGTATTGGTGCGACCAAGATTGTCGGTGACCTTGAGCGTGACCGTCTGCGCCCGGCCCGCGATATCCCACCAGTACACGGCGGTCACACCGGTCTTCGGAGTGTCGTTGGAATTCGTCCAGTAATACGTCAGTGAGGTCCCGGTCGACGTGCTGCCATCGAACACGCAGTGGCGCACCACATCGCAGGTCCAGGTAAAAGCAGCAACGGGTGCGGGGGGGGGCGGCGGCGGCGTGACGCCCCCGATGAAGCCCATGTACAGCAGACGATTCGGGCTGCCGGTGCCTAAGCTTCCAACCTTGTTCAGCGTCGCGTTCGACGTGAGCGCCGAGGCGACCTGTGCCGGCGTCGCTGACGGATTCGCCTGCAGATAGAGCGCGGCGACGCCAGCGACGTGCGGCGATGCCATGGAGGTGCCGCTGTACACTGCAGTCGCCGTGTTGCTCGTGCTTACCGACGACGTGATGTTGACGCCAGGCCCGAAGATGTCGAGGCAGGTGCCAAAGTTGGACCAGCTGGGCTTCACATCGTTGGAGGCGGTGGC
>JBKJTE010000189.1:0-4556 GCA_046590495.1 Gemmatimonas sp. | reverse complement strand
CTTGGAGCGCGACCGTCGTCGCGACGATTCTCGTCGTGAAGCTGCGCGCCGAGACGGCTCCCTCCTTGACGAGTCGCTCGCTGATTAGCCCGCTGGCCCGCGGAGTTTACGCCGCGCCTGAACGCCTGCGTGCGTCGCGCGTCGTCCTCCCGGCACTCATCGCGATCACACTCGCCCTGATCCTCGCCCCCGCCCCGCTGTGGGCGTGGACGCCCGGCACGCATGTATTTCTCGGCGACGCGCTGCTGCGGAATCTCAGTCTCTTGCCCGGAACGATTGCGGAACTACTGGCCGCGTTTCCAACGGATTTTCTCTACGGATCGATCGCCGCCGACACGAGCATCGCCAAGAAGTACGCTGAAGTTGGACGGCATTGTCATTCGTGGCGAATCGGACTCGAGATCCACGACGAAGCGGAGGAACCACAGCTTCGCGCGTTCTCACTTGGCTATATCGCACACCTCGCCGCAGATGTCGTCGCACACAACTTTTTTGTGCCGCGCCAACTCGCGGTGACGTCAAGCACGACGGCACTTGGCCACAGCTACTGGGAAAGCCGGATCGACACGCATCTCGGTGATCCCTGGCCCCGCCGTGCACGTGATCTGCTCTTTCTCGACCACTCGCGTGCCGACGCGCATCTCGACCGGATACTCAGCCCGACGCTGTTCGGAACGCCGACGAATCGCCGCATCTTTCGCGGTATGGTGTACGTCACCGACACCGATTCGTGGCAACGCATCTTCCAGCTTGTGTCGGAGAACAGTCGCTGGGACTTGAGCGACGCCGAAGTCGGGAAGTACATGACGCGCTCGTTCGACTATATCGTCGACGTTCTGTCGCACTGGGATGGGAGCGAGGCATTTACCTTCGATCCATCGGGTGACGAACCGCTTCGTTCAGCGAAGAAGGTGCGTCGATTGGCAAAGCGGCAAGGTGGCGACGTGCGCGCGGCACTTGAGGCCGATCGCATGTTCGGCATGCCGGAGACGTCGCTCCGGCATGCCGCGAATCTCAAGGAGCCGCTCTTCAGCCCGCGCGCGCCGAAAGAATCTGATTGACCTTTTTCGGATCGGCCGAGCCCTTGGATTTTTTCATCACGTGACCGACCAGTACGCCCTGTAACTTCTTTTCACCGGCAAGAAACCGGGCCGCTTCTGTTGGAAATTCAGCGAACACATCGTCAACCCAAGAGACAAGCGCACCGTCGTCGCTGACCTTGAGCAGCCCTTCGCGCGTGGCGAGTGCGAGTGGATCGGCGAGATCAGTTTCCATGTGCATGAAAAGCTGGCGAGCTGCCGTGTTGGAGACCTGCCCTGAGGCTTCCAGGCGAATGAGCGCACCAAGTCGCGCAGCGGAAACGGGGTGATCGCGCAGCGCCAGCCCTGATGCGTTGACGGCAGCGAGCAGCGGGCCTGTGACCCAGTTTGCTGCGCGACGTGCATCGCCTGAGGCCACCACAATCGATTCGAACGTGTCGGACAACTCCTGAGTAGCCGTGAGCTGTTCGACTTCGATACCCGTCAGGGAGTAGGCATCACGGAATCGCGATCGCTTAGCGTCGGGAAGTTCCGGGAGCGCCGTGCGTTGCGCGTCGAGCCACGTCGCGTCGAGAACGAGCGGCGGTAGATCAGGCTCTGGGAAATATCGGTAGTCATGGCTCCCTTCCTTGCTTCGCGCAGGACGGATCTGACCACGTACACCATCCCACAACATCGTCTGCTGTTGGATCGCACCGCCAGCGTCGACAATCGCACACTGCCGCGCGAACTCAACCTCGATGGAGCGCTCAACGCCGGAGAACGTATTGAGATTTTTGATCTCCGTGCGCGTGCCGAGTCTCGTTGCGCCGCGCAGGCGTACCGAAATATTCACGTCAACGCGGAGCGAACCTTCTTCCATATTCGCGTCGGAGACTTCGGTGTACTCGAGAATCTGCTTGAGCCGCCGAAGATACGTCCCGGCTTCGGCCCCCGAGCGGATATCCGGCTCCGACACGATCTCAACGAGTGGTGTGCCGGACCGATTGAGATCGATTGCGCTCCAGTCGGGATAGCGGTCGTGCACCGATTTGCCGGCGTCTTCTTCCATGTGCACACGCGTGATGCCGATGACGTGCGCGCTGCCGTTCACATCACGTCCGATCTCCACGCCGCCCGCCGTGGCCAGCGGACGATCGAACTGCGAGATCTGATAGCCTTTAGGAAGGTCCGGATAGAAGTAGTTCTTGCGCGCAAAGATCGACACCGGATGCACGGTGCAGCCGAGGGCGAGCGCGGCGCGGGTCGCGAGCAATACTGCACGATCATTGAGAACTGGCAGCGCGCCGGGCAGGCCAAGACAGACGGGACACGTGTTGCTGTTCGGCGCATCGCCGAACGTGGTGCGACAACCGCAGAACGCTTTGCTCTTTGTTTTGAGCTGGCAGTGCACTTCGAGACCGATCACAAGTTCGTAGCGATCGGCAAAATTGGCGTTGCTCATCGATGCGCCTCCGAACCCAATGCCGCCTCGAGCGCATACGCTGCACGAAACATTGCCGCTTCGTCAAAGTGCGAGGCAATCAGCTGTGCGCCGACGGGCAATCCGTCAACCCGGCCGATCGGCTGCGACATCGCGGGAACTCCGGCCAGGTTAGCCGTGACGGTGAAGATATCGCTCAGATACATCTCATACGGATCCTTCACTGCGCCCACCTTGAACGCCGTCGTCGGTGTCGTGGGCGTGAGCAGCACGTCGATGCCGCTCGCAAAGACGCGGGCAAAATCGTCGGAGATGAGGCGACGTACGGCCTGCGCCCGCTTGTAGTACGCATCGTAATACCCAGCGCTCAAGACATACGTGCCGAGCAGAATGCGTCGCGTGACTTCGGGACCAAAACCACCTGAACGCGTGTGTTCATACATTTCGCGCAGACCGTTGCCCGGAAGTCGCAGGCCATAACGCACGCCATCGAATCGCGCGAGATTGCTCGATGCCTCCGCCGGCGCCACGATGTAGTAGACGGGGATCGCAAGCTCAGTGTGCGGCAACGAGACATCGCGAATTTCAGCGCCGAGCATACGCAACGTGTTCGCTGCACGATCGGTGAGGGCGCGAATACGTGGGTCCAGTGACTCCGGGAAATACTCTTTGGGGCGGCCGACACGCAGCCCCGACAGCGGCTGTGTCGGCGCAATCATGCCGTGCAGTTCGCGATAGTCTGCAACGGGGCGCGAGCTCGATGTTGCGTCGAGCGGATCGCGGCCAGCAATCACACTCAGTGCGAGTGCTGCGTCATCAACCGTGCGACCGAAAACGCCGATCTGCTCAAGCGACGATGCGTACGCGACGAGGCCGTGCCGACTCACACGACCGTATGTCGGTTTTACGCCAACAACGCCACAAAAGGCAGCAGGTTGGCGCACGGACCCACCGGTCTCCGAACCAAGTGCGATGCGAACTATCCCTGACGCAACAGCAACCGCTGATCCGCCCGATGAGCCACCGGGAACGCGTGTGTCATCATGCGGATTGCGTGCTGGTCCGAAGGCGCTGTTTTCGGTGGATGAACCCATCGCGAATTCATCCATGTTCGTCTTGCCGATGATGATTGCACCGGCCTCGCGGAGTCGCTTGACGGCAGTCGCCTCGTACGGGCTCACATAGTCGGCAAGAATCTTCGAGCCGCACGTGGTCGGAAGCCCAAGCGTCGCAATGTTGTCTTTCACTGCGATCGGTACGCCAGCGAGTCGCACATCGTGTGTGCCACGGAATGGCGACGTCGAAACCTGGGCGGCCTCGTGGTGCGCACCGTCGTGATCGATCGAAAGGAACGCGTTCAAACCGTCGGCGCCGGCGCGGACTTCGCTCAGGCGCAGGAATGTCGCTTCAATGAGTTCGACCGGTGGCAGCGTCCCGACGGCAACGGCGTCTGCGATGTCAGTGGCAGGGCGCGCCAATGAACCGGTAGGATGCGTGCGACTCATCCGTCGCCCTCGGTGTCCGTCGCGACGATTTGGCCATGCGTGGCAAGCCGCGGCACGAGAAAGAACCCGTCGCGGAATTCAGGGGCAAAGTCACCCCGTTCGCGAGCGAGCGGCACAGGCGTGTTTTCGTCAGGACGGAGTTGCATGCCTTCCGGCACCACGCCATCGAGGGCGTCTCCGATATCGACACCTTGCAGCACGTCCATGTGGGCAAGGATGCCATTCAGCTGATCGACGAGAGCGGGAACATCGGCGTGCGCGACGCCGAGGCGTGCGAGCAGCGCGATATTCCGAACGTCGCTTTCAGAAACCGCCATTCATTCCCACCCGCGTTCGAGTTTTGCCTGCGCCACGACCAGCGTCTTGCGTCCGATCTGTTCATCGTCAAAATCGATCCGAACCTTTGCGTCTCGACCGGAGCCGGTCAGCTCGGCGATGGTTCCACTTCCAAATTTCCCATGACGCACGCGTTCGCCAATGGTGAACATTGGCGCGTCTTGCGACTCGTCCTCGGGTTCGACGGGCGCCGGACGCGACGCACCGGGCCGCGCCGGGGTGGACGACCAACTTTTCGGCGCCTTGCCGAAG
>JBKJTE010000398.1:0-16901 GCA_046590495.1 Gemmatimonas sp. | reverse complement strand
CCGGGAAAGAACCCGATGTCCTTGAGCGCCTGCTGCACCTGAGCAACGCTCATTGTTGCCGGCGCATTTGCAGGCAATCGTTTCGCAACGATCCGGTCGACACCGCTCGCAATCTCGGAGAGCGGTCGTCGTGTCAGCTGCTCAACGCGAGTCGTGTACGTCTTGTACGCTGAATCACTGATGTCTGCGTCAATCGATCCGAGTTCAATCATCGTTCTCTCCTCTACTGTGAGCGTTCGACCAGCTAGTCGACGCCGACAACGCTAGCCTCTTGAGGGAAACAGTTCCAGAATGCGCGAAAGAAAACGGGTACGTCGCTTTCGCACGGCCCGTCGTTGCCGTCCCGGCGCTCGCCGAGCGTGTCTCTGCCGCTGCTCAGTTCGGATGGCGGCGACGGGGAGCACAACACTCGGCCGATACCGATGCAAACTCGACCGCGGCATCATGTAGCTTTGATCGATCCGACGCGTCCAACCGGTGGCGCGCCAACGCCGAGGAGCATCGTGCTGCGGCGACAGAGATCGTGTCGATTCTTGTGAGCTCAGATCTTGCCCATCACTTCTGGCGTGCAACCGTGTCACCAACGACGCGCGACGCAATTCATCATATGAATCGCGATGTGACCAGTCGATCAAGGGTGGCGCTGCGTTTGTCATCGACCGCATGTGCGCTGCTGTTGGCCATCGCCCCATCCAACGCTACGGCGCACGCAATGGCGTTGCGGCAGTGCGTCGGCATGTCCGGCGCGAACGGTGCCATGGGGTCAAATGACGTTGGCATGATTCGGTGGTCGCCGGCAATTCCGAGCGCGGGTACGCTGTTCCGCATTCGGATGCCGAAGGCTTCAGCACAGCGCAGTCCGATCGTCGCCGCCAATGTTGCGGGTGAGCCCATTCACCTTCGAACCATCGGCGATTCGAGCGTCGCGCTGGCCGCAGTACCTATCGACTCGTCGCGGGGCATCGCACTCACCATCCGCTGCGAGTCCGGCGCAATCGACACAATCCGAATTCCTACTCAGGTTGGCAACTATCGACTCGAGCGTCTCCGCGTTGCGCCACGGTTTTCCGCAGCTCCCGATGCTGCGCTGGCAGCGCGTATGCAACGCGAAGCCGAGCAGGCGGCTCAAGTTTCGCGCGGCGCGCACGACACACCGCGGATGTGGACCGCGTCGTTCGCAACGCCGCGAGTATCTCGAATCACCAGTGCCTTTGGTGGCGGCAGGATGTTCAACGGGACCGTGACAAGCCGACACATGGGCACCGATTTCGCAGGCGCGATCGGCGCACCTGTGCGCGCGGCAAACCGCGGGATCGTGCGCGTGGTCGGGACGTTCTACCTCGGCGGGAATGTCATCTACCTCGATCATGGCGATGGGATCGTCACCGCATATCTGCATCTCAGCAAGCAGCTCGTACAGGTTGGAGACACCATCGCGCGCGGTGCGGTCATCGGCGAAGTGGGCGCGACCGGTCGCGTCACCGGTCCGCATCTCCACCTGATCGCGCGCTACGGATCAATCACTGTCGACCCCGTGAGTCTGTTCACGCAGCGATGAGGGTGAGATATCTGCCCGCGCATCCCGACCGACTCGACGAACTGTCCACGCCCCTTCACATTGCTGTTGTAGCATTCGACCTCACCGATCATACAGGAGCGAATCATCGAAAGCATCCTGCGTCGCGACTTCCTTTCCGCGGCATGCGCTGGTGCCCTTGCGCATCTGCTCGGCGCCCGCGGCTTCACCGCAGCGGCCGCGACGGACGCGTCCATGACGTGTTCGTCAATGGCGCATTCGCTCTCGATCCATACGCGAACAACGTCTGAGCAGGCGCTTCCGCACCCAGCTCCACGTCGCGGGATCACTGCCGTCAAGCTGCCGCCAAGGGCGGACCTCGCTGACGTACCCGACGTATCGGCAGTCTTCGATCTGGTGCGCGAGATTCCAGGCGTGATCGACGGTATTCGGTGCAACTGTAGCTGCGCAGGGTCGGCGGGATATCGATCACTGCTTTCCTGCTACGAACTCCCGGATATCATGGCCAAGACGTGCGACGTGTGCAAAGCCCAGGCGCGACTCGCGCATCGTATGCACAAGAGTGGCAAGTCGCTCGAAGCGATACGCAAGGGGATCGATGCTCGCTTTGGGTGACGCCAGAGGCAACGGTAGTCGCCACTCACGACGACGCGTGTGCAGCTCGAATTCAGCGTTTGTTCTCCTCGCTCACCTATGCCAATACCGGGGCCCCATGCGTGTGATTCAACGAGCTGCATTCGTCGCATCGCTCGCAGTTGCGATGCTCGCGCCCGGGCTTGCACGCACGGCAGAGGCGCAGGTGCGAGCGAGCGAGCGGGCAACGGTGTCGCAGACTGCAGACGGAACCATCATCACGATCGATTTCGCGCGACCACGTGCACGCGGTCGCGCGAACCTGTTCGGTGGTGTGGTGAAGTGGGGCGAAATCTGGACACCTGGTGCGAATTGGGCGACGACACTGCTCACCAATCGCGATATCACCATCGACGGACACGCTGTGCCGAAGGGGAAATATTCGGTCTGGTTTGTCGTGCAACAGGCCGAGTGGACTGTCATTCTCGATCCCCGCTTCCAGCGCTATCACGAAGACCGACCGGATTCGATCGCAAAGCAAATTCGCTGGCCGATCAAGCCAACAGCGGGTGAACAGACGGAAATCCTGACGTGGTCGTTCCCGGAAGTGCGCCCTGATGGTGCACAGCTCCGTTTCGCGTGGGGTACGTCGCGCGTTGAGCTAAATATCGGCGTGCGACCGTCGCACCCACTCGTCATTGCGCGCGCCGCCGCCGAACCGTTCCTCGGCGTTTACAAGTGGAAGTGGCTCGACAGCGCCCCAACGGACGTCGAGGAAACGATGACGCTCTACTACGACGACGGAATGATCAAGCAGAAATACGACCCGGCTCCCAGCTGGTATCCGCTGGTGCAGAATCAGCCGATGGTGCGCATCAACGATGGGTGGTTCATCCCGGCAATCATACGCGACGGCAAACTGTGGGAGATGGACTCCGACATGGTCTTCGAATTCACGGTCAAGACCGGCAAGGCGCGAACGTTGGAGTTACGAAACTCGAAGGACGAACTCATGGCCAAGGGAGCGCGCGCGCCTACTTCGAAGTAGGCGCGCAGTCGCCCGGCTTAGCGTTCAACAAACGCCTTGAGTCTCGCCAGACTCTGATCCCACTGCCGGGACACCTGTTCGACGTAATCGCTCATCTGCCTGATCGGTGCCGGGTCGAGTTCAAAAAGACTTTCGCGCCCGATGTGCACGCAGTGCACGATCTTCACATCCTCGAGTACGCGAAGATGTTTCGTCACCGCTTGGCGTGTGAGTTCAGTACCCTCGGTCAGCTGCGCGATGGAGCAGCGTTCGCCCTCACTCAACTTGGCGACGAGGGCCAGTCTCGTCTCGTCGCCAAGTGCGGCGAAAATCGGTGCGAACGTGCGCCGCTTCTTCGCCGAATTACGGAGTGCCGGTGACATAGCGCTCGATGTTGGTGAGCTGCCCGATCCACCCGCGGTCGTTTCCACGGAATGCGATCTCGCGCCGGTGCTCTGGGACTTTATCAAATCCCGACTCGACCATCACCAGCAGCGTGCCCTCGGCAGTGGCCTGAAGTCGGAACTCAACCAGTGTCGGCGTTTCCGCAGAATAGTCGACCGACATGTCGATCGCATTCGGGTGCCACCGGTACGAGAACAAACTCTCCGGCACGATCTGGTCCGGTGTGAACGACATATTCACATGCTCATAGCCCGGGTGCAGGATCTGACCCCGCACACTCGCGCCGGCGACAAACGGTCCGTCCAACTTCACGCGAAACCATTCGCCAAACTCGCGATAGTCGGTGAGCGCCCGCCACACGCGTGAGACGGGAGCCTTGAGCTCGATCTGCTTCTCGATCCGATCGGTAGAAACGATGGCGACTTGCATTGGCAACCTCCGGGTTGCGTAAAGGGGTGCCGCAAGAATAGCAACCAAAAGGTTGCGAGTCAAGATCGGATGTTCCGTTCACCTCGTCCGGCAACACTGCGCGAGGCATTCCATGCATTCATGAGTATGAGGTGGCAGGAGCAGGATGGCGCGCGCGGGACTGGCGCCTCATCTCGTTTGATGCTCAAATTCGGTTCATTCGTGGCGCCGCGTCTGTCGTCCGGATCCTCGCCCCCACTCACAGAGATTCTGTCCATGCTGCGCCGTCTGTCGCGCGTCGTGACGCGCATAGTTGTGCACCAGCTCGCGTCGACCACCCTCGGTGCCGGCGTGCTGCTCGCGCAGCAACCGTCCGCCTCCAAACCAGCCGCCCCCCAACCCGCGGGCACCTCGACTGTCCCAAGTCAAGCCGAGTTGCTCAAGCGCATCGAATGGCGTTCGGTCGGACCCGCCAACAACGCGGGACGCATCTCGGTCGTGACTGGCGTCCCCGGCGATCCGCTGGTCTACTACGTCGCCGGCGCCAACGGCAGCATCATCAAGACCACCAACGGCGGCACGACGTTCAAGCCGATCTTCGACGACCAGAGCGCGGGCTCCATCGGTGCAATTGCGGTCGCGCCGAGCGATCCGAGCATCGTCTATGTCGGCACGGGCGAAGGGAATCCGCGCAACAACGCGTCTGTCGGCAACGGGATGTACAAGTCGGTGGACGGCGGCGAGCACTGGACCCACATCGGGCTTGAGAAGTCGGACAAGATCGCGCGGCTTATCATCGATGCGAAGAACGCCGACATCGTGTACGCCTGCGGGCTGGGCCGCGAGTGGGGGCCCAGCGAAGAGCGCGGCGTCTTCAAGACCACAGACGGTGGCGCGACGTGGAAGAAGGTGCTCTACGTCGATGCACAGACAGCGTGCTCCGACATCTCGGCCGATCCGAACAACAGCAATATCCTGTACGCCGGCATGTACACGTATCGCCGGTGGGCTTGGCACCTCGAATCGGGGAGCGGCAACACCGCCGTCTACAAGTCGGTGAATGGCGGCGCGACGTGGGAGAAGCTGTCAGGTGCCGACAAGCTGCGCGGGCTGCCGCGCACGGCAATGGACCGCATCGGAGTCGCCGTCGCGCCAAGCGATCCGAACATCGTGTACGTGCTGAGTGAAACGAAAGACGAAGGCGAGTTGTGGCGCAGCGACGATGCCGGCAAGTCGTGGCGCACCGTGAATCGCGATCCGAACATCAACTTCCGTCCGTTCTACTATGCGGACCTGCGCGTCGACCCCAAAAACCCCAATCGCGTCTTCACGCTGTCGGGTGGACTGTACTTCAGCGAAGACGGTGGCAACAACTTCCGCACGATCGCGCGCGATGTACACGGCGATCATCAGGCCATGTGGATCGATCCTGTCGATCCGCGTTACATCCTGAGCGGCAGCGACGGCGGGTGGCAGGTGAGTCGCGATGGCGGCAAAAACTGGGATGTCGTGAACACGTTCGCGTTCACGCAGTTCTATCACATCAACTACGACATGCAGACGCCCTATCGCGTCTGCGGCGGCCTGCAGGACAACGGCAACTGGTGCGGCCCGAGCAATTCGCTGTCGGGTCAGGGCATTCGTCAAGCCGATTGGCACACCATCTCGGGTGGCGACGGGTTCTTCACGGTACCGGTACTCGACAAGCCGTGGCTCGTGTACAGCGATGCGCAGGGCGGCATGCTCAACATCACCGATACGCGCAGCGGTGTGCAGAAGACGATCTATCCGTATCCCAACCGCGTCGGCTCGGTCGGCGATGCGATGATCGGCCACAAGTATCGCTTCAACTGGAACTCGCCGATCGCGCTCTCGCCGCAGAATCCGGGCGTGGTGTATTTCGGCGGCAACGTGCTGTTCCGTTCTCGCAATTACGGTCTGAGCTGGGATGTCATCTCGCCCGACCTCACCACCAACGACCCCAAGAAGCAACAGTCCTCGGGCGGCGAGATCGTAGTCGACAACACGGCCGCCGAGTTCCACTCGACGCTGCTCAGCATTGCGCCGTCGACGCTCGATTCGAATGTCATCTGGACCGGCTCCGACGACGGCAACGTGCAGGTGACGCGTGACGGCGGCAAAACGTGGAGCAACGTTTTCGTGAATGTGCCGGGGCTCAAGCCGGCCGCGTGGATCGCGACGGTCGAGGCGTCGCACTTCGATGCAGGCACCGCGTACGTCACCGCCGATCATCATCAGGACGACGACTATTCGCCGTTCGTCTACATGACGACCGACTTCGGGAAAACATGGCGGAGCATTCGCGGCGATCTCCCCGACAAAGCGTGGTGGACGCACGTCGTGCGCGAAGATCCGCGCAATCGCAATCTCCTCTACCTCGGCACCGAGTACGGTGTCTGGGCATCGTGGGATCGCGGCGCACACTGGGTCTCGCTGCGCGGTGACCTGCCCGTAGTGCCGGTGCGCGACATGCAAATTCATCCGCGCGACAACGACCTGCTGTTGGCGACGCATGGCCGCGGGCTCTACATCCTCGACGATCTCACGCCGCTGCAGAAGCTCGGTGAGGTGGCGGCCGACGATGCGGCGCTCTTTGACGTACGTCCTTCAATTCGGTGGACGACGTGGAATCGCGACGGCAATCTCGGGCAGCGCAGCTACAAGGGCGACAATCCGCCCAACGGCGCGGTCATCTCGTATTACCTCAAGTCGCAGCCGGTGGGTGAAGTGAATATCGAAGTCGCCGACGGGAGCGGACAGATCGTGCGTCGTTTCCGTCGCGTGCCCGACGAAGCAGGTGTGAACCGCATCGCGTGGGATCTGCGTGAGGAGGCGCCAGCGGGTGGCGCACTCGGTGGTCGTGGCGGTGGTGCCGCAGCGGGTGGTGGTGCGCCCGCCGACAGCTCGCTCGCCGGCTTGCGTGAGCGTCGTCGCGCGGCGGCGGCCGACCG
The DNA here is from genome assembly GCA_046590495.1 of Gemmatimonas sp. Taxonomy (GTDB): domain Bacteria; phylum Gemmatimonadota; class Gemmatimonadetes; order Gemmatimonadales; family Gemmatimonadaceae; genus Gemmatimonas. The sequence continues at coordinate 9,979 of JBKJTE010000398.1, read as the reverse complement.
TGACGGTGGTGGCGGCGAAGAGAATTTCTTCGGACCGGCATCAGCGGCGGTCACACCGGGCACATATCAGGTAACGATGATCGTCGCCGGCAAGCGCTACACGAAGCCCGTGGTCGTGCAGAACGACCCGCGCATCGAGATGACGCCCGCACAGGTCACGGCGCAGCACGACGCGGCGAAAGCGATTGAAGGCACGCAGTCGCGCGTCACGCGCGTGGTCGCGAGTGTCGACGATCTGCGCCGGCAGCTCACAGCTGTGCAGTCGACGCTGCGCTCGTCGCCCGGCGTGGCCAACGGCGCCGCCGCGCTCACCGAAATCGAGGGGACGCTGAACGATCTGCGCCACTTCCGCGACTCCGTGCTCGCGCGCCCGGTCGCAGGACTCGGCTACCGTCAGTATCCGCGACTGCGGGAGGAGTTGCAGACGATCAGTGGCATGATCTCGCGCCCGCAGTGGCCGATCACCGAGGGCGAACAGCTGCGCTCCGGCGAACTCAAGGGAGAGACCGACGACGCGCAGGGTCGTCTCGATGCGATCGTCCGTGATCGCGTTGGCAAGATCAACGAACTGCTCAAGGGATCGCAGCACATCATCACACCGGGTACGCCACGCGTGGTGCCGTAGCACGAGCGGTGCACCGACGTTGTGAAACTCTTGTCAATGTCGGTGCTTGTGCGTAAGGTGGCGATTTCCCGTCCCGTCCTTGGGATCGTAGCCACATTCCGCCGGAGATTTCCCTCATGCTGACACGTCGGTTCGTGGCAGCGCTGTGCATCGCAGCTGCTCCCACTGCTATGCACGCGCTCCCTTCCCCCGGAAGTGGTCCGCCATTCGAGCACGTAGACCACGAGCGTCTCCGGAGTGCCGAGTTCAAGAGCGCGTCGCAGCAGAGTGGCGCGGTGCGTGGGCGTGTCGTGGTGGTGGGCACGGGTGCACCCGTTGGGAGCGCGCAGCTTCAGTTGGGTACACGCGGCGCACAGACGAACGATGCAGGTGCCTTCACCTTTGCAAACGTGGATGCGGGCACCTACTCCCTCGAAGTGCGCATGATCGGCTACGAGCGCGTGACGCGATCCGTGACGGTGGCGCGCGGGCAGACGGTCGATCTCACCATCGAGGTGAAACGCATGGCGCTCAGCCTCGATTAGGTGGTCGTCACGGGTACCGTGGGTTCGGCGCGGCGCCGCGAAGTTGGCAATTCGATTTCTCAAATCGACGTCACGTCGCTGCCGGAAGTCCCGACCTCCGTGGACAACCTGCTTCAGGGCAAGGCGACCGGTCTGACGGTGACGGCGAACAGCGGCGGCGTGGGCGGCGGCGCATCGATTCGCCTGCGCGGCAACGTGTCCGCGACGCAAAACAACCAGCCGCTGATTTACATCGATGGCGTGCGCGTCAAGAACGATGGCTTTCCCAAGAACACCTTTCCCACCGGATACTCCGGCAACAGCGACAACACGGTGTACAGCCCGCTCAACGATATCGATCCGGGTGACATCGAGCGTGTCGAGGTGATCAAGGGGCCGGCGGCTACCACTTTGTATGGCACCGAGGCGGCATCGGGCGTCATCCAGATCTTCACCAAGCGCGGACAGACGCGCGGTCGGCGTTGGACCTTTCAGACGGACCAGTCTGCAAGCACGACGCCCAAGTACGGTCCGACGCAGGGATTTGAGGGTAATCCGCTCGTCATTCCCGACAAGGAAGTCAACCCGTTTGGCACGGTCGACTATCTGTACCTCGATCCGTGGCTGCGCACCGGCTACCGGAACAAGTACACGCTCGCACTCGACGGTGGACGGGATGACGTCAAGTACTTCATCTCGGCCAGCTCATCGCGAGAAACCGGCGTGTTGCCGTTGGACAAGGCCGATCAGACGACCATTCGTGGTAACGTCACGGTAACACCGCGAAAGGATGTGACGCTGGAGTGGAACTCGTCCTTCAGCACCAACTCCCTGACGAAGACGCCAGCTGGTGGCACGGCCGCGGGACTCACCCTGAACGCGTCGCGCCGCAATCTCAACTACTTCGGCTCGGCGGATCCGGCACAGATCGGACGCGTGCTCGATTTCCAGCTCGATAGTCGCGTGGATCACTTCGTCACCGGCGGCAAGCTCCAGTATCAGCCGAACGAGAGTTTCACGACCCGACTGATCCTTGGCTACGATCTCGCGACGCAGGAAACCCGCAACTACATGCCGTTCGGCTTCGCGACCGTGCCGAGGGGGCAGATCAGCAACGGCGTGTACACGAGCCGAACGACCACGTTCGACTACGCCGCGACCTATTCGCACAATCTGTTCGCCAAGCTCCGCACCAGTTTTTCGGCAGGCGCACAGGCCGTATCCGCAGACCAAGTGAACGTGGTGGCCGCCTCCCGCGACTTTCCGGGACCTGGTGCGCAGACGGTTTCCAACGGTGCCGTCGCGCTGGGCACCGAAGACCGCATTCGCGTGACCAACGGTGGGCTCTTCGTCCAGAACGTGTTCGATCTGAACAATCGTTACTTCCTTACGTTCGGCGTTCGCTTTGACGGCAACAGCGCGTTCGGCAAGTCCTTGGGTCTGCAGAGCTATCCGAAGGTGAGCGGTTCGTATGTGCTCTCCGACGAGTCGTTCTGGCCGGAGCGCTTTGGAACGATGAAGCTACGGGCCGCCTACGGGCAAAGCGGGCGCGCCCCAGGCGCATTCGACGCGCTTCGGACCTGGACGTCGTATAGCTGGGGCGGCACGTCGGCCTTCATACCGCGCAACTTGGGCAATTCCAATCTGGGCCCCGAGCGCAGTACCGAAATCGAGGGTGGCTTTGAAAGCGCCACGTTCGACGGCCGCCTCACGGTCGACGTGACGAGCTACCGCCGTCAGACCCGCGACGCACTCTTTGCCGTCAGTCAGGCGCCGTCGGAAGGCGGGTGGAGCAGCCAGCTCGAGAACGTCGGCCGCCTGCAGAGCAACGGTGTGGAGGTCGGCGTCAACGCCACACTGCTGCAAGGTAAGCGCTTCGGCTGGGACGCCGGCTTCACCTACTCCACCAACTACAGCAAGGTCCTGAGCCTCGGTGGCGCCGCGCCATTCACGCTCGGCAACAACGGCTGGATTCAGGTTGGCAAGCCGGTACCCAACATCCAGGGGTTCTGCGTCAGCAATCCCAACGAGTTTGCGGCACCGATTCGCAAGGCCAACTGTGACATCGGCCCGAACACGCCAACGCATACGATTGGCGGGAATACCAGCTTCACGCTGCCGTTTGCGCTCACGTTGTCGGCGCGTGGTGAGTATCAGGGCGGCCACTTCGCGTACAGTCTGCTGGATGGTGAGGCCATCGTCCGCGGCATCCGCTGGCCGTCGTGTTTCAACGCGTATGCACAGCTCGATGCCGGCAACCTCGCCGCGGTCCCGGCGGGCATTCGCGGCAAGTGCATCTCCTCGTTGGCCATCCGCGACTACGCGATCTTTCCGCTCGACTTCTTCCGGTTGCGCGATATCACGTTGCGTCGGTCGTTCGGTATCCACGTGGGCGGGGTCACCAGTGCACTGGTCTCACTCTCAGGCCAGAACGTCCTGTGGTGGAAGAAGGCAAAGAACACCGCGATCGATGCCGAGACGTCGGGAGGTTTCACGACCGGCAATACCGGTATGACGCAGCAGGTCCGCAGCGTCGGCGGAAGCATCCCGATTCCGCGCACGTTCCTGATGTCCGTCCGCCTGACGTTTTAACCGGAAATCCCCATGACCACGACCTATACAGTTCAAACGGCCGGTCGCGTGGCGCGACGCGGCCTGGCGCTCGTCGCCGTCCTCGGCGGCCTCTCCGCGTGCGATTTCAGCGTCACGAACCCCGGGCCGACGCAGGATGCGTTTCTCTCGGACTCACTCTCTTTGAGCGCGCAGGTTGCCGGCGTCGGCTATACGCTGGGCGATGGGATGAACTATCTCGTCCTCCACAGCGCGGTCGCGACGCGCGAACTCTTTCCGACCGGCCAGAGCGGCCAGTTTGGCGTCGAGCCGCGCAACTGGGTTGGCCAACTCGTGACCGAGGAGCAGGGCACCCCGTGGAATCTCGTCTCGCGCGCTCGTTGGCTTGGCGACCAAGCGGTTGCGCGACTGCAAAAGGTGCTGGGCCCGACGGCCTTTGCCAAGCATCCGCAAGCGGCGCAGGCGCTCATCTGGCGCGGCTTTACCTACCGGGTGCTAGGTGAGGCGATGTGCGTGAGCATCATCGATGGCGGACCAGCAACGCCGGCCCGGGACAACCTTGTTCGCGCAGAGTCGACGTTCACCGCCGCGATTACGGTCGCCACGGCAGCGAACAACACCACGCTCGTGAATGCCGCGTACGCGGGGCGCGCGCAGGTACGTGTCGCACTCGCCGACTGGACGGGGGCGGTGGCCGACGCGGGGCGCGTGCCGACCACTTTCTCGTACAAAATGCCGTACTACTCCAACGTCGACGAGTTTGGCTACAACCGCACGATGTGGTCGTCGACATCGCAGTCGTTCTTCAAGGCGACGTCGGCGTGGAACACGTGGTACTCGCAGTACTACGACGAGACGAAGGACCCCCGCGTGCCGTATACGCTGACGGCGCTCAAGGGGTCTGGCGCGTTTCCACCGGTGGGTGCCGTGAACTGGTGGCCGCAGGCCAAGTACGACTTGCGTACCGCTGGTGTGAACCTTGCCTCTGGTCGGGAGGCGCGGCTGATCGAGGCGGAGGCGGCGCTCCGTAGCGGGAACATCGCCGGTGCGATGACGCTCATCGACGCGAACCGCGCGAGTGCCGGTGCACCGGTGGCGCCACGTCCCGCGACGATCACCGACGCGTGGACGCTGCTCAAGCGCGAGCGCGGGATCGAGCTGTGGCTGGAAGGCCGGCGCCTGGCCGACCTGCGTCGCTGGACCGCCACCAGCACCCCGGGCTCTTTGGATCCGAAGGAAGTGCCCGGCGCGGCATCCTACCTCGAGGCGCAGAGCTCGTGCTTTCCTGTATCCCGGCAGGAAATCGACACCAATAAAAACAACGTAGGTACTCCATGAGCCCTCGCCAGCCATGCTGGCGCCGAGTGGGCATGGGCAGCGCACTGGCGTTGGTCGCCAGTGCGCTGCCGGTGCGCGCGCAAGCCGCGCCCACGCAGGCGCCCGATGCCACCGTGCTGGTCGTACGCGCGGCGGCGATCATCGATGGAACTGGTGCGGTCCGAAGGAACACGGATGTCGTTGTGCGCGCGGGGCGAATCGCCGAGTTGCGTCCAGCTCGTGGGAAGGCGGACATCGATCTCGGCACACGCGTGCTCGTGCCGGGGCTGATCGACACCCATGTGCACATGGGCTGGTACATCAACGAAAAGCAGCGATTGCATCGCGCAGATGACGGCGATAGCGAGCAGACGGCCACGCTCAACGTCATCGGAAATGCGCAGCGCATGTTGCAGGCGGGTTTCACCACCGTGCAAAGCGTCGGTGGCATGGAAGACAAGGCCGTTCGCGATGCCATCAATCGTGGCGTCATCGCCGGTCCGCGCGTCCTCACCTCGCTCGGCTCGCTCAACGAGAACGCCGGTTCACCCGATTCCGTCCGGGCGACAGTGCGCCGGTTTCACGACCGCGGCGCCGACGTAATCAAGATTTTCGCATCGAAGAGCATTCGGGACGGCGGCGTGCAGACCATGACGCAGGAGCAACTTGATGCGGCCTGCGGCGAGGCCAAGCGTTTGGGGCTGCGTTCAATCGTGCATGCGCACGCCGCGTCTGCGGCCAAGGCGGCTGTCCGCGCGGGATGCACGCAGGTCGATCATGGCGTGCTCGTGGACGAGGAAGCACTGCAGATGATGGCGAAGGCGGGCACGTATTTCGAACCGCAGTGCGAACTCGTGTCGCGCAACTATCTCGACCACAAGGAATGGTTCCGCGGCATCGGCAACTACAACGATGAAGGATTTGCTGCGACGGAGCGCTCGCTCGCGTTGCGCAAGGAGCTCGTCAAGAAATACCTCGCCGTGCCAACGTTGCAGGTGGTCTACGGCACCGACGCAGTCGCCGGTGCCCACGGGCAGAACGCGCGCGATATGAGCTGCCGCATGACGCAGAACGGCGAAAAGGCGGTAGATGTCATTACCTCCGCCACCTCGATATCGGCGGCATCGCTCGGGCTCGGGAGCACGATCGGAAAGATCGCCGCTGGATACGAGGCGGACCTCGTCGCATTCGATGGCGATCCGCGCACCGATCCGTCGGCGTTCCAGCGCGTCTCGTTCGTCATGAAGCACGGTGTTGTGTATCGCTATCCTCCCAGTGTCGCCGGACCGTTTCGCAGGTATCCATGAGCATGACTCGTCTTGCACCACTGACGCTGCTTTCGCTGGCGTGCGCGCTGCGCGCCAGCGCACAACGGGTGGATTGGCCCACCACCAGCGGCGATGCCGGCGCGATGCGCTACTCCGCGCTCGCCGACATCAATCGCGAGAACGTGCGTCGGCTTAAGGTGGCATGGCGCTGGAATACGGGGGAACGCAGCATCCCGGCGTCGCCCGGCCAGATGCCCGCGCGTCCCGGTTCGTTTCAGGCCTCGCCGGTTGTCATCGGTGACACGTTGTATGTGTCGACTGGGTACGCGGCCGTGGCTGCGCTCAACGCCACGACCGGCGCGCAACTCTGGAAGTTCGATCCGGAGATCTGGCGCGCAGGTCAGCCGTCGAACGGGACCGGCCTGGTACACCGGGGCGTGGCTACGTGGGCATCCCGAAGCGAGCGGCGCATTTTCATCAACGCGCGCTGGAAGCTGATTGCGCTCGACGCGAAAACCGGAAAGCCGATTCCGTCATTCGGCGTCAACGGCGAGGTGGATCTTACCGCAACGCTCCGTCGCGCCGTGAACAAGCTGCAGTACACGAACACCTCGCCGCCGATGGTGTGGGGCAACCTGGTGGTCGTGGGCAACGGGGTCGGTGATCGGATCCGCTACCGCAACGATCCTCCGGGCGACGTGCAGGCGTTCGACGTCAGGACCGGCAAGCGGGTCTGGAGCTTTCACACCATTCCCGATTCGGCGGAGTTTGGCTGGAAGACGTGGGAGGATGGCTCGTACAAGTACATGGGCCACACCAATGTCTGGTCGCCGATGAGCCTCGATGTCGCGCGCGGACTGCTCTTTCTTCCGGTGTCGACGCCCACCAACGATTGGTATGGTGGCGACCGCAAAGGCGACAATCTGTTCGCCGAGTCGGTGGTCGCGCTGGATATGCGTTCGGGGAAGCGCGTGTGGCACTACCAGATCGTGCACCACGGGCTCTGGGACTACGATCTGCCTTCGCCGCCGGTACTGGCAACGATCACCTGGAAGGGACGTCCGCGCGATGTCGTCGCGGTGCCGTCAAAGACGGCGTGGATCTACGTGTTCGATCGAGTCACCGGCAAGCCGATCTGGCCGATCGTGGAGCGACCGGTACCGGCCAGCGACGTGCCCGGCGAGCGAGCGTCTCCAACGCAACCGATGCCCACCAATCCGGCGCCATTCACGCTGCAGACCGTGACTGAGAACGACCTGATCGACTTCACGCCTGAACTGAAGCGCCGAGCACTCGAGGTATTCCGAAAGTACCGCAGTGGTCCGATCTTCACGCCGCCGTCGGAGCAGGGCACGATCACGATGCCGGGATCGATCGGTGGCGCCGGTTGGGGCAGCACGGCGTACGATCCGGGCACGCATACCCTGTTCGTGAAGGGGACGAACAACCCGGTACTGTATCGGATTCAGAAAGGCCTGCCCAACGACACGATCGGCTATGAGTACACCGTGGATCTGACCGGAAGCGGGTTGGGTGTCACTGCCGATCCCGACTCTGGTATGGCGGACCACACGCCGCCGCAGCAACTGCCGCTCATCAAGCCCCCGTATGGCAACATGACGGCGATCAACCTGGATAACGGCAAGCAGCTGTGGCAGGTGCCACTTGGCGACACGCCGGCCATCCGCAATCACCCACTGCTCAAGGGTGTGACACTCCCTCCGCTTGGCGTTGCTGGTGCCGTGGGCGGCACCGTCACACGTGGGGGACTCATCTTCGCCACCGGCGGCGGTGCGGTGCTGTACGCGCTCGATACCCGCGATGGAACGGTGCGCTGGCAATTCGACTTGCCGGCTGGGCGCGGCTACTCCAATCCGGTTTCCTATCGTGGGGCGAATGGGGTGCAGTATATCGTGATGGCCACGGGCGGCGGCGACAACTCCGAATTGGTCGCTTTTTCACTCGACGGCGCGCACTGACGCGGATCGCGCTGAGGCGCATCGCACTGACGCCCATCGCACTGATGCGCATCGCGGTGAGAGGCATAGCGTGCCAGTACAAGGAGATGGCGCCTTAGCGCGCCATCTCCTGCGCAGCGCGGAGCGCGAGCGCACAGAAGGTCAGGGTCGCGTTCGCGCAGGATGCGCTCACGCACGTCGGTGCCCCGACCACGAACAAGTTTTCGTGATCATGGCTGCGGCCCCACGAGTCCACCACCGACGTGGCCGGATCGGCTCCCATGCGGCAGCCGCCGGCGGGGTGATCCTGCCACCCGCTGCCTTCGCCGGTTGACCCACTGAGCACGGTGCCGCCGCCCGCACGTGCCATGTTCGCGAAGAGCGCGCGCAGTGTGTCATTCGTGTAGCCGCGCAGCGCCGCAGACTCTGGGGCATCCCGGAACGCCAATTTCGGCAGCGGGTCTCCCCACGCGTTCTTTCGCGTCGCATCGAGCGTGAGCTCGCTCGCTCGATCGGGAATGACGTCGTAGTACGCGCGAACGCGCGCCACGCCGGTCTTGGTGCGTTCGCGCCAATCCTTCATGATGGCGTCGCCCAGGAGCGGCGCACCCGCGTCGTCGCGAAGCCTGGGCTCGCGTCCGGCAGACGACTCCCACACCCGCAGGTCGTGGCGCAGGTATTTGTCGCCGACGGGGGCGCGCATGAACTGTTTGCTCAGCAGCGAATGGTGTGCGCTCATGCCTGGATACAACCGCAGGGGCAGCGCGATGTTGGCCTGCTGAGCGCGATGCCCGGCGAGATATTTGCCCACGGTGCCGGATCGGTTGGCCAATCCGTCTGGAGCGCGACCGCTGCGGGAGAGCAACAGCAAATGCGCACTCCACGCGTACCCGGCAGCAACCACGAACTGCTTCGCGCGGAACTCCACGGCCGTGCCCGCGCGCGCGCCGACACCGCGCTGCATCGCTTCCGCCGACACGATGCGCGACGATCGGTCGTCGAGCACCAGGCGCCGAACGGTGGTTCGGGGATACAAGGTGATCCGGTTGGCTTTGCGCAGCCGATCCCATGTGACGTCGGGCGAATACTTCGCGCCGATGGGGCAGATGGGCGAGCAGGTGTCGTTACGGCAACATTCGTTGCGCCCATCGTATGGACGCGAATTCTTCGCGGCGGGCTGGCTCCACATCACAATGCCCGCCTGCGTCGTCCACTCTTTGAGCATCCCGAGATTGTAGGTCAGCGGAAGCGCGGGCATCGGGAACGGCTTGCCGCGCGGGTCGATCGCCGGCGGCCCTTGCTCTCCCGCCACGCCGATGATCTCCTCGGCTTCCTGGTAATACGGATCAAGGTCATCGTAGGAGATGGGCCAGTCAGTGCCGACGCCGAACAGTGATCGCGACCGGAAATCTTCCGGTGACCAGCGCGGGGTCACACCACCCCAGTGCATCGCGAGTCCGCCGACCTGCATCGAGCGCGACTGTAAAGGACCGTCGATTTCGTAGCCGTCGAGGTGATCCTTGGGCCACGGACTCTCGCCGTACGCCTTGAATCGCTCGCGAAGCGCGTACCGATTGGCCAGCGGCGGCGCTTCGTCGCCCGCCTCGACCACAACGATCTTGGCCTTCGTGGTGCGCGCCAATTTGTGCGCGACCATGGCCGCGCTGATACCCGAGCCGATGATGCAGACGTCGCTCTCGATCACCCTGCGCTTCGTGAACCCGATCATGTGCGGCG
>JBKJTE010000215.1:0-8576 GCA_046590495.1 Gemmatimonas sp. | reverse complement strand
GGCGTGCGCATCTTTGACGTTACGAACCCCAAGGCGCCCAAGCTCGTCAAGAACGTGCAGACCTGCAAAGGCTCGCACACGCATACGATTGTGCCCAGCCCGACCGACAAGAACATCCTCTACATCTATGTGTCGGGACAGCAGGCTGCTCGGCCCGAGACGGAGCTCGCCGGCTGCAAAAACGGCACCGATCCGGCTGACAAAACGAACTCGCTTTATCAACTCGACATCATCAAGGTGCCGCTTGATCATCCCGAGCGGGCCGTCGTCATTCCCGGCGCGCGGATTTTTACGGGCCTCGACGCTGGTGGTGAATGCAAGCAGTTCTGCGCACCCGCAGACGCACGCCGCGCCGCGGCTCGTGCCGCTGCCCCGGGTGCAGCCGCCGTGGCCGCTCCGATATCCACCGGGCCGCGCAATTGCCACGATGTAACGGCGTACCCCTCGCAGAACCTGCTCGCGGCCGCCTGCTCCACGCACTCCATCCTCGTGGACATCTCGAACCCTGAGAAGCCTGTCCGAATCGACGCCCTGACCGACACGAACAATTTTCAGGGGCGGCACACGGCGGCATTCAGCAACGACGGCAAGAAGCTGATTCAGACGGACGAGTGGGGCGGCGGCACGGGCCCGATGTGCCAAGCCTCCAGCATGAATGAGCTGGGTGGCAACACCATCATCGCCCTCGATGCAAACAAGAAGCAGTCGCAGAAAGCGTACTTCAAGTTGCCCTCGGCGCAATCGGCCGAAGAGAACTGCGTGTCGCATAACGGGGGCATTATCCCGGTTCCGGGACGCGACCTCTACGTGCAGGGCTGGTACCAGGGCGGCGTCGACATCATGGACTTCACCGACCAGGACAACGCGTTCGAGATCGCCTACTTCGACCGCGGTGCCATCGATCCGCCGAAGCCGGTGGACGTGCCCGCGGCCGCCGCTGCGGCAGCGAGCGGCGTGCGCGGTGGCGGTAATACGATTGGCGGTTCGTGGGGCGCCTACTACTGGAACGGCCTGATCTTCTCGTCCGAACTCGACCGCGGCATGGACATCTATGAGCTGACGCCAAGCGATCAGCTTTCGGCGAACGAGATCGCGGCTGCGAAGCTGGTCACCTACTCGGAGTACAATCCCCAGAGCCAGCCCAAGATGACCTGGCCTCCGGCTTTTGTGGTCGTGCGGTCGTACCTCGATCAGTTGGTGCGTGGCACTGGCCTCGCTTCCGATCGCACTTCGGCGATTGCCGGGGCGCTCGATGCGGCGGAGATGAAGTCCGGCTCGGCACGAGCGGCCGCGCTGAACGCGCTCGCGTCGCAGGTCGACGGCGACGCAAAAGGCGCCAAGGATGGCGCGCGCGTGAGCAAAATGGCGAGCGAAATTCGGCGCTTGGCGGCCGTGAAGTAAGCCGCCACTCCGAGCGGGAAATAGAAAGGGCGCCCTCATTCGGGGCGCCCTTTGTTGTTCCATTTGTCATTGCAACGGTCATTGCATCAGTGATACGTCAGCGGCTCCAGAGCACGAGAACGCCGCAGCTCCCCACGTCGCGCAGCTGGGCGGGCGAGGCCGCCGCGTAGAGCTCTATCGCCGTGAGATCATCGGTGAAGATCTTGTCCAGATCCGGCGGCGTGGCACCCTCGAACGGGTAGACCCGAAGTCCGTCGCGGACGACGGCGGCGTAGCAGGGCGCGCCCGGACGGGACTGGGCCCGCGACGCGAGCAACGATTCGCCGTTCGGTCCAGTCGCGATGCTCGCACCCGCATCGACCTTGAGCAGATTGGCGAGCGGCCGACCGTTGGCGGCCTTGAGCTGCGCGACCGTGAAGAATTTACCTTTGCCGAGGGCACGTCGCTGAGCGAAGGCCGCCAGCTTGAGCTCCGTCAAGGTGCCCTTCGGCTTTGCGGTCACCGTCACGGCCAGTATTTCGAGATCGATCGGCATCCCGATGTTCGGGCCGCTGTTGAACTTGTCGAAGAAAGCCTGGTAACCGCGGGCGACCGCCTCGACGATGTGTCCGCCGTCCTCGAGGTCGGGGACGCGCACGATGCCAGCCGAATCGGTCACCCCGGCGTCGATCGTGTGATCGATGGTGATCTGCGCGTTGCGAATGGCGACCGTGTCTCCGGCTTTGCGGAAACGGAGGGTCACGGTGCGCGAGTCTTGTGCGTTCGCGGGGCGCGCCAGGAGCATCCCGGCGGCGATCGAGGCAAAATACAGCGTGCGTGCAATCTTCATGCGGAGAAACGATAGTGGGAAACCCGGTGGCGTTGCAGCGGCAAAGGGTGGGCCGGGAGTGATCGCGCATGATCGCATTGCATGAAGACCCCTACAGCAGCAACGAAAGGTTAAACAGCGGCTCACCGAGGTAACCCATGTTCACCAGTCCACTCGCCCGGGCGAGCGTCACCGCGATCGTCGCGCTCGCCTGCACGCTACCGCTGCCACTGCGCGTCCAGGCGCAGGCGCGAACGACCCCTGTCGACCCCTGGTCGCGTGACTCCGTGCTCGGCCGAATCCGCGAGCTGCGCGCCATCGGGACGCCGGAGGGCATCGACTCGCTCTTCGCGGTGAATACCGGTCCCGGTGGCAAGCAGTGGATCTCGGTCCGCGGGCTCAATCGAACCAATCCCGTCCTGCTCATGCTGCACGGTGGCCCGGGCACACCGCTGATGCCAAGCGCGTGGTGGTTCCAGAAACCGTGGGAAGACTACTTTACGGTCGTGCAGTGGGACCAGCGTGGCGCGGGTCGCAACTTTGTCGGGCTCGACACCACTGGAACGCCACCGACGTGGCAAATGGACGAACTCGTCGGAGACATGCGCGCCGTTGTCGACACGCTACGTGCGATCCTGCACAAGAAAAAAATCTTCGTGCTCGGCAACAGTTGGGGCACGTCTCTCGGTACGGCGTTCGCCGCCGCGCATCCGGAACGCGTGCACGCGTATGTGGGCGTGGGTCAGGTGGGGGGAACGAGCGCAGAAAGCGATCTGTATACGCAGATTCTGGAGATCGCGCGGGCGCGACGGAACGACACTGCGGTGCGGGAGCTCGAAGCGATCGCGCCGTATCCTGCACCCGACGGCAACACGCCGACGGACAAGATCTTCCTCGTGCGAAAGTGGAGCGCACGACTCGGCGGAAGCTTCTTCGGACACACCGACATCGGCATGCTCTACCGCAGTTGGGACCTGAGTCCCGACTATCGCACCGAGGACCACGCGTCGCGCGTCGGCGCCTCGAGGTATGCGGGCGGACACGTGATCGGTCCCGATCCATCGAAGGGCCCAATGGCGCACCACACGCCAACGCGCTTCGCCGTGCCGATTTGGGTGGTGCAAGGACGTGTCGATCTCTACACGTCGTGGATCACGGCCAAGTCGTGGTTCGATTCCGTGAAAGCACCGCGCAAGACGTTCATCACGTTTGAACGTAGCGCACACTTTCCGTTCTTCGACGAGCCCGGTCGTTTCCTGCTGATGTTGGTGCAGCAGATTCGCCCGGTGGCGAAAGAAGGCGTTCCGTTCGCGCCGATGCCGGGCACGCCGCGCTGAGACGCGATGCGGCGTACGCGCGTTCGAGCCCGGCGGCAATGGAATCCCGGCCACCCAGCCGCGTCAGCACAGCGTCGGTGTAAGTGGACGGGCTTTTCTTCCAGTCGCGCGTGTTCGCGGCGTGTGTATCCTCGAGCCATCGCAACGGCTCGGGCAGCACTACGCCGTGCATCGTATCAACGAATACTACGAATTCGGCCCGCGCTGGCGGTGCAACACCTGCCGCGGCGACGACCGGTGGCGGCACCTAGGGGGCGCGCGTGCGCCGTCACCGGCTGGCGATGGCGAGAACGCCGCAGCCACGAACAGAGCAGACAGCAGCAGCGGGCCGACAGCAGGTCTCGGCTTGATTGACAAGTGCAGTCGCTCCGCAAGTCGGTTGGAAGGCAGTCATGCGGAGGCGCCCCTCATCTGCTTCGCAAAGATCACCTTACCGTCGCCGACTCCGTAGAAGTCCGGCAGCAGACCGCACGCCGTGTAGCCACGATGCTCGTAGAAGTGGCGGGTCTGCGCCAGCGGCTCTAACGCGCTGGTCTCGATCACCAGGAGCCGCGCCTGAGCCTCCGTCGCTGCGCTCTCGGCGGCGCTCAGGAGCGTCGTCCCGATCCCCTGTCCGTAATGCGAGGGGGCCACGCCAATCCACCACAGATTCCAGACACCGTCCGTGTAGACATCGGGGGCAGCATACATCCAACCGCGCGGGATCCCGCCCGGATCGATCCATACGGACACCAGATGGCCCTTTGGGAGACGCCCGGCGTGCAGATCGTCGAGAACGCCACCAAGAAGGGCCGCCGCATCATCCGGCGTGAAGAGCCCCGTTGCGACGGCGACGCCAAGCAGGACTTCGGAATCTGAGGGCAACGCGGGACGGAGCATCGGTAACGGAGTTGGGGGCGGACACAGTGTGCGTCGGCGTTAGGCGCGCAGCAGCCTGCGCGGACGATGCCGCCTCACAATCGCGTTCTGTTGCAACGGCGTTCAATAGGTTGCGGCCACTGACCGGAGGGAGCAAGCCTGGATTCTTTGAAGCCGCCGTCTGCAGCAACGCCTGTTAGCGGGCCGTCAGCCGGCACGGGGCAGTGGTTTCAAGCGCGCAATCTGCGTGGCCTCTTTCGACCGTAGTGCGTGCCACAAATCCCAATCCTGCTGGAGCCCCAGCCAGAAGTCCGCACTCATGCCCGTGACCTGTGCGAGTCGCAGCGCCGTGTCGGGGGTCACGCTCCGCTTGGCGTTGATCACTTCGTTCAGCCGCGGGAAGGACACGCCCAGCTGAATCGCAAAGGCAGACTGCGAGATCCCGAGCGGCGTGAGGAATTCCTCCCGCAACATCTCACCGGGATGCGTGGGCGGGCGATGCGTCGGCAAGCGACGCTGCACCAACAGCGTCACACCACCCGCCTTAGTGGTAGTCCGTGACTTCGACGTCGTCGGCATAACCGTCCTCCCACCGGAAGCAGATCCGGAATTGATCGTTGATGCGGATGCTGTGCTGCCCGCGCTGCGTGCCCTTGAGCGCTTCCAACCGATTGCCCGGCGGGACTGCCAATTCGTGGAGGTCCCGCACACGATTGAGCTGCGTCAGTTTGCGCGCCAACACCGCCCAGAGCGTATGCGGACAACGCTGCCGCGCCCGCCGGCTGTCGATACCATTGAACAAATCGTCGCTGGCCGCGTCGGCAAAGGAACGTATCACATGGTGTATTATAACGCGGTCCGTGATAGCCCGCCAACGCGCCCAGCGCGACCCGGGTCCGACGTGTCGTCGCTCCCGTCACCCCGCCCATCACAGTGGACGGCACCGCGCGTCGAGTCCGACACGGAGCCAGCGCCGGAGGCTCGCTAGCAATCGCGTTCTGTTGCAACGGCCTTCAATGGGCAGCACGCAGCGACCGCCGGGAGCAAGCGGGCAATCCTTGAAGCCGCCGTCAGCAGTGACGCAAGGTTAGGTGGCAGCGGGGACGACGCGGGACCCGGTCCCCGTACCGCCAAACCCTCCCGACGGGGGCGGCGTGCGGGCCCGCGCGCGCTGGGCATTCTTCAGGCCGACCCGCGGGACCGACACACTGATCTCGAACGCGCCGCCGGCCAAGAGCCCGAGCAGCGCGAACAGCGCCCCTCGCAAGCGGGCCCACGAGCCATCCAACGCCCCAGCTGAGCTGAAAAGGGGCCATATAAAAGTGCTCACGAAGTGAGCACTTTTCAATAGACCCTTTGACAGCTTCAGCGTTCGTTAAGCCGCACGGTGCGAACTGCTGCGCAGCTCGAGGCGTGATCGACAGGCCCAACGCGCGCGGATGTTGTAGGCCGCGCACTCAATCCTTGACCAATAAAGAATGGCGGGCAACGATTTGCCAGCCGCGGCTCCAGAAAACCCAAGTCGTAGTGTAACGCTCGGTGATGTCGATGTGCTTACCTGCATCGGTGCCAACATATCGCACCTTTCCGGTTTCGACTGCAGCGTTGTTGTCGATCGCAAGCACGGACTGTTCCAAGAGCTCGGCTGATTCGAGATTGATCTGACTCCGTCTATAGCTCTCAAGCTCTTGGGCCTTGCGCGTGATTTCACCGTTCCCGCACGTGCAGGTGTATTCGTCGGCCAGCAAACGTGTGAGCGCGGCGATGTCGCCTCCCTTTTCGAGCTCTGCGTAGCTGCGCCCGCTTCTCAAGCGTTTTATCAATTCGTTGTAGTCGTGTCCGGCCTTCGCAACCTGCCGCTCCATCAGTTTGTCGTCATGCATCTGTTCGGTATCTTGTTCGGCGATAACCATCCAGCGCCCCTTACGCTTTTCGAAGACCCCGGTGTGCCGCCCTTTGTATGTGGCCGGTTCAGCGTTCGGCGCATCGATGGGCGTGGTCTGCGACGTATAGTCGTTGGTCACCACCGCCATATTTCCGACAGCACGCACACTCACATTCTCGTGCTTGAGCGAGATCATCCTGTTCGAGGGCTTGTCTCTCTGTTGCGTGAAAAACATCAATACCTGCGCGCGGTCCGACTTACGGCCGCTTTCGCCCGTGAACACATAATCGTTCGGCATGACGCGCTCGAGGAAAGCGATGTCGCGGCCAGCAACTGCTTTGTCGTATTCGGCCAGGAAGGCGCGCACCTCTTGTTCCGCTCTGCTGCTCTGGGCAGCGACCGCAAAGGGTATACCGACGATCAACGTGGCTATAGCGAGTAGTTTTTGCATGGTCACTCTCCCTTGGACGAGTGCGGCCTAACACTGAGCTCTGTAGCAGCGGCTCCAATAGGAAGCCGTGAATGAGTGAGCGGCGGCGAATGCGTTACACGGCGCACCGATGAGCCGCTGTCTGCAGCAGCGTAAGGTTAGCCAGCGTTCACGCCGCGAACATGGCCTGGAGCACGCCAAGGATCTTCGATTGGGTAGCGGCCGTCAGCGCGCCCAGCCGCTTCGCCAAGCGTTCGAGATCGACCGTACGTAACTGATCCAGCACCACATGGCCGTCTTTCCCGGCGAACCGACACGCGACCCGAAACGGATACGCATGACTGCCCGTCGTCAGCGGCGCGACGATAAAGGTCCCGAGATGGGCATTCAAGTCATCCGGGGACACCACCACGCACGGCCGGGTTTTCCGAATTTCGCGACCGCGGGTGGGATTGAGTGACACGAGATAGACCTCCCCCCGGCGGACCACGGCGGGCGTCACCACTCCCATTCATCCTCATCAAAGCGCGTCATGGTCGGAGCATCAAGGAGCGGCGCAGGCCCACCCTTTGCCGCCGCGTCCGCCCAGCCGGCGCGCGGGGCGATCACGGCCGTGATCACCACAGCCCCCGCCTGGACGCGAATCTCGACCTCATCGGTGAGACCGGCTTCTTCGAGGAGCGGCTTCGCGAGGCGGACGCCGCGAGAATTACCGATCCGGACTAACCGTGCTTTCATCGACGCTCCGCCAAGTGTGCCTACAATGTATACACCTTGGATTCCGCGCGCCAGCACCGTCCGCTCGCCCACGCCGTCGCGCACCGAGTGCGACCGACACACGCACGGCTCCAGCACGAACGACATTTGAGGTGACACGGAGCGCTGCTGCCCAAACGCTGGCTAACAATCGCGTTCTGTTGCAACGGCCTTCAATAGGTTGCGGCCAGCGACCGCAGGGAGCAAGGCCGCAATCCTTGAAGCCGTTGTCAACAGCAACGCACAGTTCGGCAGCGCAAACGGCGTCGGCGTTCCCGCGCAGGCCGTTTGACTACGCGATTCCGCCTAGTGTGGGGTCACGGCGCGGCGAAGATCGCGCGGCGTCACCGCCCCGGGCATACGCGAACGCCCCTCGGGCACGTCCTCCGTCCGCTGCGCATGCAACCGCTCTGCCACAAACCGCTGGCTTTCACCGAGCCGCTCCACCTCGAGGGCGATCGAATCCACGGCCATTTGCACGTCCCGGATGCGCGCATCTATTTCCGGTCCCCCAATCGAGCCTGGCTGCCGGCCGTGCCGCCAGATGCGCCGCGCAAGTGCCACGGATAAAGGCAGCAACGTGACGAGCAGCAAGACACTGCCGAGGACCACGTACCCTTGGGGTAACGGCGGCAACGCCATTGGCACGCCAAGTACACCCGTCGAGGTCGTGCGAAGATCGAGTGTGCCGGGGATCCCATTCTGTAGCCGATATTCAACCAGGCGGATCCGCTCATCGGCGAGACTCAACTGCTGCGCGATCGCGGCTTGCTGTGGACTGTTGGGCGAGAGGGTTGCAGACTCCGTGCGGTATCGAAGCTGTTCGCTTTTGAGCGCATCGATCTGCATACGCTGCGCTTGGCGTTCAGCGAGCGTTGCACTCGGTCGATTAGTCCCTGCGATCGATTGTGACGCGGCGGACGGATCAGCTTGGAATAGTGCCATGGGGTTGCTCCGGGAATGGGATTCGCGCCGACAGCGAGGTAGTCAAAGCATAAGCGCTGGCGCGTGAACTCGGCCACGGCCGCCCCGACGCGCTGCCTAACAATCGCGTTCTGTTGCTACGGCTTGCAATAGGTTGCGGCCAGCGACCGCAGGGAG
>JBKJTE010000184.1:0-9530 GCA_046590495.1 Gemmatimonas sp. | reverse complement strand
CCTCGGACAATCATAGCTCTCGCCGTGCAGGCGCCCGCCACCAGATGCAGCGGGCGCCGCAGCAGATGAGATCAGTCCTTCGGATCCAGCATCTTTCTGATCTGATCGCGCGCGTCTTCGAGATGCGCCTTGGTCATGCGATCCGATGTCTTGGCCACTGCCGTCGCCAAGTCCGCATCGAGCGAACGCATCTCAGCCTTGAGAATCGGACGGAAGTCCGCCGAACCGGCCGGCGCACCCGCGCCACGTCCACCACCGGCACCCGGGAACGCCGCAGCCGCTGGCGCCGGCGGTGGATTGATCTTGCTCGCCATCGCTTCGAGATACACACGCTGCAGACGGCGACGGAATGCATCGATGTCGCTACCCGTCGCGATCTCACTCCAGAGCCCCTTCCGCAGATCGGCAAGCATGTCGGATACGGCGTACACATCGCTCCTGGACTTGGCCATCGCCTCCATCTCGATCATGCGCTCGAGACGGTCGTTAGCGACGATGCTTGAGAGTGCGCGCGCCTGAGCATTGCCCACACGACTGAGTGAACCGCTCGGCTCGATTTTGCGCAGGATGTTTTCGTCGAGCAGCCACGTCGGCGTGGTGAACGCGTTGTCGAGCAGAAACTTCAACGCTTCACGCTGACGCGCGGGTTCGACGTTGCGGAACACCAGCCCCTTCTGTCCAACCAACTTCTCCTGCTTGTACTCGCCGCCGATGATACGCGCGACATGCCCCATCTCCTGCGCCCACTGACCAACAGTACGACCATAAATCTCTTCGAGATCGTCGTACGTCGTGCCGTCTTTCCACGCCGTTGCCGGCTCGATCAACTTCATCGTGCGCTTGAGATTCTTCACGCCAAGCGTCGTCGCCTTCACTGCGTCCGCGTCGCCCACCGCTTCCGACTGCTCGCCCGGATCCGCGCCACCTGCGCCGGCGTCACTTGCAAAGCGATACCACGGAATCGTGTCCTGCATCTTCGCCCATTTGTCGAGCGTCGACTTCTCGTCTTCAGGCGACTTGGTGTTGGCGATCGGTGAATAGCCCCACATCACCGCGTACTTGTCGTACGGACCGACTTTCGGAATGAGATCGTCGAGCGCGATGTTGTCTTCGGGCTGCGCGACATAGTTGAAACGCGAGTAGTCCATCAACGTCGGGGTGTGCCCCATCTTTTTCACCCACGTCTTGGAGCGCACCGAATCCGTCGGGTACATCGAGCTGGCCTTGAAGTTGTGCGGGAAGCCGAGTGTGTGTCCGACTTCGTGTGCCGTCACGTATTCGACAAGACGTCCCATCAGTGAATCAGGAAACGGGAACTTGTGCGTGCGCGCGTCGAGATGTCCGGCCTGCGTGAAGTACCACGAGCGCGCCAGATTCATGACGTTGAGATAGGTCTGAACGTCCGCGTCCAGAATTTCGCCGGTGCGCGGATCTTTCAGACTCGGACCGACAGCATTTTCGGTCGGCGACGGCAACCAGCGCACCATGCTCACGGTCGCGTCTTCCCCTGAGAAATCGGGATCGCTCGGCGCTTCAGCCGCGACAATTCCCTTGCTGAAACCGGCTGCTTCGAACGCCACTTGCCAGTCTTCGATACCGCGCTTGATCCACGGCTTGATCCACGCCGGTGTCGCCGGATCGAGGTAATACGTGATCGGTTTCTTCGGCACGCACAGATTGCCGACCTTGGCCTCCGAACACTCCAGACGCCAGCGTGAAATCATGCGACGGGGTTCCACACGCTGCGTGGTCCCCGAAAAATCGCGCTGCGAGACACCGAAGTATCCAACGCGATCGTCGGCGAGGCGCGGACGCATCGGCACGTCGGGCAGCTTCGCGATCGAGAACGTATAACGCTCCGTCGTCGCGCCGGGCGCGCCACCACCAGCACCACGCCCACCCGCCGGTGCCGCTGGTGCACCAGCCTGCGCCGTGAACGTCTGCACGGCCGTGACATTCACGTTGCGCGAGAACGCGGCGAAGTGATCGACATACGAACGCGTCGCATCGATCTGGACACGCGCGCCGAGTGCAGTGTATTCGGGGATGCCACCGGTGAACATGCGCGTTACTTCGATCACGGCAGCACTGTCCGCGCCAAACGCTTCGACGTTGAACGCAGCGAGAATCTTCGTCAGCGAAATCAGTTCGAAGGCGCGCTTGCCTGCGGTAGACGTGTCGGAGTTGAACTCACCGTAGCTCGCCTCACGAAGCAGGATACGATTGTCGCGGCGTTCAAAGCGCACGAGGTTGTTCCCGCCCTGCGTGCCACGAATACCAATGTCTTCGCCCGTGCTGTTGAGGGTGGTGACGATGACGAAATCACGGCCCAATTCAGCGCGTGGGATCTCGAAGTACAGCCGGCTCCCAACCTGGTGCACCTGAAAGACGCCCTTCTTTGACATGGCGCGCGACGTGATGACTGTCGCGTACGGACGCGGCGTCGGGTCCTGCGCGGCACCGCCCTGGGCCGCTCCACCCTGCGCGCCACCAGCGCCAAAACCGCCGCCACCGGGATTCGTCGGAGCGCCCCCGCCGCCACCTCGGCCTGAGGCGTTTGCAGGTGCAGGACTCGGCGAGGGTGCCGGTGCAGGAGGGGTCGGCT
The DNA here is from genome assembly GCA_046590495.1 of Gemmatimonas sp. Classification (GTDB taxonomy): domain Bacteria; phylum Gemmatimonadota; class Gemmatimonadetes; order Gemmatimonadales; family Gemmatimonadaceae; genus Gemmatimonas. The sequence continues at coordinate 6,925 of JBKJTE010000184.1, read as the reverse complement.
TGGCGCACGCGCTGAGCGCGAGCCCGGCGATGCCCAGGGCCAATGGAAGAACACGCATATGTCGGGGGTGCAGCTGAGGTAGGGAAGGGCGGCCCGAGGCGGGGGGCATCAGGGACGTTCAAGGGAACAACGCGAGAGTGATGCGTGGCGTTGCCGGACAGAACGCCACAGTTCGAAGTGGTGAGTTCGAGTCACCAGTTGCCAGTGACCTACGGACTGGGAACCCGAAGCTCGAACTCACCACTCGACACTGCGTAGTTCCAACCGCGGCGTTTCGAGCGGTCGCGCGCCTTTTCGGTGAAGCACTCTTGGCCCGGTGCCCGATTGTATCCCATGCCGAGTTGCTTCACGCCGCCGAGGGGGAGTACTGTATGGCCATGCCCGCGATCGTTTTGCGAACTGATTGGACTGTGGACGACCTCGAGTCGCTGCCGCAGGATGGCTCGCGTTACGAGATCATCGACGGGGAGCTTCTGGTGAGCCCATCGCCGAGGGTTCGTCATCAGTGGGCAGCAGCGAAGCTGTACGACCAGCTGCGGTCGTTTGTGGAGCCAGCTCGCATCGGCTACCTGTTTTCGTCACCGGTGAACGTCGAGTACGGCCCGCGCACGCATCTCGAGCCGGACATGAGCGTGGTTCCGGCCGTCTTGGGCAAGCTCCCCGAAACCGTGGAAGCTGCCGGAGGGCCCCTCTTGGTGATTGAAATCCTCTCTCCATCCACGGCGCGCTACGACCGCGTGAAAAAGCGCCCCGTCTACCAACGACAGGGGGTCGAGTACTGGATCGTCGACATCGATGCCCGCGTAATTGAGCGGTGGATGCCGGACGACACTCGGCCGGAGATTGCGAGCGAAACGCTCGTCTGGGCGCCGAAGGGGTGCGAGGCGCCGTTCTCGCTCGATGTTGCGGCGTACTTCCGAGCGGTGCACGAGGAATAGCGCGCACCTTCCTCCGGAAATCGTCGCCGGACGTTACCGTGTCCGCCATGCCCACTTCCACCAAACCCAAAGAACTCACCCTTCGCGGCCTCATCCTCGGTGCGCTCATTACCACCGTGTTCACGGCTGCCAACGTCTACCTCGGCCTCAAAGTCGGGCTGACGTTCGCGTCGTCGATCCCGGCCGCCGTAATCTCGATGGCGATTCTGAGCGTCGTGCGCGATTCGTCGATTCTCGAGAACAACATCGTGCAAACCGTCGCATCGGCGGCCGGTACGTTGTCAGCAATCATCTTCGTGTTGCCGGGGCTTGTGATCGTCGGGTGGTGGACCGGCTTTCCGTTCTGGCAATCGTTTCTGATCTGCGTGAGTGGCGGCGTGCTGGGCGTACTGTTCACGATTCCGCTGCGCCGCGCGCTGGTGACGAACTCCGACTTGCCATATCCGGAGGGTGTTGCTGCGGCCGCAGTGCTGAAGGTGGGCTCGAGCGCGCGCGGCGAAGGCGCCGCTGACGCAACGGAAGCGCGCGAAGGACTGACCGCTGTCGTTCTCGGGACCGTGGCATCTGCCGGACTCGCGATTCTCGGCGCGACGCGCATCATCGCGGCCGAGATCAGCGGTGTCTTTCGACTCGGTGCGACCGCCGCAAGCGGTTACAGCATCGCGTGGTCGCTCGCTCTTTTTGGTGCCGGACATCTGGTCGGCATCGCGGTTGGCATGGCGATGTTGGTGGGGCTGTTGATCGCGTGGGTGGTGGCGGTGCCGATTCTCACGTCGATGCATCCCGCGGTAGATGCCGCAACGTTGACGTCCAATACGATGACCATCTGGCGCACACAGGTGCGCTTCATTGGTGCCGGTGCGATCGGAGTGTCGGCGATCTTCACTCTGGCGACACTCGCGAAACCGGTTGTCGCCGGGCTCGTGAGCACGCTGCGGTCATCGCAGGCAGTGGCGACCGGGGATGAACTCGATCGCGACATCGGTTCGAAGTGGATTGTCGGCATCGCCATCGCGTGCATGGCTGTTGTGGCATGGCTGGCGTGGACCTTTGCGATCAACTCGACGCTCGCTGAGCACGCCTTGGTGCTGACCCTTGTTGCCGTGCCGTTCGTTTTCTTCGTCGGCTTCATGATTGCCGGCGTGGCCGGCTACATGGCGGGGTTGATCGGTGCGTCCAACAGCCCGATCTCGGGCATCGGCATTCTGGGTATCGTGACGTGCGCAACGATTGTGGCCGCTGTAGTTGCGCCAACCCCCGAGAACAGACCCGTGCTGGTGGCGTTTGCACTGTTCATCACCGCGATCGTGTTTGCCTGCGCTACGATTTCGAATGACAACCTGCAAGACCTGAAAACCGGTCAGCTGGTCGGCGCATCGCCCATGAAGCAGCAGATCGCACTCATTGTCGGTGTCGCGGCCGGCGCAGCGGTAATTCCGTCGGTGCTCAATCTGCTTGCCAAGGCGTACGGCTTTGCCGGCGCACCGAACATCGGCGTGGTGTCGCAGAATCCGCTGCCCGCGCCGCAGGCCACACTCATCTCCGCGCTTGCGCAGGGTGTGATCGGCGGCAATCTCGATTGGAAGATGATCGGCATCGGCGGCATCGTGGGCGTGTTGCTCATTCTCACCAACGCTGTGCTCAAGGCGACAAAGCGCGGCAGTCTGCCGCCACTCGCGGTGGGCATCGGCATCTATCTGCCAATGTCCGCGACATTCGCTGTCGTTGTCGGTGCACTGGTCGGCAATTGGTACAACAAACGCGCCGCTCTCGCCAAAAACCCCGATCGTGCCGAGCGATTGGGCACGCTCGTGGCGTCGGGTCTCATCGTTGGCGAGAGTCTGTTCGGTGTGCTCAACGCCGGTCTGATCGTCGCGTTTGCGAGCGATGCGCCACTGGCCGTCGTACCCGAAGACTTCGCTCCGGCCAAGATTCTCGGACTCGTCGGATTCATCGGACTGGTGTTTGCGCTCTACCGTTGGATGCTGCAACGATCGGACGCCGCGCAGGCGCAGCGCGCGTAATCATTAACAGGGCACGATATAACGCAGACGACATGAACACACGACGGGAGTTTCTCATTCGCGCGCCGATTGCGCTCGTTGGTGTCGCCTCGGCGTGCAAAGGCGCCGAGCAAGTGCCGGTCGCGAGCAGCACAACAACCCCCAACACGCCAGGCGCGCCCGTCGCATTCGGTACGGCGGCGGGTTCGGGGCCGACGGTCACGGCCGATGATTTTGCCGCAGTGGAAAAGCTGATGCAAATCTCGAGCAGTGCCGACGAGCGCGCGATGATGGCCGAAAGTTGGCGTCGCACGTTGTCGTCGACGCTCGAACGTCGGGTCGGACCACGCACGATTCCCCTTCCTGCAGAACTGTCACCCGCAACGGTGTGGAATCCGTCGCAGGCGGTGGATTTCGTTGCGGTAACGCGTGACCGCTTCGTGCGGTCGGCATCGGAGCCCGGTCCGCTGCCTGTTGACGACGCTCAGATTGCGTTCGCACCCGTGACGTCGCTCTCGCGCTGGATCGAGCGCAAACAGCTGACGTCCACGCGTCTGACGCAGATCTACCTCGATCGCATCGCGAAGTACGATGGCCAGCTGCGCTGCATTATCACGCTCACAAAAGATCGTGCGCTCGCCCGTGCGAAACTCGCCGACGCCGAAATTGCGGCGGGGAAGTATCGCGGCGCATTGCACGGAATTCCGTTTGGCGTGAAGGATCTGCTCGATACCGCGGGCATCGCGACGACGTACGGTGCTGATCCATTTCGTGATCGCGTGCCTGCGAACGATTCCGCCGTCGTCAAACGTCTTGAAGATGCTGGTGCGATTCTGATCGCGAAGTTGAGCCTTGGCGCACTCGCGCTCAACGACATCTGGTTTGGCGGACAGACGATGAACCCGTGGCTGGTGGAAGAAGGTGCGTCGGGTTCGAGCGCTGGTCCGGGTGCCGCGACCGCTGCGGCGTTGGTGGGCTTTTCAATCGGCAGCGAGACGGGTGGAAGCATCGTGAGCCCGAGCATGCGGTGCGGCGTGACTGGCCTGCGTCCGACATTCGGCCGCGTGCCACGGACCGGCGCGATGACGCTCTGCTGGTCACTCGATAAGTTGGGGCCGATGACCCGTGGCGTTGAAGACGCGATGCTGGTGCTCAACGCCATCAGCGGCCCCGATCATGGCGATGTGTCGAGCGTGCCAAGTCATCTCGACTACGATGCCGGCGAGAGTGTGAGCGGGTTGCGTGTCGGCGTGTTCCCCCAGTGGATGACGGAAGCGCCGGCTACCGACGTCGATCGCGCGGCGGTTGAGTCGGTCCGCAAACTGGGGATGACGACAGTCGACCTGACGTGGCCCGACATTCCGCATAGCGCGCTGATGCTGATTCTTTTCAGCGAAGCCGCCGCTGCATTCGAAGAGCTCACACTGTCCGGCAAATCGCGCACGCTCAAGGTCCAGGTACCCGATGCGTGGCCCAACCTCTTCCGCATGTCGCGCTTTCTGTCCGCGGTCGACTTCGTGCAGGCCGATCGCGTGCGTCGTCGCTTTGCGCAGGAGTTGGCCGCGCTGTTCAAGCAAGTGGACGTGTTGCTCGTGCCGTCGTTGCGCGACGAGACGCTGACCACGACCAACTTCACGGGCCATCCGTCGCTCACGTTGCGCACCGGCTTTGTGAACGTATCGGAAGCGCGCAGTGACTGGGCGCCCGACCCGAAAAATCCGCTCCCGAAGTTCAATCCGCCGCGCCGAGTGCCGCACGGTGTCACGTTGATCGGCCGGCTGTTTGATGAAGGGACGATCGTGCGCGTGGGCGTTGCACTCGAGCGCGCGGCGGATGTGGCCAAAGAACGACCGACCGGCTTCTGATGCAATTCTGAAAGACTTGGTGCAGTATAACGCCCGCGTTTCACACCTTTCATCTTCAATCATCAACGCACGTGCGTATCAGCGACATGAACTGGATGCAGGTTGAGCAATATCTGCAACACGACGACCGCGCGATCCTGGCACTTGGCAGCACCGAGCAGCACAGCTATCTCCGGCTCACCGTCGACTGCATTCTCCCCGAGCGTGTCGCCGTCGAAGCCGCCGAACCACTCGGCGTTCCGGTGTTCCCCGTGTTGCCATACGGTGTGACGCCATACTTCAGGGAGTTTCCGGGTTCGATCTCGTTGCGTGTCGAGACGCACCTTCGCGTAGTGCGAGACATCCTCGACGGTCTGGCGCACAGTGGCTTTCGTCGCATCCTGATTGTGAACGGACATGGCGGCAACAGTGCGGTGCAGCAGTACGTGCCCGAGTGGACGGCGGGACATCCCGAGTGTCGGGTGATTTTTCACAACTGGTGGAACGCACCGAATACGTGGGCCAAGGTGCAAGCGATCGATCCGGTCGCGTCGCATGGTTCGTGGATGGAAAACTTTCCGTGGACGCGACTGCCCGGTATTGAGTTGCCGACTGCACAGCGCCCGATGGTGGATCTCGCGCGCGTGCGGACGCTCGATCCTGTGTCGATGCGCGCATACATCGGCGACGGCAACTACGGTGGCCTGTATCAGCGCTCCGACGAAGACATGCTCGCACTCTGGCAGGTGGCGGTAGACGAGACACGTGCACTGCTCACCGGCGGCTGGGGCAACGCGTCCTGAACGCGCACGTTTTGCCGACCGCGGCACCGTCAACACGGTGGCTCGTGTGGGGCGCGGGCGCGATCGGCGGCACGCTCGCCGCGTATCTGGCACGCGCAGGGCATGACGTCACTGTCGTGGACAACGTGCGCGATCACGTCGATGCGATCAATCGTGACGGCCTTCGCATCACCGGCCCGATCGACGAGTTCGTTGCGCGTATGCCAGCGTTCATGCCCGACGAAATCCGTGGCGAATGGGACGCCGTTGTGCTGGCGACCAAGGCGCATCACACGCCGGGTGCGGTGCGAGCGCTACTGCCGCACCTTGCAGCACATGGTTGTGTCATCAGCGCGCAGAATGGACTCAACGAACTCGCCATCGCCGAAATCGCTGGCGCCGAGCGCACGGTCGGAGCCTTCGTGAACTTCGGCGCCGACTACATCGAGCCGGGGGTCATTCATTTCGGTGGACGCGGCGCCGTGGTCGTTGGCGAAATCGACGGCCAGCTCACGCCGCGTACGCAGGCCATCCGCGACGCGTGGGCCACCTTGGATGCCCGCGCGATCGTCACCGGCAACATCTGGGGCTTTCTCTGGGGTAAGGAAGCGTACGGTGCGATGCTGTTTGCAACGGCACTGACCAACGAATCCATCGCCGATGCGCTGGCGATGCCCCAGTATCGGGCTCTCTACGTTGCTCTGTCGCAGGAAATTCTGGCGGTCGCGCAAGCGCGGGGCGTCACGCCGGAACCGTTCGATGGCTTCGATCCGTCAGCGTACCTTGCTACGGCACCCGTCGACGCTGCGGTACGGTCGCTCGAGCATCTCGTCGCGCACAATCGCAAATCGGCCAAGACGCATAGCGGCATCTGGCGCGACCTCGCGGTGCGCAAACGCGCCACGGAAGTCGATGCACAACTCGGCATCGTCGTCGAACTTGGTGCCGCCGCAGGCATTGCAACACCGATCACGGCTCGACTCGTCGCACTCATCCACGAGATCGAACTCGGCGCACGGGCGCAGTCGCTCGATGCGCTCGATGAACTCGCGTCACTCGTCGCTCACAGCCCTGCAACGAAAGTGCACCATGAACATTGAGTTTGGCGGCACGACCGCGATCGTCACTGGCGCAGCGCACGGATTCGGTCGCGCCATCAGCGTCGCGTTTGCCTCGCGCGGTGCACATGTGTGGGCCTGCGACCTCGTTGAGAGCGAGCTGCTCGAAACGCAGGCGTTATGCAACGCCGCGGGCGGTGCCTGCAGCATTCACAACGTGGACGTACGCGACAAAGCTGCAGGCACCGCCCGCGGCGTTGCATAACGCCTGCGTTTCGAGCAGCTCGCTCTCAACGAGGT
>JBKJTE010000049.1:0-21718 GCA_046590495.1 Gemmatimonas sp. | reverse complement strand
GGGCACTCGGCGCAGACGCATCGCTCAACGCGCGCAACATTGCCGGCGGCACAGGCCCTGACGCAGTGCGCGAGCAGGTGACGCAGGCGCACGCTGCGCTCGCCGTGATGCATATCGCCCCGACGCATCTCGTCCCGAGCGCACCCTGAGCTCGGGCGACACGATGACAGGGCGAAACACGCCGCTGCTCCCGGTGTACGATGGCGTCATTTTCGATTGCGATGGCGTGCTCGTAGACAGCGAACGGATATCGAACGGCGTCTGGGCGCGACTGCTCACCGAAGCGGGCTTGCCGATGACCACCGAGCAATCGCTCGGCATCTTCCTCGGCAATTCAATGTCAAAGTGCGTCGCGATAGCGACCGAGATGCTTGGGTCTGCGCTTCCGGACGACCTGCTCGATCGCTTTCACGCCACCACGACGCTTGAACTCGAACGAAATCTTGTTGCAGTTCCCGGCGTCATTGCACTGCTCGACGCGCTCGACGCCGCTGGTGTGCAATACGTCGTCGCGTCAAACGGCGAGCATGAAAAGATGGCGATCACACTCGGCAAAACCGGGCTCGCTGCACGATTTGAAGGACGACGGTTTTCGGCAGTGGACGTGGGCAAGCCCAAGCCTGCGCCCGATCTCTTTCTGCACGCGGCATCGCGAATGGGATTTGCGCCGTCGCGAACAATCGTCGTCGAGGACAGTCCGCTCGGTGTGCAGGGCGCGAGCGCAGCCGGCATGACGGTGATTGGCTACGCGGAGATCGTCGATGCGACGCGGCTGCGTGCTGCGGGTGCGACGGTCACGGTCTCGCGCTTCGTCGATGTCGCACCGCTGCTTGGCGTTTCCATCGTGCAAGACTGAAACGGGGCGAGTGCGTTGTGCAATCACCCCGCCGTCTGGTCAGAGCAACGGTTCAGTCACCGTCAGAACGCGTATCCGATCGTCAACCGCCCGGTCGGCAACACGCGATCGATGCCGGGTGAGTCGTCCTTGCTGACGAAGTATCGTTTCACACCAAAACCGGCCGTCACCGCAGTCGCGCGATGTGAGCCGAGCAGCCACTGATACTGCCCTTCGACGGCGAAGGTTGGCGAGGTGACCGTGCGTTTCGCGACGGTTGGGCAGGCTGCGTCGAGACGCGAGCAGTCCTGATATCCGTCACGCCGAATGCTCGCCAGGCCGAGTGCCGCGCCGAGCCCCAGTCCTTCGAGGGCATGCTCTTCCGGATAGAGGCGCAGCTTCGCGTCGAAGTTGGTGCGATTGTCGTTCGACCAATCGACGTACGATCCCGAGAGTGCGAACGAAGCATTCGCATTCAGCCGACGTTCGTACTCACCCTGGAAATAGCCAAAGAGCGGAAGGAACGGATTGGTTGAAATGACCTGCTTTGGGCTGTCGGTGCCGGCGCCGCTCGTCTGTTGGCGAAGTGATTGCGCCGCCAGCGCTGACGGGAGCAGCAGCGTGAATGCAGTGGCCGAAAGGAATCGTCGCATGACTCGAGAAACAGTGTGGTCGCGAAATGTCAGTCGGCGGACACGGAAAGAGCTACAACAATGCTCTTGCTGCGGCCTGCCCACCGCGTGCTGCGCCTTCAAGTGAACTGGAGTGCAGGACTTCGCTCGCACGCCAGAGCCCGGGAACGCCGCAGGCGATCGTAGGTCGCTGTTCACGCCAACCCGGTGGTTGGGCGAACTGCGCATATGGTACCCGCCAGATCGCGAGACGTGTCAGTACGGGCAGCGCGTGGTCGCCGCTCGCCGACGCCATAATGGAGATCTCACGTTGCGCTGCTTCGTCCAGCAATTCGTCGGGGAGCATCGCTGCGTCACCGAGTGCGGTGGCGACCAACAACTGTCGACCGCTCGCGTACTCCGGCGCGACATCGGTGAGCGTGACTGCATGACTGACCACGGCGTTCGGCTCGGCGTTCAACCAGAGCGCCTTTCCCGGCAGCGGCGAGCGGTGCGTCGTGTAATACAGCGTCGTGCAGCCGCGTGCGCCGTCAGGGACGGTGAGCTTCACGCCGACGGTGTTGGCGAGTATCGCGGCGGCCAGCGGTTCGGTGGCAAGCACAACGTCGCTCGCGTCAATCTGACTGCCGTCGTCGAGCGTCACGCCGGAGATGTGCCCTTCGTGCGCGCTTACACTCTTCACCCCAACGCCGACGCGCACGGTGCCGCGCGGGAGGCGTGCCGCAAGTTGCGCGCTGATCGCACCCATGCCGCGTGCGGGGACGACGGTGTCTCCGGCGGCAAGCATCTTGAACGTGAAGAGCAGGATCGACGCGTTGGTCGAGAGCGTGCGATCGAGCAGAATGCCGCCGTAGAATGGCGCAAAAAACCCGTCGATCACCGCATCGCCAAATCCGCGCGACTGCAGAAACTCGCGTGTCGATACGCCGCCGAATTGCGCGCTGAAGCAATCGTCGACGGTGAGTCGCGACGCGAACCGACGCAGGGCGAGTAGCCGCAGCTTGTCGCCGAGCGAAACGGCGCGGGCAAGGACGGTATCAAGCAGCAGCGAAGGGTCGCGCAGTGCATCGCCCAGCAACGACACTTTGCCATCCCGCACGATGCGCGCGGCCGGGAGAAATTTCCGCAGCATCAGCGCGTCGAGATCGAGATACGTGCCGAGTGTCGGGTATGCGGTGAACAGCACCTGAAAGCCGTGATCGATCACGATGCCATCGACCAACGACGATCGTACCCGTCCACCGACATCGGCCGCAGCTTCGAGCACGACGACAGCACGTCCAGCCCGATGTAACTCAATCGCGCAAACGAGACCGGCGATTCCTGCACCAACGACGATGACGGGCTGCGAAGAAGGCTGCATCGTGGAATAGTGCAGACACGTCGGGGCCAGCCGCTATCCCTTCTGCGGCTGGCCCCGATCTGTTGTACGACGGATTGTACTAGGACTTCAACTGCGCACAGGTACGGCTGCAGTTGAGACTAGAACCGGACGCCGAAGGTGATCGGAATCCAGTTGGTGCTGTTGCCGTCGCTGAAGACGTTCACGAACTTCGCTTCGACAAAGGTCGAGAAACCGGAGAGATGAAACTCCAGGCCAGCGCCGCCCTGCACGCCGAGATTCGTCTTGGTGTTTGAGGACGAGTAGTTCGAGGACGTGTACGCCTTCGTGTTGAATGCGCCTACGCCGCCGACGAAGTACGGCGCGACCGCCGACTTGGCCATGGATGACGGATGCGCGACGATGTTCGCCACGCCCGCAAGACTCCGGAGATTCACGTTCCCGGTCTTTGCCTTCCAATTGTCGTAGCTCACGTCTCCACGAAAGCCGATGGTGGGCGACGACCAGACCCACATGTGTCCCGCCACCTGGTAGCCAGCGTCCACACCGTCGGAGAGATTGCCGGTGGGCACGGACAGGCCTCCGCTCAGGCCGAACTGTACGGACCGTTCGGAGGTGCTCGTTTGAGCAGATGCCAGAGCGGGTGCTGCCGCCAGTGCGGCCAGCGCGATCAGTCGAATTGTCGTTTTCATGAATGCCTCTATTCGGGTATAGCACGTACCCCGGTCACGAAATACTGCGTATCCCCAAGACAGGATGTGGGGAGACCGACGTGCTGCTCATACCGTACTGCAACACGCTTGCCACTCAGACTGTCGACGAGGTGTGCAATCGAATCGCTGCGGGTGGTGAAGTTGAAGCTGTCCGAGCGGAAACCGCGTGCGATGTCGGTGTAAAGCGTCCCTTCCCACGTTTTGCAGACCCAACCTTTGCGTGACATTTTCTGCACGAAGCCGGCGCGTTCGCCGTTCGAGTAGGTGTACGTCATCGCGACGGCGGTCCAAATCACCAGTCCTAACGCGGGGACACCCAACGCGATCAGCAGCGTCAGTTTGCCCCAGTTGCGACGGGAAAACGACTTCCTCGGCGCAGCGGGGGGCACCGGGTTTGCCGGTGTACGGTCGGTCGGCGCGTTGTCGTCGCCCGACGGCGTGGAATCGGAAGAATCAGCCATGGCCGGAACTTGGGGAGGAGTGGCGGGGCGCGCTACCTTACCACGGTCTGTACGGTACTCATCACCACAGGGTTCATCGTGTCATCTCCACTCCGTCGTCCGTCCGTGAGCGTCCGCGTGCGCGGCGTCACAGTTGGCTCTGCAGCTCCGATCGTCGTCCAGTCGATGACGAACACCGATACGGCCGACCCTGCCTCGACCGCGCAGCAAGTGGCCGAGTTGTTTGAAGCAGGCTCCCAGGTCGTGCGCATTACGGTCAACAACGATGACGCGGCGAAAGCCGTGCCAGAGATTCGGCAACGACTCGACGACCGCGGACTCGACGTCCCGCTCATCGGCGACTTTCACTACAACGGACATCTGCTGCTCGCGAAGTACCCTGACTGTGCCGCCACGCTCGATAAGTATCGCATCAATCCCGGCAACGTCGGCTCGAAGCATCGCGATGCGAACTTCACGACGATCGTGCAGGCCGCCATCGATCACGACAAGCCGGTGCGTATCGGTGTGAACTGGGGCTCGCTGGATCAGGATCTGCTGACGCAGATGATGGACGCCAACGCGAACAGTGCGTCGCCACGCGATGCGAAAGACGTCTATATGGACGCGATGCTTGAAAGCGCGTTGCGGTCGGCGCTACTCGCCGAAGAAGTCGGGCTCGCGCACGACAAGATCATTGTCTCGGCCAAGATTTCCGTCGTGCCGGATCTGGTGGAGTGTTATCGCCGACTCGCCAAAAAGTGCGATTATCCGTTGCACTTAGGGTTGACTGAAGCAGGAATGGGAACGAAGGGTGTAGTGGCGAGCAGCGCAGCGCTTGCGATTCTGCTCAGCGAAGGAATCGGCGACACGATTCGTGTTTCGCTCACACCCAAGCCCAACGGCGATCGTCGCGAAGAAGTGTTCGTGTCGCAGCAGATTCTGCAATCACTCGGTCTCCGTTCATTCGCGCCGCAGGTGACTGCGTGCCCCGGATGCGGCCGGACGACGAGCACATTTTTTCAGCACATGGCCGAAGACATTCAGGGCTATCTGCGCGAACAGATGCCGGTCTGGCGCGAGTCCAAGCCAGGCGTTGTCGAGATGAAAGTCGCCGTCATGGGATGCGTCGTGAACGGTCCCGGCGAATCAAAGCACGCCAACATCGGCATTTCGTTGCCGGGCACGTTTGAAGAGCCGAAAGCGCCAGTTTATGTCGATGGCAAACTTTTCACGACACTCAAGGGCGACAACATCGTGCCCGAGTTTCTGGTAATTCTCGAGAACTACGTCGAGCGGACGTACGGCGGCGGTGTGTTGCAGGCCGTGTAACTACGGATTGAACTGCGGGGATAAAAACGGATAACAGCAACAGACTTGGAACTGCCGATTAGGCGGATCGGGCTGATGACCACGGATACAGCGAAGAACAGGAAAGGCAAAACAGTCGTTGTATCCGCTCAATCCGCTGAATCCGTTCAATCGGCAGTACCAAAGCAGTTACAGTTATCCGAGTTATCCGCAGTTTTCCGCAGTTGTCGGCCGTTGTCTGCTCGTATCACCCGTCAGATGCGCCCAGCGATATCAAGATCGCGTGCCGACGCATCAAGCTCGTCGACGATCGACGCCGCGAAACCGATCTCGCGCAGTCGCTCCCCTACGCGCCGATACCAGCGCACCGTGCCGTCGCGATCGACAGAGAAACGACCCCAGACTGTTTCCGGGAACGACGTGCGCCGCAGGTCGGAAAGAATGGAGTTCGCGTTGTGCACTTTGTCTGCCGCGCACACCCACAAGGCCTCTTCCGACGCAAGCGACAGTCGTTCGAGGTAGTCGCTCTTGCGGTCGTCGTATGAGAGTTCGACACCATCATCGTCAACACGACGTTCGCTGACCGCGAGCACTGTCTCAAGCACGCTGCTCCCGAACTTGCGACCAATGCGCTCCTGCAGCATTTCGCGCGTCCATCCATCGCGCACGCAGTCCTCGACCACGTCGTGCAACACACCGGCAACGATCGTGTCTTCGCTGCGGCCGTAGCGCGCAAGAATAACCGCGACGTTGGCCGGATGCGTCAGGTACGGCAGCTTCGTGCCTTTGCGCACCTGTTGGTCGTGATGCTTGGCTGCGAACGCGAACGCGTGGTTGATCCGATCGGAATAGCCGGTCATGCGCAGGGTCGGGATCAGGGAAGGCGCTATGCTGGGAGCGGAACATACGTCGTCTGCGCGAACCAAGCCACCAGCGACTCAAGTCCTTCGCGGTCCTGCTCCCCGAATGCATCGGGTACGCCTGAGTCGATATCGAGCACAGCCATCAACGCGCCATGCGCATCAAACACCGGCACCACAATCTCACTGCGTGAACGCGGATCGCAGGTGATGTGTCCCGGAAATGCATGCACATCCTCAACCACCACCGTGCGTCGCTCGGCCGCGGCCGTCCCGCATACACCACGGCCGAAAGCGATGTCGAGGCAGCCGAGTGATCCCTGGTACGGTCCAACCCTGAGCAGCCTGTCGGGTGTCACGACGCGGTAAAACCCCGTCCATAGATGACCGAATGCGTGATGCAACAATGCGCTCATCGTTGCCATCGCGGCGATCGGGTCATCTGATCCTTCCAGCAGCAACGCCTGCATTGCGTGCAGTCGCGCGTAGGCTTCGGCGCGCGGCACATCGCGCAGATCAGGAATCGCGGGTTCCATGGTGTCCCGTCACAGTCAGTGAAAAAGTGGAGGCTACTGCATCGGCCCGATCACGAGAATCAAACGCAGGTCGAGCAGAAACAGTGCGAGCCCTTGCATGATTACACCAAGACCCGCGCCAATTCCGCCCGCCTTTGCACCCCAGCGCCACGCGGCGATCGCCAGCGTCGCGCCGACCGCGATGTAGCCGGCATCGAGGCCTGTGTTGAGCCAAAGGATATTGAGCAGCTGCTGTGCGCCCGCGTAGTCGCGCAGTGCGAGCCCGCGCCACGAGAACGCGCAGACCACGAGATCGACTGCGCCCCACGCTGCGGTCTGGATTGCGAAATGACGGAGGAGTGGCGCGTCGACGCGCCGGATCAGCAGCGACGCGAACAGGAGCGTGCCCGTCAAAAGGCTGGCGCCACCCCACAGCGCCAGTCGCAACAAATGTCCTCGCTCGAGTACGAGCAGTGTGTCAGCCCACATGATGCGGAGAGTAGCCGAGGTGCGTGAACGGAGAAAGTGTGCGCCAAAGAAGCGGCGAACGTATGGCATCTATCCGGTCGGGAGTTCGCTGACCCAGAGCAGCACGGCGCGGATTCGCTGGCGTCGTTCCCGTGCACGCTGCGTGACATCGGTCAGCCACCTCAGTGGCGTCGCAGCCAGCCGCACACAGATGACGATATCTTCGGCGCTACTCTCGACCAGCTCACTCGCCGATTCCGCGCCCGACGGCAGAAGCGTCAGATCGTAGCGATCCATCACACGCACTCGCGCGTCAACTGGCGTTCGCGCAGCAAGCACATCGATCGTCAGATCACGCTCCAGCACGATCGAATGCACCGATGACGAAGCGGCGTCTTCACCCGCCACGTCGTTCGACGAACCTGTGGCAGTTCTGGGCCGACGCAGCAACGCTTCGAAGAGATGTGCGACCGCGGCGTCCTCGACCACCAACGTGGTCCGCGACTCACGCGCGGCAACAGTCGCAACATTGATCGCGACAACAGTCGCCAGCCGCGGCTGTTCAGCGAGGACTTCCACGGCGTGCGCAACATCGCCGATGCCGGTCAATGCGAAATGCACCAGCGGATACGATAACTCGTCTGCCGCAATGATTGCCGGCAGCGCAACGTCGCCTCGCCGTTTGACTACCCGCGCGGCGCGGGTCCCACTCACGGCACGCTGCACGACAACCCGCGCATTCGTCATACGCTCAACCTCGGCTTCATCCCCCACCGTTGGCCGACGCAACTCACGGAACACTTGCACGCCATAGCCAACACTCAGCCCGACCACCAACGCCGCCAACAACATCGCAAACGGCGGAACGGAGACGTTCAGTTGAGCACGAACATTCTCCCGACGCTGGTCGAGCGCAGCGTTGGAGAGACGCACTGCGGCCAGCTGTTGCCGGGTTCGCGATACGCTGTCGGTCAGCAATGTGTGGAGTGCCGACGTGCTGTCACTTTTAGCGACAGCGAGAGATGCTGCACGAACCGTCGCACCAACCGTCGCACCAACCGTCGCACCAGTCGCTGCGAGAGTCGCCGTCACGATCGTGTCGGCACCCTTCGATACGCTCGCACCACGATCGGCCGTGCCATCACTGTCACCACTCACGGCGCGCACTCCACCACCGTGTGATTGCGCGATACGCACCAGTCGCTGGCCAAGCATCGCAAGACGCGACGTCAGTGCAGCGTAGCGCGCGTCGGCGCCACCAAGTGCGGCGTACGCATCACGCTCGCGATCCACCTCTTCAATGGAATCGGCGACCGCCTGTGCACCCACGTCACCGCGCAGTGTACGTGCGGCTGCGAGTGCGAGATAGCTCTCGGCGAGCGGTACTTCGCGCGCGCGCTCGATGCGCTGCGCAAGGTCGCGGTCCAGTGTGTCGACAGCGAGTGGCGCGCCTGCAGCGATGACGCGCGCTCGTGCAGCAATGCGAAGCGAGTCGGCACGACGTTGGGCCACTTCACGTGCGGTCATTGCGCCGAGCTGCTGGGCGATTGGCAACGTGTCCAGTGATGGCGGAATCCGCTCGAGTTGCTCGCGTAGCGCACGATCCGCCTCGCGCGGAACCAGCACCAGTACGAGCAATGTCGCGATCACGGCGAGTGCACCGACGACCGTGATACGCCATGCCCGTCGCGAGGCATTTCTGGCCCGAGTCGCAATCCACAACGCACGCGACGAAACCAGCCGACGCGAAGATCTCCTGCGTTCTTCGCGTGGGGTCAGCGGCTCCGTCGGCGGTGCATTCATCGGCTCATTCTTCATGCCCTGAAACGAGAGCGGGGGCCGACGCTAAGCGCCAGCCCCCACAATCACCCGCAGAACGATCCGATTACTGGACCGTGATCTTGCCCTTCATGTTCATCGCAAGGTGCGGCGTGCAATGGTAATCGTACGTACCAGCCGGGACACCAGCGAACGAGATCGTGTAGGACTCGTTGGCGTTGAGAAGCATCTTGCCGGACAGCTCGCCGGCCTGCTCGGGCATGTTGGCCATAAGCGCCGTCTTGGCCGCAGCTGCGAGCGTCGTCGCATCGAACGCGATGTTGTGCGGGCCGCCCGTGACGAGCACGAACTTGATGCCGTCGCCGGCCTTGATCGTGATGTCAGCCGGATCGAAGCGGTAACCTTGTCCGTCGCCGATCATCTTCACTTCATGCGTCGTGCCCGTAATCGGGGCCATCGCGCCAGCCGCCGGAGCCATTTCTGACGGAGCCGGAGCGGGAGCTGCCATTGCCGGTGCTGCTGCCGAATCCGCGGCCGGAGCCGCCTTGTCGCCGCCGCACGCGCTGAGCACGAGGGCTGCACCTGCCACCACTGCCTTACCGAAGAACTTCATGTCGAGAGGCCTCCAAAGCCTGATCGAAATTGTGTCATCAACAGAGACATGCCCTGCTACTCGCAGGGCCCTGCGAGCCTTGTGAAGTTATTCACGAGCCTCCCGTTTTGCAAACTCCGGCATATTCCCAGCTTGACGACTCGCGGGCTCAGCGCTACCCTCCCCGATCATGCGCTCGGTCAACACCCGCCACCATCATGCACATCACGGTCACGGCCCGACGGGTCGGGGCGCGATGAGCGTGTGCGGGTGACCAGCGCAGTCAGCTAGCCCCAACGCCCAGACCGCTACTCGGCCCGTCCCCTCTCAGGACGGGCCTTTTTTTGTGCCGATCACTCGGCCGATCCCCTCTGCGAACTACCGGATTTCCCATGCTGCGAATCGCGCTGCCCAACAAAGGCCGCCTTAGTGAAGACACCCGCGAGCTGTTCAACGACGCCGGACTCGAGGTCCGCTCGTCCAGCGAACGCTCCCTGACCGCGTCTTTGGGGGGTGAATTTGAAGCCATTTTTGTCCGCGCTCAGGACATCCCGGAGTTCGTTGCGGACGGTGCAGCCGACGTCGGTGTGACCGGTTGGGACCTGGTTTCGGAATCGGAACGGGCGCTCGTTTCGCATCTGGACTTGGGGTTCGGCCGCTGCCGGCTGGTGGTCGCCGCCAAGGATGACGGTGGGATCACCTCGGTCGACCAGATCGGCACCGCGGGCAAGCCAGCGCGGGTCGCCACCGTGTTCCCGCGGATTGCCCGTCGCTTTTTTGCCGAACGCGGTCGGCCGGTCGAAATCGTGCCGGTGTCCGGAGCCGCCGAAATCGCGCCACACCTGGGGATCGCCGATGTCGTCGTCGATCTCACCTCCACCGGGTCGACGCTGCGGGTCAACGGACTGCGCGAAGTGGAAACGGTACTCCTCTCCAGCGCGCATCTGGTCACGGCCACTCAAGGTCCGCGCGGTGGCGACCCGTCGCGCCAGACCGAGTTGGGCGACCTGGTGACGGCACTCGCGTCGGTGATCAGGGCCCGCGGCCAACGCTATCTCATGGCCAACGTGCCGCGCGATGCAATGGACGCGGTCCGTGCGGTGCTCCCCGGACTCAATGGGCCGACAGTCATCGATATCGCCAACGGCGGCAAGTTCGTCGCTGTGCACGCCGTCGTCAGCGCTGACACGATCTATCGCACCATCTCCCAACTCCGCGCACTCGGCGGCGAAGGAATTCTCGTCACGCGCATCGAGCGCTCGGTGCCATGAGCGCCGAGACAACGTCAAGCGACGACACATCGCTGGTGCTCCGCGCGCGTGGGCCGTTGACGGCGCTTGATGCCGAAACACGTCGCGTCATCACCGATCGAACGCTCACGGCCGATCCGACCGTGCGAACGAGAACCGCTGCGGTCATTGAACGCGTGCGTAATGAAGGTGACGCGGCGCTTCAGGCGTTTGCTCGCGATTTTGACGGTGTCAACGTCGAGCGGTTGGAAGTGCCACGTCACTATTGGCAACAGGCGCTCGACACACTCGATCCGCAACTGCGCAATTCGCTTGAACGTGCGGCACGCAACATCACTGCCGTGCACACGGCGTTCATGCCGAAAGAAGTCGAAGTATCGTCCGAACCGGGCATCGTTGTTGGGCGTCGTCCTGATCCACTTGGTCGCGTTGGGGTCTACGCGCCTGGCGGCCGCGCAGCGTATCCGAGTTCGCTGTTGATGGGTGCGATCCCAGCGCGTGTTGCCGGTGTTGGAGAGATTGTGGTGTGCTCACCGCCGGGTTCCAACGGGATTCCGTCGAATGTGGTGCTGGCGGCAGCGGCGTTGGCGAATGTCGATCGTGTGTTTGCGATTGGTGGTGGTGGCGCAATCGCGGCGATGGCGTTCGGGACAGCGTCGGTGCCGCAGGTTGATCGCGTGGTGGGGCCGGGGAACGCATACGTCGCCGAGGCGAAGTTGCAACTCGTCGCGCATGTCGGAATCGACGCACCAGCGGGCCCCAGCGAGTTGCTGGTGCTGGCTGATGAATCGGCCGATGCCGATGCAATTGCACGCGAACTGTTGGCGCAGGCGGAACACGATCCTGACGCTGCGGTGATCGCCGTGCTCGTTGGCGCTGGTGCAGGACTCAGCTCCACCGTTGATGCGCTCGCGATGGCGATCGAACGTGCGCTGGTGTCACAGCTCGCGACCGCACCGCGAGCCGACATTGTGCGTGCCGCACTCGCCGCACGAGGCGCGATCGTGACGGTTCCGACACTCGCCGAAGGCATTGCATTCGCGAATATCTGGGCCGCCGAACATCTGTTGCTGGTGGTTGCGGACGGGGTGCGCGTGCAGACTCTGGCATCGCTGCGGAATGCCGGCACGATCTTTGTCGGCAGCAGCAGTTCAGTCGCGTTTGGGGACTACATGACTGGCGCGAATCATGTGTTGCCGACGGCAGGCGCCGCACGCAGCTACTCCGGCCTATCGACGCTCGACTTTGTGCGGTGGACAACATGGCAACGCGTGTCACCGGACGCTGCTGCGAGTTTGTCGGAAGACGTCGCTCGTTTTGCCGATGCCGAAGGCTTGCCCGGGCATGCGGCCGCCGCGCGCGCGTGGGAATCGTCGTCGGCGGGTGATGCGACTGGCGCAGGCACTGATGTCGCGGCGGTGGGCGCATGACGCACGCGTCACAAGACCGTCTGGCGATCGCACGTGCCGCGTACAATGCTGTGCCGCTCTACGATCCCAAGAGAGCGCCGATCGATCTCGATCTCACCGACAACACGAATCTCTGGGGGCTGCCGCCAACCGCCGAGCGCACGATGCGCGAGATCGCGGTCTCCTCTGTCACGCGCTATCCGACGCTGTACGCTGCGGAGCTGAAGGAAGCACTCGCGAAGTACGTAGGCGTCACGCCGGACATGATCGTGACCGGTTGCGGCTCGGACGACATTCTCGATTCGGCGATGCGGGCGTTCGGTGAGCCGGGTGATGTTGTCGCTGGCCCTGAGCCGTCGTTCGCGATGATTCCGATCTTTGCGCGGATGAATGCGCTCGAGTACACGGGTGTGACGGAGCTGTCGTCGCATCAGCCCGACCTCGACGCGCTGCTCGCCACGCGTGCGAAGGTGATCTATCTCTGTTCGCCCAACAATCCGACGGGCGCGATCATGCCACGCGATGCGATCGAGCGTGTGGTAGATGAGGCCACTGGTGTGGTCTTCATCGACGAAGCGTACGCCGAGTTTGCCGGTGTATCGTCGGCCGAGCTCGCGTTCAAGTCTGATCGTGTGCTGGTGATCCGCACCATGTCCAAGGCATTTGGATTGGCGGGGCTTCGCATCGGTTACGCGATTGGCCAGGCAAGGCTGGTGACGGAAGTCGAGAAGTCGCGCGGACCGTACAAGCTGAACGCCATGGCCGAACAGATGGCGCTTGCGGCACTGCGGCACGACCGCGATTGGGTAGACGAGCATGTCGCGTTGGCGGTGCAGCTGCGCGAGCGTCTGGCTACGGAGCTTGGTACAATGGGACTCGCGCCGTTGCGGTCGTCGGCAAACTTCGTCTGCGTACCGGTCGCGAACTGTGTGGCCGTCGGTCAAGCGCTCCGATCGCGCGGCGTAGCAGTGCGTCCGTTTCCGGCGTTGCCACATGTGGGCGATGCGTTGCGAATCAGCGTCGGGCCGTGGCCGTTGATGCAACGTCTGCTCGACGCACTTGGCCCTGCAATCGCTGAGGTGAACGGATGACTTCAGGCGAGAGTCTACGCGTGTCGAGCGAGATGATTGTGTCGGTGTTCGACTACGGCGCGGGGAATTTACATTCGCTGGTGAAGGCGCTCGAGTTGAGTGGCGCGTCGGTGCGCGTGGATACCGATCCCGCGGCGGCCGTCGTTGAGACACAGGCGTTGATCCTGCCTGGTGTGGGCGCGTTTACACCCGCCGCAGAGCGCTTGGCCCCAGGTCGCGCAGCGGTGCGCGCAGCATTGCTCAACGGTCTCCCGTGCCTCGGCATCTGCCTCGGCATGCAGCTACTGTTTGACGCCAGCGACGAAGGTGCCGGAGAGGGACTCGGCGTGATTCGCGGCCGTGTGACGCAACTGACCGCGCAACGCGTGCCGCAGATTGGTTGGAACAAGCTCGAGGATGTGCGTGAGCCGTTGCTGGATGAGTCCGCGCTCGACGTGGCGTACTACGCGAACAGCTTTGTCTGTCGTCCCGCCGCAGGCGAGGAAAGCAGCGTCGTCGCCTGGAGCGAACACGAAGGCGATCGGTTTGCAGCTGCGGTGCGGAGCGGCAATATCGTGGGCACGCAATTTCATCCGGAAAAGTCGAGCGCGCCGGGCGTGCGTTTTGTGCACGCGTTCATCGCCAGCGCGGCGCGCGTGCGACTGACGCCAAACACGCCGCTCTCAAACAAACAAGTGGAGCAGGGATGATTGCGATTCCAGCTGTGGACCTGCGTGGCGGCCACTGCGTGCAGTTGGTGGGCGGCGACTACGCCGATGAACGTGTCCGTCTCGACGACCCGATCGCGGTGGCGCGCGATTGGACCCGACTTGGATTCACTCGGGTGCACGTCGTCGATCTCGATGCAGCGACCGGGCGCGGTGCCAATGACGAGATCATTCGCGAAATTCTGCGGGAGAGCACGGTACCGGTGCAGGTGGGCGGTGGTGTGCGACACGAATCGCAGATCGAACGGCTGCTCGACGACGGCGCATCGTGGGTGGTGATCGGTACTCGCGCGATCGAAGACGAAGACTGGCGGAGAGAGATGGCCAATCGGTTTCCAGGTCGACTGATCGTCGCGGCCGATGTCCGGGAACGGTTGGTTGTCACACGCGGCTGGGCCGAAACATCGCGCCTGAATGTGATTGATTTCGTGGAAGAGTTGGGCGCGTTGCCACTGGCCGGTGTGTTGGTGACGGCGGTGCATCTCGAAGGCAAGATGGAAGGAACGGACCTGCCGCTGATGGAAGACGTGGCCGAGGCGAGCGCGTGGCCGGTGCTTGCATCGGGTGGTGTATCGACGCTCGAAGACATGCGTGCGCTTGAACATCGCGGACTCGCTGGCGCCGTGCTTGGAATGGCGCTTTACACTGGCGCGCTCGACGCGCGTCGCCTCGCTGAGGAATTCGGAGCATGACCGTCGTCATTCGCGAGTCGAAGGAAACGCAGATCCGCATTGCGATTTCGGCAGGGACCGGCACCGCCCACGTCGAAACGGGCGATGCGTTTCTCGACCACATGCTCGTTGCGTTCGCACGCTACGCAGGCGTCGATCTCGATGTGCAGGCCACCGGCGACCTGCGTCATCATCTGATCGAAGACGTGGCGATCGCGCTTGGGCAGGCGGTGGCTGCATTTGCGCCGGCTGGATGCGCGCGTTACGGCGAGCGCACCGTTCCCATGGACGACGCACTGGTACAGGTGGTACTCGATATCGGTGGACGCCCGTACTATCGCGGACCACTGCCATCGCCGCTGTACGATCACTTTCTTCGCTCGTTTGCCGACAACGCAAAGTCGACACTGCATGTACGCGTGATCCGGGGACGCGACAAGCATCATATCGTCGAAGCAGCAATGAAAGGACTCGGCTTTGCCCTGCGTCAGGCATTGGCGGAGTCCGGCGCCGTGTTCAGCACGAAGGGCGCCGTGCACCTCGAAATTCGCGAGAGCTGACGTGCTGACACGACGACTCATCGTTTGTCTCGATGTGAAGGGTTCACGCGTGGTGAAGGGTGTGCAGTTTGTCGGGCTGCGTGATGTCGGTGATCCCGTTGCGCTCTCGGAGCACTACGAGCGCGAAGGCGCCGATGAAATCACCTTTCTCGATATTTCGGCGAGTGCTGAAGAGCGCGCCACGCTGCTCGATGTCGCGCGTCGCACGGCGGAGCGGCTGTTCGTACCACTCACGATTGGTGGCGGTGTGCGTACCGCCGACGATGTTGCGCGTGCGTTGCGTGCAGGCGCTGATAAGGTGTCGCTCAACTCAGCTGCCGTATTGCGTCCCGAAGTGTTGAGCGAGGCGGCGCATCGCTTCGGTGCACAGTGTGTCGTGGCCAGTATCGATGCCAAACGCAACGCCGACGGCGTATGGAAGGTGTGGGTGAAGGGCGGTCGCGAAGAGACGCCGCTTGAAGCGGTGGCGTGGGCGCAGGAGTGTGTGGAGCGCGGTGCGGGCGAGATTCTCCTGACATCGATCGATCGCGACGGCGCGCGCACGGGCTACGATCTGACACTGACCCGCGCGGTCGCCGATGCCGTGCACGTACCGGTGATCGCGTCAGGCGGCGCCGGTGTCGCATCGCATCTCGTCGACGCAGTGGTCGATGGTGGTGCGGACGCCGTGCTTGTCGCCGGCATTCTGCACGATGGCGTGACGACGGTACGGGTGCTCAAACAGGCGATGGCCGGAGCAGGACTTCCGGTGCGCGCAATTCTCGAGGTGGTGGCATGAGCAGCAATACCAAGTCGACGGCAAGTCAATCGACACTGTTGCAGGCGGCGGCCGATGTGGCGCAGCTCGCTTCGGGGATCGCGATGCGGTGGTATCGCGGCACGGTGAATGTTGAAACGAAAGGCGACGGTTCGCCGGTCACGATCGCTGATCGCGAAGCCGAACTTGCGGCGCGGGCGTGGCTTGCTGAACGATTTCCGGATGACGGTATTCAAGGCGAAGAGTTTGACGCGGTGCGTCCGGACGCGCGTCGTCAGTGGATTCTCGATCCGATTGACGGCACAAAAGCATTCGTGCGCGGTGTGCCGCTGTGGGGGACGCTGATTGCCTGTACAGAGGGAGACACAGTACTTGCCGGCGCGGCGTGCTATCCGGCGGTGAATGAACTCATCGCCGCCGCCCCGGGCGAGGGATGCTGGTGGAATGGATCGCGCGCGCAGGTGTCGAGCGTCGGTGAGTTGTCCAAGGCGACGGCGCTGATCACCGACGATCTATTTCTTGAGCGGCCCTCGCGTCGTGCACAGTGGCACGCGCTCGCGTCGCGCGCAGGCGTTGTCCGCACGTGGGGAGATTGCTACGGCTATCTGTTACTCGCGACCGGACGGGCCGAGATCATGGTCGATGACATCGTCAATCCGTGGGACGCAGCCGCCATTCAACCGATGATCACCGAAGCCGGCGGCGTATTCACGTCGTGGAGTGGCGAGCACACGGCTTTTGGCGGGAGCATCATCGCGACCAACGCACTGCTCGCAGCGGTCACGCGCGAAATTCTGTTCGACGCAACACACGGAGACGCTGTATGACGTCGCGTACCATCGTGCTTGATCTCGATTCGCTCGATTTCAGCAAAGGCAACGGCTTCGTGACGATCGTCGCACAGGATGCAAACAGTGGCGCCGTGCTGATGGTTGCACACGCAAAGCGCGATGCCATTGAACGCACGATCGCGACCGGCGAAATGCATTACACGTCGCGCACGCGCGGGCTTTGGCACAAGGGTGCCACGAGCGGCAATGTGCAGCGGGTGGTATCACTCACTGCCGACTGTGATCGCGACGCGATTCTGGCGCTCGTGCATCCCGCTGGTCCGGCATGTCATGAGGGGACGACGTCGTGCTTCCGCGAAGCGGCGCTCGCCGCCGACGCACTGAGCGCACTCGACGCGACAATTGCCAAGCGTTCAACGGACAGCAACGCGTCGACGAGCTACACACGCAAACTGCTGAACGACCGTAATCTCCGTCTCAAGAAGCTCGGCGAAGAAGCCGTCGAGCTGGCCGTGGCGTGCGTCGATGGCGACCGCCCACGTGCGGCAGAAGAAACGGCTGACCTCGTATACCACGCGCTCGTTGCTCTACGCGCCGTCGGTGGCTCGCTCGATGATGTCAGAACTGTGCTTGCTGCGCGCGCTCACTGATCGCCTGCCGAAAGGGTACTCGACGCGCGCTGGCACGACTCCCGCATCACAAATTGCTGACGATGTGAGCCACGTCGCACCGATTTTTCGCGAACGGATTGTGCCGGCTCGCCGAAATGACGCGGTGCTGACGGTGACATCGTACGCTGTTGGCCGCATGCGCTCTATGTAACACGCGTGTGCCTTGTTGCTGACAGTGGTAGCATGAGCGAAGCGAAGTCGTGTGTGGTTCCGTTTGCGCAGGTTCTCCAAACCGGGAGACGGTCCCCGATGTCGGCTCTGCGAAGAGGACATCGGGGCCACTCGTTTCAGGCTCCTGCAAGCGCACAATCGAATGCGCGACGGTCGACGATCTACTCGTACGTCACCTCTGCAGACGCGAAAGCTCCACCTCTGCGGCGATGTATCCAAATGCGCCCCATTGTCCGCCGGCCACGATGCGGCGAAAGAGTCGCTCGGCGTCCGCTCGGCGACCGTTGTACAAATGCCAATTGCCGAGTCCATACGCTGCCGTCGCGTCCGTCACTGACATCTCGCCGTTCGGACCGACGGTCAAAACCGAGTCCGCCGAGAGCAGCTCCTTGTACAGCTGCACCAAGCGAAAGTATGCGTCGTTTTCGATGACGTGCATGTCCCGGCGAATCGGCGTCAGCGCCTCTCTCGCGTCAGCGTCACGCCCAAGTCTACGCAGACTCATGTAAAGCCAATGTGTCGTGGAAACGCGACGATCATCGTTGCGCGCGTCCAACAAATCGCGACGATATACGGGCAGCGCCTTGGCGAAGTCGCCGCGCAGGTAGTATGCGAGCGCCAGGTGATAGTCGATGTTTGAATGGAGCGTGCCGATCGGTGTGTTCTGCGCATTCGGCTGTCCATCTGGCTCGACTTCATCAGGCTTTCCGGCCACAAGTCGTGCTGCACGCTCGAGATCGGCGACGGCGCGATCGAAGTCACGCACCGAGATGTAGCGATGTCCGCGATGACGATAGAACCACGCATTGTCGGGATACAGCGCGATCCCCCGTCCGTACACTTCGATCGATTCGCGGAGACGTCCGAGGTATCCGAGTCGACGCGCGTACCAGATGATTGAGTCGGCGTTCGTCGGCGTGTGTTCGTATGCGCGCTGCGCGTCAGCGAGCTGTCGCTCGTAGCGAGCTCGCACGGCCGCAGAAAGCGGGAGCGCGCGGAGCGTGTCGCCAAGTTTCGAAATCGCCTGGACGGCCACCATCGCCGGGGCATCGGTGCGTCCAGCTATCGGTGACTTTTCGCGGGCAGAAGACGAAGCGTGGCAGGCGAGGGCTGAAAGGAGCGACAGGACGATCAGCGATCGGTGCGGGGGGATATTGAACTTCCGGAGCGGGCGAAGCGTCGGGGACGGTGCGGTGTATCGGGCGGGCATCGTACAGTTCTCCAAGGCGGGCGATAGCGCGAAATTAGAGTTCAACCGCCTCAAGTTCCACAACGGATTGGCAAGCGATGTGACGGTCCGCCATTTCCTCGGGTTAGTCGGCATGCCAATACCGGAAGCTCAACCGGAATCACCAACAGACATGCAATCGGACTCACAGGTGGTCCGCCGCGTGCTCGCGGGCGATGTCGAAGCGTTCTCGCTTCTCGTCGACCGGCATCATGCGCGGTGCCTGCGTGTGGCGACGCATCTGCTTGGAGACGGCGACGACGCCGAGGACGCGGTGCAGGAAGCATTTGTCCGCGCGTACCGGCACCTCGGCAGCTACCGCGAGCGTGATCGATTCGGCGCTTGGTTGCTCCGCGTCGTGGTGAATCGCTGCCGCACGAATTCGGCGCGCGCACGGCGATGGAGCGGGCCCGATTCGATGAGCCTCGAATCGCTCCCGTCCGCCGAGTCTTCGCACGACGATGCGGTCGAAGCGATTGAACGTGCGGCGCGATACGATGAACTGGCACTCGCGCTTTCGCGTCTCG
Organism: Gemmatimonas sp.; assembly: GCA_046590495.1. Lineage (GTDB taxonomy): Bacteria > Gemmatimonadota > Gemmatimonadetes > Gemmatimonadales > Gemmatimonadaceae > Gemmatimonas. The sequence goes on along the minus strand of JBKJTE010000049.1, from coordinate 2,398 downwards.
GAGCGGCGCATCGCGAAGCGATCGTGCTCCGCTTCTCAGACGAATTGAGCTACGACGAAATGGCGACGATCACTGGAGTCGGCGTCTCCGCCCTCAAAATGCGTGTGCAGCGGGCCTGTGCTCAGCTGCGTGCGCTGCTTTCGGAGCACTTGCATGCGTGAACGGAACGAACAGTCGCTATCGCCGTGGGTGGTTGACGCGCTACGCAATCCGGCACCGGGCTCGGTGACGCGATCGGCCTCGCGTCTCGCGGCGCAACGTTCGGCGATCATGGACCGTGTCCGACGTGAACCGGCACCGCATATACTTTCGGCGCCTATGCGTGCATCACGTTGGACGCGTCGCGGTCTGGTGACGCCGTTTGGCGGCATGACTCTGGTTGCACTGTTCTTCGCTGCGATTTCGCTGCGTGGGCTCGACGAACGTCATGGTGCCGGGGCGCTGGAAACGACGGCGCTGATTCTTGGCGATTCGGTCGTGCCGGTACACGAAGGTGCGGTGCGTGCCGATAGTGTCGGCGAACGGCTTCTCGACACCCTGCGCATCGTGGAGTTTGTGCTGCGCGGACCGTCGGTGCATTCAGCGACCGTCATCGGCGATTTCAATGCGTGGCAGCGTGGCGCAACGGCGTTGACGCGCGACTCGCACGACAGTTGGCGTGCGCGTGTGCTTGTGCCGCGTGACGCGCTGCGCTTTGCATACGTCGTGAACGATGCGCGAGTGGTGAACGCGGCACCGTTGCATCCGGCACCATCATCGTCGCGCTCAATTCCGGATTCGATTTAGGCACGCGGATGCACATCGACGTGAAATCCTCGCGCATTCTTCGCGAGCACCCTGCTGGCTGGGCGCTCATTGCAATTGTACTGGTCATCGCCGGCTTTGCGAACCTGTGGTACGGTGGCACGAGTGTCGGCGCCACGCTGCTCGTCGTCGGGTATCTGTTGATCGTTCCGCTGGCGATCATGCGCTGGGCGGGTGACGAAGGCGCGTTCAGCTCGCGCAATGCCGATGAGACGCCACCATATGGCATAGCGATCGGTGTCGCAGTTGCGGCGCTCGTGTTGTACGCACTGACACTCGCGCCGACAACGGCGATGTGGGATACCAGCGAATACATCGCCGTCGCCAAGGTGTTGGGTATTCCGCACCCCCCAGGTAATCCGCTGTTCGTGCTCATCGCGCATACGTTTGCGCTGCTGCCGATACCGGTGTCGTATGCCGAGCGTGTCAATCTGCTTGCGGCGACAACGAGTGCCTGTTCGGCGGGGCTCTGGTGTCTTGTCGCGCATCGCGTGCTGCGTGGTTGGGCAATGCCGAGCGTGCAGCGGAATGTCGCGGCTGCAATGGCGGCACTGCTCGGTGCGACAACGTTCACGGTGTGGAATCAGAGTGTCGTGAACGAAAAAGTGTACACGGTCGGTATGCTTGGTGTTGCAATTGTTTCGTGGCTTGCATTGCGCTGGGTAGATGCAACACCGACTTCGCGCAAGAGTGACGCACTGTTTGTACTGGTGGCGTACATGTGCGCGTTGGGCTACGCAAATCATCCGGCGGGACTTCTCCCGGTGCCGGCGTTTGGCGCACTGCTGTTGTTCCGTCGACCGTCGACGCTGCTTCGGTGGCGACTACTCGTTGTTGCCGGTGCGCTGTTCGCAGTCGGTGTGACTCCATTTGCGTTTGAGCCGATCCGTTCTGCACATCAGCCGGCGATCAACGAAGGCAACCCGACCGCATGTATTGGCGCGCCAAAGGTCGGTTGCACGCTGAGCGACACAACGTGGCAGCGACTGCGCGCGAACATTGAACGCGAGCAGTATGGTGGACATCCCGTTGCTGATCGTCAGGCGCCGTTCAGCGCGCAGGTCGGGATGTGGTGGCACTACTACGAATGGCAGTGGTGGCGCGATGCATTCCACGAGAACGTCGGCGTGCAACGCGCATTGTCTTTGGTCTTTCTCGCATTGGGCACATTGGGCGGGATGTTGCATTGGCGACGCGATCGTACGTCTTTCACGTACATTGCGCCGCTGCTGTTCACCGTCACACCTGCGCTGATCTTCTATCTCAATTTCAAATACGGACCGGGACAATTCCCCGAACTCGGCAACAGCGTCGCACGTGAAGTACGTGATCGCGACTACTTCTTTGTGTGGAGCTTTGCGACCTGGAGTTTGTGGGCGGGGCTTGGGCTTGCAGCGGTATGGCAGTGGCTTGCAGTACGCACAAAATCGTGGAAGCTCGCTGCGCCTGTGTTACTGGTGGCATGTCTCCCACTGCTTGGCAATCGCACGCAGGCATCGCGCAGCGGACAGACGTTTACGCGTGAGTGGGCGCGCGATCTGCTGATGTCGGTCGAGCCCTACGCGATTTTGATCACCAACGGCGACAACGACTC
>JBKJTE010000360.1:0-8076 GCA_046590495.1 Gemmatimonas sp. | reverse complement strand
GTTTGTCAACACACCTCCGGTAGTGGCAGGACTGAGGGAGGGCATTGAGCGCCCATCGATGCGCGACTTCCTGTGCGGCGGCGAACGACGCGTGCCAGCAGGCAAACTTCCCGTCGCCAATCCGGTCGAGAGCTGGGAGTCGCAGAGTGAGACTGGGCTGCGCGTAACGTGGCTGGGGCACTCAACGCTACTGGTGGAAATTGATGGCCTGCGCGTACTCACCGATCCTGTGTGGGGACAGCGGGTATCGCCGCTCGCATTCGCTGGCCCGAAGAGATTCCATCCACCGCCAGCCCCGCTTGCATCGCTGCCACCGCTCGATGCCGTGATCATTTCGCACGATCACTACGATCATCTCGACCGACCGACCATTCGCGCGCTGGCCCGGACATCGGTTCCGTTCATCACATCGCTCGGCGTCGGCGCCCATCTCGAAAAGTGGGGCGTGGCACCTGAGCGTATCACCGAAATCGATTGGTGGGAAACGACGGAGTTGCGCGGGCTGATCGTCACCGCAGCGCCGGCCCAGCATTTTTCGGGGCGCGGCATCAAGGATCGCAACACGACGGCGTGGTCGTCGTTTCACCTGCGAGGACCAACGCACTCGTTCTTCTACGGGGCTGACAGTGGACTGACAGACGAATACGTGGATCTCGCGCGTCGTCTCGGACCGTTCGACCTCGTCGCGCTGGAAATAGGCGCGTACCATCCTTCGTGGGGCGACATTCATATGGGCCCGGTCAACGCACTCGCCGCACACAAGATGCTTGGCAGTGGTGCGCTGTTGCCGATTCACTGGAGCACGTTCAATCTTGCCATGCATCCGTGGGATGAGCCTGCAGAGACGATCCTGCGGCTCGCACCATCGCAGGGCGCGTCGCTGATAATGCCGATGCTCGGCGCACCTGTTGAACCAACGCGCGCTGAGACGGTCGATCCGTGGTGGCGCAGAGTCGTAGCGACCGGAACGCCGGCGCCCGTAGAGGCACCAGCGACACCGGACGGGGCATCGCCGCTGCCGTGGCTTCCCGATTGATGCGGGCGGCGTCACGGAATGCTCGCGCTATGTACACGAAGTCGAAATTGGCTGCCGGGGAACGGCCCCGTACGGCTTGGGCTTCTGCATGACGACCTGGAGTGCACCAACGCGAGATTCGGCGCGTGCCACCGCATCCGCCAAGCGCGATATTCCGCGCGCCGGATGCGGCGGGTTTCCATTCACGCGGATGCGGGCCGACAGCTCACGAAAGTAGACGGAGCATCTCGCTCGAGTACACACCGGTCTGACGCGTCTGCGTTTCGAGAGGCTTGCCGAGCGATTCATTGCGGCTAAGGTTACCAGAGGAAATCATCCCGAGGATCTCCATGATTCGTATATCGAAAGTAGTTGCGTTCGTCCGAACAGTCGCCGTTGTACTGAGTGTCGTCGCATCCGTGCCATCGGTGTTGCAGGCGCAGCGTGCATCGACCGCGGCCGACACTGTTGCACTCACTGAGTGGAATGTGCCCTGGGGTGCCGCGACTCGACCGCGCGATCCCGCTGTTGGTGCAGACGGTCGCATTTGGTTTGTCGGCCAGGAAGGGAACTACGTCGCGCGTTTTGATCCGGCCACGACGAAGTTCACGCGGATCGAGATCGATGCTGGCACCAATCCGCACACGGTCAATGTCGATCGCGACGGCAACGCGTGGTATACCGGCAATCGCAACGGCATGATCGGTCGTATCGACGCGAAGACAGGCGCGATTACGCGATATCCGATGCCCGACTCCGCGGCGAAGGATCCGCACACCATTGCGTTCGACAAGACCGGCGATCTGTGGTTCACGCTACAGAACAGCAACATGCTTGGCCACTTGTCACACCTCACCGGCAAGGTGCGGCTGGTGCGAATGTCGAAACCCGGTTCACGACCCTATGGCATCGTGATCGATGCGAAGGGTCGCCCGTGGTTCAATCTCTTTGGCACGAACGCGATCGGGACGATCGATCCGGTATCGATGAAAGTGCTTGAGTATCCGCTGCCCGACGCGCGCGCACGCGGACGTCGCATTGCCCTCACGACTGACGGTGCCGTGTGGTACGTCGACTATGTGCGCGGATTCCTGGGCAAGCTTGATCCGGTGAGCGGTGCGGTTCGCGAGTGGTCGATGCCCGGTGGTGGTGCGTCGCTCCCGTACGCGATGACAGTCGATGATTACGACCGACTGTGGTTCGTGGAGACCGGGTCGCAGCCCAACAAGCTCGTCGGGTTCGACCCACGAACCGATAAGTTCTTTGCGCAAACCAATCTCGGTCCCGTCGCGCCAAACACTGTGCGACACATGGTCTTCGACAAGAACACGCACAGTATCTGGTTTGGCTCCGACCGCGGCACGATCGGTCGCGCCGTTGTGCCCAAGGGAGCGGGCAGACCGATTTCCTGACCCTATCTGAACTGGAAGTCGAAATCGTAGAAGTGCTTCTTGTCGGTGATCGTGATGACCATGCTCCCCGACAGTCCAACCAGTTCGCCCGTGCCGGAGTCAGCGACAACAGTGATGTTTTGCACGGCAACGCCGCGGTCCATCGTCGAACTGTGTTGGAGCACAAACGTGCCGCGCTTGCCCATCAACGTGCCGTCAACACGTTCCATCGCGACGTAGCCCGCTGAACCTTTCACGTCCGGGCTGCTGAACGCGAGCATCTGTCCAAGACTCTTCGCTTCAAGGTCGCCGTGGAACTGCTTGTCGAGCGACATGCGACCGATGTTTGCATCGCCGACGCCTTCCGTGTGCGATTGCGGAGCGAGTGCGACATCGAACGCGCCGTGAGCATGCTGTGTCATGGACGAACCCTGCCTGATGGTAGACGGTTTTGCGCGGGACTGGTCGAGACAGATCGGTGAATACCGAAGTGTAGCACGAGGCAACCCTCCGGACGGCCGGAGGTGACCAATCCAGCACACCATCAACTTTTCCGGAGACATGCGAATGAAGCGTGCACCAATTGCCGGCGCGGTGCTCTGTGCCCTCGCGTTCGGCGGGACTCCCCTCGTTGCGCAATCAGTCGGCGCCATGGTCGGCAAGTGGTCGATCGAGTACGAGCGCGGTCGTCGCATGGAGAACGGCACGGCCACGTCGATCATGGGTACTGGCACCCTCACCATCGCGCGGCAGGGTGATTCGCTCGTCGCCACGCTCGAAGCACCGCCACGCCCAGACGGAACCCCGACACCGCCGGCCACGATCGGCGGGAAGATCAATGGCACTGGCGCCATCTTTCTTCAGAAGCAGCGTGTTCGCATTCAGATGAACGACGACGTGCAAACGCCCGAAATCACGATCACCTGGACGCTGCAGGCAAACGGCGACGCGCTGAGCGGGACCATGGCCCGCGCGCTACCCAATGCACCGGAGCAGCAGGAGCCCACACCGGTCAAAGGGACACGCGTGAAGTCGTAGAGGTCGGGCGTCGCTGAAGCTGATCTCGCGGTCGAACTTCTACGCTGACGGCACCGGGAGTTCCACTTCGCATCACCAGCGATCTGCTCAACGCGCTTTGCGAGCAGCGTGAACGCGTAACGCCGGCGTAACGAAACACGTTGCGACCGGGCAGACACACCCGGCCGCAATGTGAAACGTTGTTGCTGCGGTAATCCGAGGGCTACGGTGCGATCGCGATACCGCGCAGCGGCGCGGCATTCGCGACGCCACCGACAGGAAACAGTGAACCCGTCGCCAGATTGACGACATACAGCGTCGATCCACCAAAGCCGCCACCGACGGTCAGCGTCGCATATGCGCTCCCGTTGTTGCCGGCGATATCAAAGCCCACGTCGCCGGTCGTGTTGACACCGAGCGCGCCGACGGTGGTCATAACGCCATCGTTCGGATTGGCGAGTGTCGTGAGCACGTCACGATTGAAGTCGATCGCATACAGCACGGTCGTCGTCGCGCCTGCAACACTGTTGGTGTATGCAGTACCGCCAATGGCCGGTATCTGTCCCGCGCCGGCATCGGTCAGTGCGTAGGAGAGATTGCCGTCGACCGCAGCCACCGTGCCGTCGGTTGCGCCACCCAAGCGCGGAACCAATCGTAGATTCTGTGCGGTGTTTCCATGCACGCGAATCCGATTCGGAACCGGATTGAAGTCGAATCCGAAATTGCTGCCAACCAGCGCCGGTGTGAACGCCGTCGTGGCGATCACGGTCGCCGCACCGGTCAACGTGTCGAGCGTGTAGACACGACTGGTCGAGCCCAGTGCGTAGAGGCGACCATCGACCGGACCGAAGTCGATACCTTGCACACTCTCACCGACCTGCAGTCCGCTGATCGCCACCTTTCGCGCGATCAGATCCGGACGAAGCGCACCGAATGCGATCAGCGAGTTGGACGTGTCGACACCGTAAATCGTGCGACCATTGTTTGCGCCGGGGGAGCCCGGTGAGCCGGCCGGACCAGTCGGGCCCTGCGGACCGGTCGGGCCTGCGGGGCCTGCCGGACCTTGACCGCCGATGGGGCCGGTCGGCCCGGTGGGACCGACATCGCCCTGACAGGCGAGCGTGGTCATCGACAGCGCGATCGTGCACAGTCGAAGCACTGAATTCTTTCGCAACATCGCGAGGTACTCCTTGCCGAGTGGCGGCAACAAATCGGGGGACAGATGCGATTTGCGGTGCGCGTGGAATTCCGCGATCGCAAAACACAGGGGCGTCCCCGCTACGCCGCCGATCGCCGATCGGATGTCCGCGCGGCCATTACGAGGACACGCATCGTCGGCTCGTTTATTGCTGAAGAGGACAGGGCCGGAGTTCAAGTGTCCCGATTGGCCCACAATTCCCGCCGGAGCCGCAGCATGTCGCATGCACCTGCATTGTCACGACACCCATTTGCTTTCGGTGCGATTGCATTGATCGTAGGCTCCGTTCCGGTCGACGCACAAATCTCACTCGGCTCCGCACAGTCGTTTGGCGTCTTGGCCGGCTCGACCATTACGAACACCAGCGCCACTACCATCAGGGGCAACATCGGCGTCTGGCCTGGTAGCTCGATAACCGGGCTTGGTACCGTCACCCTCGCTGGTACGGCTCACTACGGTGACGCAGTGGCCCATCAGGCACAGACTGACGCACTGAGTGCGTACAATACGCTGACCGGACTCCCCTACACGACAGATCTCTCAGGGCAGAATCTCGGTTCACGCACGCTCACGCCGGGCGTCTACTACTTCTCGTCGTCGGCGCAGTTGACGGGCGCACTCGTGCTCGATTTTCTGGGTAACCCCAGCTCGCCTTTCGTCTTTCAGATCGGCAGCACCCTCACGAGCGCATCGGGCGCGACGGTCACCGCACTCAACGGCAGTGCCGCGAGCGGCGTCTATTGGCGCGTCGGGAGCTCAGCGACGTTTGGCGTTGGTAGCATGTTCATCGGCAACGTCATCGCTGATCAGAGCATCACCATGACGACCGGTGCAAGCATTGTCTGCGGACGGGCAATCGCACTCAATGCCGCGGTAACGCTCGATGCCAACACGATCTCCAACGATTGCAGCACGGCCACCAGCGGTGGCAGCGACTTCGGCAGCCTCGGCTTCAGCGGGGGTCCGTCGACCACCGTCCCCGAGCCGTCCACCGTCTCGTTGCTCGCCAGCGCATGCGGGCTGCTCTTCTTTGCGATGATACGTCGCGAGCGAGGATCGCGTCGTACGCAAGAACGCCACGCGCCGATCGTAGAGGCCTAGCAGCGCTGACGCCCGCGCGGATGGGTATTCGGAACCCTCCGCGCACTTGGCGGATAGCTCCGACATGGCGACCTTCGTTCTCGCGTTTCTTGGCGGCTTACTGACAATTCTGAGTCCATGCGTGCTGCCGATTGTGCCGCTCGCATTTTCGCACGCCGATCAATCGCGTCGCGACCGTCTGCTGATGTTTGTCGGGCTCGCGTTCACCTTCGCGATCGTTGCAACGGCGGCCACACTCAGCGGAGCCTGGATCGCCTCGCTGAGTGAAGTCGGGCGGTGGGTCGCGCTCGCATTCCTTGCGCTGACTGCGATCTCCCTCGTATCCGAACGCGCCGCCGTGTGGCTCACACGCCCTTTCGTCCGCGCGGGCGCAACGGTCGATTCATCGGCACGCCGTCGCAGTGGTGCGATCGGCCCGCTGCTCACCGGTTCCGCGATCGGACTGCTCTGGGCGCCATGCGCAGGGCCCATTCTCGCGCTCGTCATTGTCGGCGGCCGCGCCTCAGGCAACACATCGATGACGCTCGCGCTGCTCTTCACCTTCGGCGTCGGCGCCTGTGCAGCACTCGCAATCGTACTGCTCGCTGGTCAACGTCTCACCGCGCTGCTGCGCCGGAGTTTCACTATGGATCGCTTCATTCGCCGCACGCTCGGCGTCGTTGCACTCGCGGGAGTATTCGTCATTGCACTCGGGTGGGATCGCACGCTGCTCGCCAAAGGGGAATTCGTGCGCACGGCCGCTGCAGAAGAGGTTCTCGTCAAACGATTCACGCCGTCCGCTGCTGCGCGTCCCGTACTCGGCGAGTCGCTGGACAACTTCGTTGTCACGCCGACGATGGCGCTCTTTGATGAAGGGCCAATGCCTGAGCTGCCGAGTGGTCGTGAGTGGATCAACTCACCGCCACTCACAAAGGAGTCGCTGCGCGGCAAAGTGGTGCTCGTTGATTTCTGGACCTTTCAATGCATCAACTGCCTCAACGCCCTTCCGCACGTGAAGGAGCTTTACGCGAAATACAAGGATCAGGGGCTCGTCGTCATCGGTGTGCATACGCCGGAGCTTGCGCGCGAACGTATTCCCGCCAACGTGCGCGCGGCCGTGCGCGATCTTGGTGTCACGTATCCTGTTGTGATCGACGGTGACTACGCCATTTGGAATTCGTGGCAGAATCAGTACTGGCCCGCTGCGTATTTTGTTGACGCCAGGGGACGCGTGCGTTTCCATCACTTCGGTGAGGGGAAGTACGAAGAGCAGGACGCCGTGGTGCGTAAACTGCTGGACGAGGCAAAGTCACAACGCTGACGCTGGAGATATTGTAGAGGCATGTCTGACCACTGCTCCGACCAGGCTGCCCGGTGTACTGCATGACGTCGGGTTACGGCGGTCAATTCACTGGAAAGCTGTTCAGATACGAAGGCGGCAACTGGATTTTCGTCGAGGTGCCGCACCGCCTCGCGCCGCCGGTGACGCACGGTTGGGGACGTACACCCGTCGTTGCGACCGTTGACAGCACTGAATGGAAGACGAGTGTCTGGCGCACCAAGGGCGGTCGCACAATGCTGGCCGTGCCCAAGAAAGTGCGCGGCGCGAAAGGCGACGGCGATACAGTCCGCGTCCGCCTCGTTTTCGAAGTGCTATAGCAGCGGCGTCCGCCGACAAGCTGCGATACCTGACGCGATCCCACGCCAAGCAGGACTTGATGGACCTCTAGCGAGCGGGCGGGTACGTTTTCGCCTTCCGTTTGTTCGCACTTCCTTCAATGTCCCCCCCGTGAATACGTCGCCGAGTGGCAACGCCGTCACATCGCAACCCGTACCGACGCGCGCGCGATTCGTCGTCATTGCCTTCGTGCTCGCGCTCGCGATGATCACGTACATTGATCGCGTCGCTGTTTCACAGGCTGCCGGCGACATTCGTCGCGATCTGGGCTTTGGTCCGCGTGAGATGGGGTGGGTGTTCTCGGTCTTCGCGCTGGCGTACGCACTCTTCGAGATTCCGGGCGGCTGGCTAGGCGATCGCTACGGCCCACGCAGTGTCCTGCTCAAAGTGGTGTCGATGTGGTCCTTCTTTACGATGGCCACCGGCTGGACATGGAATCTTGGCTCCATGCTAGTCTGCCGATTTCTCTTTGGCGCAGGCGAAGCCGGATGTTTTCCGAACATCACCAAGATCTTCACCATCTGGCTTCCGTCGCGCGATCGCGAACGAGCCCAGGGAATACTCTGGTTAAGTGCGCGCTGGGGTGGCGCGTTTACTCCGGCGATCGTTGCACTTGCGCTCCACTATGTGAACTGGCGTTGGACCTTCGGCATTTTCGGATTGCTCGGCATCGTGTGGGCCGTTCTCTTTGCGCGGT
>JBKJTE010000334.1:0-5212 GCA_046590495.1 Gemmatimonas sp. | reverse complement strand
CGCGGGAAGCGGGCCGTGTTGGGCGACCGCAACGGCAGTGTTTGCTTGCTCGAACAGCTATTCGGTGTGACGATCACATTTCGTTTGGTCCCATTTGTCCAGTCCACCCGCCCGGAGAGTACATGATTCAACAGTTTGGCCGTGCATTGCTTCTAGTCGCCGTCGCAACTGTATCGCTTAAAGCGCAAGTCGTCACCATCCCGTACAACACGCTTTACACAGTGCCGAGCGGGTCGACTTCGTATCTGTACACGGGACTCGACCTCACAGGTACCACGATGAACGTCGCCACACTCAACGGCGGCATTTTCAATCCGATCGTCGCGTCTCCCGGCCCGTCGTCGTTCCCAGGACTCTGGTTCGGAGCCAACCATTCGTCGGCGACATACTCGTTTACGTTCAACAAGCCGGTCACCTTCTTCGAGATGTATGTGACGGCGCAAAGCACCTTTTCGCAGCACAGCGAGATTTTCACGAATTACACGGTGAATGGCGGCACACCAAGCTTTGCGTTCACGAACGTGAGCGGGACCGCGTGGGACGGCACCAACCTGACGTCAGTCCAGAACGATGGCCGCTCGATCCTCGCCATTTCCGTAGGCGCCGGACAGTCCTTTACGTCGGTCAGCTTCGATCATGTCCAGACAGGCTCGCCCAGCGGCTCCGTGGTTGAACAGATTCGCTACGACGCAACGCCGACCAACGTCGTACCGGAACCGTCCACCTACGCGCTGATGGCCGCCGGCCTGGTCGCACTTGGTGTCGTGTCTTCGCGTCGTGGTGCACGTCGCAACGGCTGACATCCCACGTCGCACTGAACAAAAGTGGGCTCCGCCGGCACGGGCGGAGCCCGCTTTTTTGTGCGGGTACAATCCAATCTGATGGCGATCCGCGAGGGCACTCGCTGGTTGAACACACGGCGTAGGTGAGATTCGAACTCACGGAACCCTTTCAGGTTCGGCGGTTTTCAAGACCGCTGCCTTAAACCACTCGGCCACCACGCCCAGCTACTGCACGTCCACCGACCAGGAACGTTTCCGTCCAATCGGACTTCCGATCGGATTGCCCTTTCCGGCGCAGCAGGAAGCTTAGAAACACGCGTCCGTCGAGGCAACCAGTTGCGTGTATTGATCGCCACATACTCAGGAGCAGCTGCATGACAGAATCCCCCGAGCGCCGGCGTCCCCGCCCATCAGATCGATTCGCGGCAGATGAGCATCATCTCGACCTGACGAGCACGCTGCAATCGCTGCGCGCCGAGCCGAATGGAAGCGCAAACGGGCATCGACAAGTGGCCCTCATGCACGAAGGCCCCGTACGGCTCGTGCTGTTTGCGTTTGACGCCGCCGGTCGCATGCCCCAGCATGCAGCGCCGGGGTGGGTCACGATCCACGTGCTGCGCGGGTCGCTGACCGTGCAGACCGCGGATGCGATACATGTCCTCCCTGGCGGTACACTGCTGTCGCTCGCCCCGGGCGTTCGGCACGATGTCGAGGCGACGGAAGAGAGCGATATGCTCCTCGGCATCTATCCCGACGGACCGCGCGCGCCGGCCGAATCGGCGAGCTGAATCACCACCCGGATCAGACGTTCAAACGGAGATCAGTGTCAACGCGCGCATCAATATCAATGTCAGCATGGAAGTCACCATGACCGTCAGCCCGAACGTCAGCGTGAACGCGGCACGCTATAGGTCGGACCGGGTGAGACGTAAGCGTTGCCGCATTGCACGCGCACTCGTCGCCGCGTTCGGCGTCGCGAGCGCCAATTCGTCGAGCGTGAACGCACAGTCCGCACCACGCGTCACACCACAACCCACGGGCACGACGGCGTCGTTGTTTGGCATCTTCCCGGTGTCTGACAAAGTCGTCTGGGCCAGCGGGAGCAAAGGCGTCGTGCTGCGCACACTCGATGGTGGCACCACGTGGGAACGCAAATCGATCCCCGGCGGCGACTCGCTCCAGTTCCGCGACATTCATGCACGCACTGCGGATTCGGCGTGGGCGCTCTCGATCGGCAACGGTGCGGCGTCGCGCATCTACTTCACCGACAATGGTGGATCATCGTGGCGCGAACAGTTCCGGAATGCCGACAGCGCCGCGTTCTACGATTGCATCACGATGCTCGATGCAAAAGTCGGCATTGTCTTTGGCGACGCAACGCACGGTCAGACGCAGATTCTGCGCACGACCAACGGTGGGGAGACCTGGGCGCTCCTCGCCGCTTCACAGGTGCCAACGCCGCTCGATGGAGAAGGTGCATACGCCGCCAGTGGACGGTGCGTCGTGAGCAGCGGCGCCAAGCATGTGTTCATCGCCACCGGTGGACCGGGCTCGCGTCTGTTCACGAGTGACGACGCGGGCGTGCACTGGACGGTGCGCGCGACGCCATTTGTGCACACCAAGTCCGCGGGCACCAGTGGCCTCGATTTCCGTGATACAAAAAATGGCATCGGTGTCGCCGGTGATATGACGAATCTCAAAGGCGACACGTCGAGCGCCGCTGTCGCGGTCACAACCGATGGCGGCAAAACGTGGAAACTGCGCACCCGTCCTCCACTCCCGGGCTCACTCACGGGTGCGGCGTGGATCACCGGGGCAGGGAAGGAAACGGCGATTGCACTTGGTTTCGGAGGTGCGTTCTCCACGCGCGACGGTGGTCGCACATGGACTGTTCTGAGCGACAAGGGACACACTGGCATCGGCAGCTATGGAAAAACTGCTTGGCTCGGTGGAACGACTGGTACTGTGCTTCGCGTGGACTACCGGTAGCCACGCATTACGCGATTCGTGGCCACCGCAGTTCCTACGGCTTCTTCTTCGTCTCCGCACCCGGCGCGGCACCACCCGGCGGACCCGGTGGCATCAACAGCTGCTGCGCCGCCGTGTCACCACCGACGTTGGCCGGCGACTGCTGACGATCGAAGCCGAATACCTTCTCGCGCTTCATTGCTTTCGCGACCGCGCGCGCACTCTGAAAGATGGTCTCTGATTCCTTCATGCGACCGGTCTGTGCCAACGCTTCAGCGAGGGTGATGCCGCTGATGACATAGAGGTCCGGGATGCCGACCGAGGCATCGTCTACCCAACCATCGCGCTTCGCGAGCGACTTGTTCGCCGTGAAGACATCGTTCCAAAGCGCTTTGCTACGGTTCACGTCGACCAGTCCTTCGCCTTGAATCATGACGGTGTCGCGGCCCGGTGCGAGCTGGTGATCTGCGAGCTTCTTGGCCATCCCCTGCGTGAGGATGTAGCGCTCGAGTCCGAGTTCGTACGGATAACCGCCCGCGGTCCGACTGAAGTAGATCGGACGCGTCGGGAATGCGTCACGAATCATGAAGTACACCAACTGGTCGGCGCGCATCAATTGCTCGAGACGCGGCGTCGCGGTGATGCCACCACTCTGGAACGCCATATTCTTCGGAATCGCGACGGCCAGCGGAATAGCATCTGCTTCGTCGAAGTTCATCTTGACCGGCGGACCTGACGGCTTGGTCCACTGCTTGTCGCGATAGATCGCCGGTCCCTTCGCCGCATCGTATTCGTAAACGGGGCGACGGATCAACTGACGCGTGTACCAGTCGGTATTGAGCAGCGATGTGTTGGCGACGATGACATCCTGACGAATGTGCTCGACTTCCTGCGCGTACCAGAGCGGGAAGGTGTCGTTGTCGCCGACGGTGATCAGAATGCCATACGGCTCGACGGAGTTGAGCAGATCGCGCGCGAAGTCGGTCGTGTCGGTCTGATTGGCGCGTGACGCCTGCGTCCAGTTGCCGAAGAGCGGCACGAACGCAATCGCCAGCAGCGGCGACGCCAACAGGAAGCTCTTCTGACGCGGTTCGGCGACGATCTCACGTCCAAGCTTCACATCGTCGGTACCAAAGAGACTCGCGACGGTCTCCCAGAGATAGACGAGGCCGAGCGCAGCCCACACGCTGAGCGCCGAAAAGCTCCAGAGATAGAAGTAGTCTCGATCGCGCACCTCGCGTGCGACCGATTCGCCGAGTTCCGGGGCCTGCGAATGCCCGTACTTGAAATTCAGGTAAAAGATCAAGCCGACCGTCATCGTCCCCACGAGTGGCCCGAAGAACCAGAAACTTCGTCGGTCCTTCTTGAAGTGCATCCATCCACCGATGCCGCACAGAATGAAGAAGAACACGGCCAGACCGTTCTGCAGCCCTGGACGTTCGTTGTAGGCGTCGCGCAGCCACTGCCACTTCCAATACAGCCACCACATGCCCATCTGCGCGCCAAGCGGTGCCTGACGCTCACCCAACTCCGGCTTGCCGTACTGGCCGCGGTTGAAGTTGTACATGAAGCGGTCGTACGTGAGCGCCGTGAACGTGCAGCTCGCCTTGAGTTCCGTCACGCAACCGGTCGGCTCGCCTTCGTTGATCGCCGGGAAGTGCGCGGCGCGGATGGGCTGCGTGGCGAACGGCGTGATCCCGAGTGCGAGTGCGAACGCGCATGCCAGCCACAGCTTCCAACGCAGCAGCGTCCGCGGGCTGCGCACGATCACCGCGAATCCAACCGCAGGTGCCGCAAGCATGCCGGCCATGTGATTCGCGTAGCCAATTCCAAGCAGGTAGGCGACCAGCACCAGCAGACGATCCGCACCACGCTCTTCCGGATCATCGCACCAACGCACGGTCAACCAGCAGATGACGGCGACGCCGAGCAACGAAACGGTGTAGACCTTCTCGTTGACGACCGACTGATTCCACACGGTGAATGCCGTCGCGCCGATGAGCACCGCGAGCGAGCCGCCGACGATGCGCTGCCAACGGCGCGGCATCCACCCGACAAGCACGCGTTCAGTGACCAGGAACCAGAATCCTGCCGACACCGCACTCGAAACGGCCGCGAGCACATTGATGCGCATCGCGACGGTCGGTGCGATCGGCAGAATGGAAAAGACGCGCCCGATCAGGACGAAAAACGGATTGCCGGGCGGGTGCGGAATGCCGAGCACGTATGCCGCAGCGATGTACTCGCTCGTGTCCCACATGGACGTCGTCGGCGCGAGCGTGACGATGTACAGAATGAAGACGACCAGCCCCGCGATTGCGGCGGCAAGGTACGACGGTCGGTAGTCGAGTTCGGTCGTGCCGGCTTTGTAGCCAGCGGACGACCCAACGGCGGCAGTCGCGGGAGCGGTGGCTGCGACGGTCATGAGGCGGACAGAAGGGTTCAGCAACTTCGGGCCGGGA
>JBKJTE010000138.1:0-4811 GCA_046590495.1 Gemmatimonas sp. | reverse complement strand
ATCGCTCGTTCTGCGGCTGCATTTTCTGTGGTGCCACTGGATTCTTGAGCATGCGCATCGCTTCGTCGATCGCGACTTTGAGTTCTTTGTCCATGCCTTTCGCATCGTCGGCCGGCGTGTTCTTCACCCACACGTCCGGCGGCACGCCAAAGTTTTCGAGATCGAAGCCGTAGTTATTCGGCTTGCTCGGATCCCAGCTGACGACGAGCGAACCCGGTGTGCGAATTGCACCGCCGTTGATCAGTGCGTAGCTGCCGGTTGCGATCACCTGCGCGGCTGTGGGATTGCCAACGATGCGGCCGAGTCCGAGTTGACGGAATCCGGCGGGCGTGACTTCAGCGTCGGAGACGGAGCGATAGTTGATCATCATGACTTTCGGTCCGACGATCGCCTGACGGGGGCGTCGTCCCCAAGTGCGCGCACCGTTGCGGTTGTTCCAGAACTGATACGGTTGACGCTCGAGGATATCGAGCAACTCCTGATCGATGTTGCCGCCACCGTTGTTGCGAATATCGACGATGATTCCCTTCTTCTGCCAGAAGCGATCGATCTCGTTCTGAAAACGCTCGAGCGACGGCTGATCCATCGCGCGAATGTGCACGTAGGCGATCTGTCCGTTGGTCGCTTTGTCGACGGAGTCGCGGTTGTTCTCCACCCACTCCTCGTACTTGATGTTGGTGAGGTTGGTCGCCGTCGCGATGCGATAAGTCTTTGCGTTGGCGCCGTCGGCCGTCCGGGAAAGCTTCACGGGCACGTACTCATTTTCCGATTCGCTGAGAGTCTTCCAGTAATCGTCGCCGGCCTTGATGTCGGTGCCATCGACGCTGAGCACATAGTAGCCGTTTTTGATATCGATCCATTCCTTGTCTGCCGGACCATCGCGATACACATGGCTGACGCGATACTTGCCCCCAGCCGGCTCCATCTCAAAGCCCAGGTACCGCGTGCCGTAGGTGCGATCGACGGTGAACGACGGCGGGCCGCTTACACCCGTGTGCGATGAACTCAGTTCACCGATTGCCGCATTCGCGATGTCGTACACGTCTTCGTTGGTGCCGGCGTACTTGAGCAGCGGCTCGTACTTGGCCTTGATCGACGCCCAATCCTTGCCGTGCATTTTGGGATCGTAGTAGCGGTACTTCATGACGCGATACGATTCGTCGAAAATCTGCTGCCACTCCTTGCGACGATCGACTTTCACATTGAATGCAAAGTTGACCGCTTCGCCGACGCCTCCTCCACCGCCGCCAACTGTGGCGCCAGCTGCACCAGCGCCGCGTCCACCACCTGCGCCACCGTTGCCGATGGCCGTACCGCCGTTGGCCGGAATGGTGAGACGCTCAACCGGAAATCCGACCGTCGGCGCGGCACCACGCCCTGCGCCACCGCCACCTGCCGCCACCTGACCACGGAAGTACACGGTGCGACGGTCGGCTGTGGGTTGCATGCCAGCGAATGTCCCAGATGCAATCCGGCGACGATCGCGTCCATCGATGCCGACTGAGTAGAGACCATTCGCCGCTGGGTCTTGCACCGCGCCAACCCGCCCACCGGCACCACCTCGTCCGCCACCCCCGCCGATCGCGTAGTACACGGTACGTCCATCGCGCGAGAGGAAGAATTGTCCGACACTGTTGCTGCCGGTCGTGAGTTCCATCGCGCGACGTTCAATGCCGCTGAGATCGATCTTGAGTGCGTCGGTAGACTCGTCTGCGGCAACCGCCGCGCCTCCAGAGCGTGCGCCCGCAGCGCCCCCGCGTCCGGCTGTACCGATCGCACGACGCAGGCGTTCGCGCACGAGTGGATCGTTCGGATCTTCAGCGATCTTTGACAGGGCGACCGCGTACAGCTGATTGCTGGTGCCGTTCCGATTCGACGTGAAGATCACAGTCTTGCCGTCGGGTGTAATGGCGGCGTTACGCTCGGTCCACGGACTCTGTGTGACGTTGTACTCTTTCTTTGCCCTGATGTCGAAGAGATACACGTCAGCGTTCTGCTCGTCGTCGCTGCGGCTGTACAACAACCAGTTGCCATCGGCCGAATACTGATCAACCTGATAGCCACCAGCTTCGTTGTGCGCGAGTTCACGCGGGGCTGCGGTCGCGATATCAACTTCGAAAATGCGATTGTCAGCCGTGTACGCGATCTTTTGCGAATTGTTGGACCACGTGATGCCGCTCTTTTCAGCGGGATACCTGGTCAACTTCTTGCGCGTACCTGACGCAACGTCAAACACCCACACTTCCTGATCACCGGATTCGTCCGAAACGTACGCGATCTTCCTGCCGTCCGGTGAATACTCCTCCAGCTGATCGCGCCAAGGTGAATTCGTCACCGCCGAGCGCTCGCCAACACCTTGCTCAGTCGGCACGATCATGATTTCGCCATGATAGTCGACCGCCATGTACTCGCCCGTCGGCGCAATGCTGAAGCCTTCGGCCCGACTCTGCACCGGCAACACACTGATGTCGTTCTCCTTCGGATCGAACGCCATCGCGATCGTCAACTTCCGTGACTTTCCATTCGGCACATCGACCGTGTACAGATCGAAATCGTTCTGATAGACGATGTGCTTTCCGTCTGGCGAAATGCTCGGGAAAAAGACCCCGCCGTCCTTGTGATTCGTGACCTGTTGCGGCGTACCGCCCTTGGGCGACATGCGCCAGATGTTATACGGCCCATCGCGTTCGGTCGCGTAGTAAATCATTCCGTCTGCGCCCCACATCGGGAACACGTTGTTCGACATCGTCCTGAACTGCTTGAGATCGGTGTTGGTGATCTCGTTGATATCGCCGTTCTTCACGTTCATCACCGCGATGTTCGCCGCCGCGTTGCCGCGATATTCCTTGCGCCAGGCGGACGGCAAATTCCGGTTGAACGCAATCGTTGCACCGTCCTGACTCAGCATGCCTGCCCGCGCGATCCCCATCCCCAACGGCGTCGCAATCGAACCGTCGATGGGTTGCACATACAGTGGTGAACCCCACGCATTTGCGCCCCGCTGACTCGACAACACCACGCCTTTTCCATCAGGCGTCCAATACAATGCTTCGTCGTTACCGGCGTACCACGTCAACTGTTTCGGTTCGCCACCATTCGCCGGCACGAGATACACATCGTTGTTGCCGTTGCGATTGGATGTGAACGCGATCCACTTGCCGTCGGGCGAAAAACGTGGCGAAAAATCACGCGCGATGTGCGTGGTCAACCGACGTGCGTTCGTACCATCCGCATCAACGACCCAGATGTCGTCCTGATAGCTGAAGGCGACGCGGCCGTCGTTCCCGATGCCCGCGAGCCGCGCGAACTTGATCGGCTCCGGGGGCTGCGCGTTGAGCGTCGAGACGCCAATGGCTGCGCAGAGAGCGACGAGGGCGGCGGACGACCGCCAGCGAATCGTACGGGTCATGCGAACTCCCAGCATAGGAAGATGCGGACATCAAAAATGCGGCTCGGCGATGGATCTACCGCCGCAGAGGCGACCCAGCAATGCGTCGGCCGCGCGCGACGGGCGCCGTTCACAACTGTGGACTGTAGCGCCGCAAATGTCGCGTCGCTGCATCAATTACGCGGCCTGGGTTGAAGACGATGCGCCGAACGGTCGTCACGGGTCGTCACTCCTGTGACGGCGGGGTCGTGGCTTCGGTCGGCGGGGCGTGGCCGGTGTGCCGGATGCGTGACGGCAGCGCAGAAGACCCGATCGCCGGTGTGCTGGCACCAGAGTTCCAATACGAAGTGTCATGCGCCCATATCCGTCCGTCTCTGCAGCCGCGATCGCGGCCCTTATCGCTGGACTCGTCGCCCTGATCATTCCGGCGAGCGCGGCCCACGCGCAGATCGCCATCGACCGCGAAGCCGTGACGCTCAATCCGATGCAGCCAGCGGAGCGCGTGGCGGAGTTTGTCGTCCAGAACAGTGGTGCGGCGCAGCTGCAGGCGACCGTCAACCTACAGGACTGGGACGTCGATGCACGCGGTGAGAGTCACTGGCGCAAGGCAGGACGCGTGGCCGGCTCCTGCGGAGATCGCGTGTCGGTGTCGCCGCGCGTGCTGCATCTCGCGCCCGGCGAACGTCAGACCGTGCAGGTGACGGTGAGCGGCGGCGCCCACTTTGACGCTGAGTGCTGGTCGGCCGCGGTGGTGAAGCCGTCAAACGCCACGCAGCCGACATCGGTGCCGGTGTACGTGACGCCCACAGGTGCGACCGTGGACGGCGAAGCGCGCGACATGTTCGTCAAAGGCGATTCGCTGGAAGTCGTATTCGCCAACACGGGCACTGTGCGCGCCGAAGTCGTTGGTGAAGTGCAGCTTCGCACCGGAGCCGACTCGCTGGTGCTGACGATCCCACTCGAGAATGCGACAGTGCTGGCCGGTTCGACGCGCCACTTCAAGGTCGCGATGCCCAGAATCACGCCGGGGTCGTACGTGCTGTACGGTGTGTTCGAGTTCGGCGGCGCGGCGCTGACGGTGGCGCAGGCGGCGCTGACGATTCGGTGACTGCCGATCGGTATCCGTGCTTCTTCCGCTGAATCCGCCTGATCGGCAGTTCCAAGTCTGTTGCAGTTGTTGTCGGATGCCACTGTTGATCAGTCGACATTGAATCTCAGGTTACAACTCGTCCAGACTCCTCGGCCAGTCGCTTTTGAGCAGTCTCGACATCGCCCGATCGGCCAGCAGGCGTCCGTTGGTCTGGCAGCGCGCGCAGTAGTTGGTCTCGTTCTCTGCATAGCGAATACGCTGTACGGGCGAACCGCATACGGGGCAGGGCTCGCCGAATCGGCCATGCACCGCCATCTCCCGGCGGAACGCGGT
>JBKJTE010000397.1:0-3016 GCA_046590495.1 Gemmatimonas sp. | reverse complement strand
AAGCACTATCGAACGAAATCGTATGTGCATAATCTAGATCTGTACATACACCCGGAGTCGTCGGTGAAACGCTCTCCCCAATCCGCATCCCGGCCGCGCATTCCCGCCAAGACGATCGCGTCCGATGCAAAAGTGTCAAAGACGTACCGTCTTGTGCCGGCGAAGCTTGCCGCCGCGCAGAAGATTCTTGGTACCGCCACAGCGACGGAGACGATAGAGACGGCGCTCGACATGGTAGTCTTTCGTCGTGAGCTGCTCGACGGGACGCGCGCGCGCGCCGGCCTTCGCATCGATTCGCCCGATCCTGCGGAATGAGCAGTGGTCGCGAGCGGCACTACGCGCTCGACACGAACCTGTTCATCGACGCCTACAGGAACGAGGCCGACCGAGTTGCGCTCGAGTCATTTCTTCAGGCGTTTGCGCCGTTCTGCTACCTGCCCGTCATCGTCGCGCAGGAGCTCTTGGCGGGGATGCGAAGTGCGGCTGATGAACGCAAGCTCGACCGACATCTCATCGGCGTCTTTGAGCGTCGGAATCGCATTTTGACGCCGTCCACCTCGAACTGGATGGAATCCGGCCGTGTCCTGCGCGTCCTGGCACGCGACGAAGGACTTGAACTGAGTCGGGTCCCCAGGTCGTTCGGGAATGACATTCTGTTGGCGTTGACCTGCCGCGAACACGGCGCTGTGCTGATCACGAACAACCACCGAGACTTCGCGCGAATCCGGGAGCACGCAAAGTTCGAATTCGTAGCGCCGTGGCCGACGCCGCGAATCGGGTGAATCGATCACGAGCGAAGGGCCCTCGCGAACCTGGTTCACACGAGGGGACAGCTTGGCCTCGGCGTCGCAGATGGAGTACTCGTCGATCACAGTCGCACACCGACTAGTCCGGTGAGACTACTCCAATACGCCAGCGTCCATATTTGGCGGCGCGACTCTCCAGATCCCGAAGATTCTGCGCGGAAATGACTTACGCGGATCTCGCGAATTGGACTGCAGTCAATTCGCAGGCTCCGCGTGAGTCGACGCGGCAATTTTTGGGCGCTGTCGCCAACTGCGGAGTGGCTACGCGCGTCGTCGGATTCGCCTGGAAATACCGCCGATGACGAGCAGGCCAAACAACGAGAGTGGGAGCGAGGAGGGTTCGGGGACCGTCGTGGAGGCCGTCACGACCACATCGTCAAACTGCACAAAATCCCACTGCGCCGTTGCCTGCCCTGGAGTCCATTCAACGCTCGACAGATTGGTCCAGCCGCTGGCGAAAGTGAACGTCTGCAGCTGTGGCGTCCCGGGTGCGCCTGCCGGAACAACGAGTGAAGCTTGTACCGATCCGCCGCCGACAAGGTGTCCGGTGATGGAAACCGGCATGTCAAAGTTGTTTGAGGAGTAGATCGGCGCGAATGCCATCGATTGGATCGCAAATGGATTCCCGTTTGCCTGCGTCAACACGGTCGCGAACCGTGGGGTGTTGTTGAAGATCGAAAAGCTCTTCGTGGCGGCGGGGTTGGCGTCGCACCAGGCCGCAAGCCCATAAATCAATCCTGCTGTCGTGAAAGTGAATCCGCTCTCGGTGTAGGACGACCGAAGCAGATTGACGCCTGCGCCTGAGCACTGCGTCTGCGTAAAAGTCAGTCTCGTCGGTTGCGCAGACACTCGAGAGGTCCCCGTGTTGAGGAGAATGATCGCGCCGAGTAGCGCCCGCTTCTTCGTTCCCATGATGGTTTCACCTTAATTGGGTTGCCCCGCGAACGCCGTTTGCTTCGCGGATCGGGCGCAATGGTGGCAACTCCGCGTCTCGATCACGTCAGACGCTCCAGCCTACCGATCGCCGTGGTGAATGACACCGTTCTGACTCACCCGCGAATTCGCGGCCCCCACCGTCCTCTCGTAGCTTCTTCCAAGTGGCGCCTCACTCGCGTCTGACACTCATCTGACGCACCGCTCGCTCTCATGTCGTCAGGCCAATGTTGATTCTGACGCTCTTCAGCAAACCGCAGGGACGCAACCCCAGCGCGACCGACGCCACCGGTACACTCCTCGCCGGCAAGCCGCTCGCGCTGCTCGCGTATCTCTGCTGCGCCCCCACGCAGTCCGCGTCGCGCGGGCGGCTGGTTGACCTGCTCTGGGCCGACGTCGATCCGGACTCCGGCAAGCACGCACTCCGTCAGACACTCTGGTACATCCGACGTCGGCTGGGCGACGGCGCGGTCGTCGCCGATGGCGACACGCTGCGTATCACGAACGATCTGGCGTGCGATCGCAGCGGGTTTCTGGCCGCGATTGCCGCTGGAGAGCTCGAACAGGCGACAACGGTTTACACGGGCGACTTCTTTCCCGGCTTCGCGGCCCCGGGTGGCGCCGAGTTTGAGCGCTGGGCGGATGTTGAACGTGCGCATCTGCGCGGACTCTTCGTGCGGGCTGCCGAAGATCTCGCGCGCCGTTCGCTCAGCAGCGGCAATGCCCGGACCGGGATCGCGCTCGCACGGCGGGCTCGGGATGTGGACCCGGACAAGGAATCGACCTGGCGGCTGCTGCTCGAAACCCTGCTCGCCGCGTCGGATCGGATTGGCGCGTCCTCCGAAGCCGACGCGCTCGAACGCCGACTCTCCGACGAGGATCGCGAAGCCGAACCTGGAACGGTGGCCGCAATCCGCACCGTACGTCACGCAGGCGCCACGCCGACGCCACGCGGCGACTCGCGCACCACACTGGTCGCCGAACTGGTTGGACGGGAAGCCGAATTCGCGATCATCGTGAGTGCGTGGGAACGCGCGCGTACCGGCGCGGCGGAACATGTGCATCTCACCGCGCCCGCAGGACTCGGCAAGACTCGACTGCTTGGCGATATCGAAGCGCGATTGCGCGCATCTCGCGCGCGCGTCGTGCGTCTGCGCGCGGCGCCAGGTGAGCGCGGCATGCCGTACGCGCTCGCGGCAGAGTTTGCGCTCTCGCTGGCGCCGCGCGCAGACGCACGACGCGCGCGCGAGATGCGCGCAATCGCGCTTCGATATCGC
>JBKJTE010000230.1:0-22763 GCA_046590495.1 Gemmatimonas sp. | reverse complement strand
ATCGGATACCCGCGATAGCGCAGGATCCCCTTGTCGCCGTCGATGAACGTGATCGCACTGCGGCACGACGCCGTGTTCATGAATGCCGGATCGTAGCTCAGCATGCCGAATTCGGACGCGTCCTGCTTCACGGCGCGCAGATCAGCCGCACGAATGTACGTATCGCCTTCCGGGCCTTCAGTGCGAATCGCGGCGCTGTAGTGTGATCCGGTTCGTCCATCAACCAGATCGAGCGCGTCGCGCGCAGCAGTGCCTTCAGCAACGTTCGTCGAGGTCATCTCAAACGGCTCCAGGGGATCATCGATAAAAAACGGGGCGTACGGAAATCTAAGAGGGGCGCGCGGTTCACCTGCGTCACTCGGACGGGAGCGCGGGCAAGTCGAGCGTGAACTCCAACTGCGAGCCTCCGCGGTGGGCGGAGTGGATCGTCAAACGACTGCCCATCGCGGCGACAAGCTTCTGACAGATGGCGAGCCCGAGCCCCGCACTCGAAAATACGGTATCCGCTTCGCGCTCGCTCTGAGTGCGAGTTGCGGCTTCGCCGTGCGCACCGAAGTCATCGAGCAACCGCGCTGTCACCGACGCCGGCATCCCACGCCCGGTGTCCACAACGTGAAAGCGTACAGCCGTCGGTGTGATCGCGTCCGCTTGTACAGTCACGGAACCCGTGTTGGTGAACTTGAGCGCGTTCGTGACGAGATTGAGCAGCACCCGATGCAGCGCCGCGGGGTGACCGAGCCGCAGATCCGCGGGCGGTCCGCTGAAGCGCAATGTGAGCTTCTTTTCCTCCGCAATCGGCTGAACCACGTCTCGGACAGCTCGCAACACTTCACCGATTGAAAACGGAACCACTGCCGCTCCCACCAGGCGCGCGCCGCCCTGCGCCAACTCCATCACATCGCTGGTGAGCGCGGACAGGCCGAATGCCGCGCTGTACACGAGATCCAGGTGGCGCTCCTGCATCGGCGAAACCGGTCCGGTCTGCCCGCACCGCATCCGCTCGACGAGAAACTGGATCGAGCCGAGCGGCGAGCGCATGTCGTGCGCAACCTCGACGAGCAGCTGCAGTGCATTCGGCCCCAGCACATGCTCGGCGAACTGCGCCGACGCGTCGGTTTCGAGCGCGTTGAGGAGCGACTCCATCTGCCGAATCGCCCGCAACACATCGTCGGGCGCAACGGCGCTTTGCTCTGACCGCGCGAGCAGCGAACGACGTAGCCCGGCGATTAGCCGCGGCGCTTCCGCAGTCCACGGGTAGGCGCCGAGCGACGGCAGCGGCGCGCCGGTGAGGCCCGTCTCGATCGCCGCCGTCAGCACTTGCAGCGCTTCGACGGCAGGCTCGATCTCAGCGGGGACGACGGCGGCACTTTCCCATCGGTGTGCGACGGCCGCGGCGGCGTCCGCAAGCAGTGCGGCGATACCGGAGTGCCTCGTCGATTCGTTCGGCCGCGCCCGGAGGCGCGACACCGTGAAAACCATGCTGCTCCAGACGTATTCGGTGGCGCGGGATCGACCCGTTCGGGCGACGACGAGGCGGCACGCAACTCTGCATGACGAAGACCGTCTCCGTCAGCAAAAGGTCACCACGCAGGCCCAGCCATTCATTACTGAAGCCGATGATATACCGGCGGCGGGACGAAAACTGTGGAGTGCGTCACCAACCGGATCCCTGATACCTACTCAATACGTACTGAAGACCGGCCGTTTCCGACGCCGACATGCACCCGTCGCGCCGGCCTACTCCGCGGCGCTGGTCAGGGCGTCACGACGGAATCCATGCTTTTCCATCAAGCGATAGAGCGTCGTGCGATCGATGCCCGCCAGGCGGGCGGCCTTCGACATGTTCCCCCCGGCGCGCGTCGTCAGGCGCGTCAGATATTCCTTCTCGAAGTGCGCGATCAGGTTGTCCTTCGCGAGGTGGAACGCATCGTTCATAATGGCTGCCGGCAAGCCGGTTTCGGCCGCCGGTGCCTGCGCGTCGTCGTACACGGGAATGTCATCCGGTGCGATTGGGCGACCCGGTTCGGCGATCACGGCCACATGTTCGATCACGTTTTGCAGCTCGCGCACATTGCCGCGCCACGGACGTGACTGCAGAAACGCCATCGTTTCGGGCGTGAGGTCGGGCACCGGCGTACCATGCGCACGGTGACGTTCCCACGAGCGCGCGAGAAAATGCTCGGCCAGGAGCGGAATGTCTTCGAGACGTTTGCGCAATGGGGGCAGCTTGATCGGCACAACGCGCAGGCGATAGAACAGGTCTTCGCGAAGAATTCCCTGCTGGACCGCTTCCTGGGGATCGCGATTGGTGGCGGAAACGAACCGCACGTCGACCACCGCATCCTGTGTTTCACTACCAAGGCGCCGGACCACGCCGTCTTGGAGTACGCGCAGCAGTTTGGCCTGCAGCGGCATGGTCATTTCTGTCAGTTCGTCGAGAAACAACGTGCCGCCGTGGGCGACTTCCAGCAGGCCGGCTTTGTCGCGGTCAGCGCCGGTGAAGGCACCTTTTCGGTAGCCGAACATCTCGGATTCGAGCAGGTTCTCGGGGAGCGCCGCGCAGTTGATCGGCACGATCTTGCGATTCGCGCGGCGACTGTGCCGGTGGATGAACTGGGCGATCAGTTCCTTGCCGGTGCCACTCTCCCCGCTGATCATAACGGAGGCGTCAGTGGCGGCGACCTTCTGTGCGAGTTCGACGGCCTTTCGGAAGGCCGGAGACACGCCCAGCAGCTCCATCGGCTCGCCTGCGCCGTTTTGCGTCACCAGCGTAGGCTTGATCTCGCGAACGGTCTCCTTGGCGGCGTTGACGGCATACGCCGCGCGTCCGACCAGCACCTGCAGGTGCGACGCCGAGAATGGCTTGGGGAGGTAATCCCAAGCTCCAGCGCGAAGTGCCTCGATGCTGGACGCCACACTCGGGTTGCCGGTCATCACAACGACAATCGTGTCCTTGTGAACTTCCAGCGTCGCTTTGAGTACCTCCATACCCGAGATGGGGCTCAGGTACAGGTCGACCAGGACGATGTCGAAGCGACGACGGCGGACGAATTCGAGTGCTTCCTCGCCTCGGCCGGTCGATGTGACGATGTGTCCGTCCATCTGTAGAACGGAGGCGCACCCCTCGCGCAACGTTCGGTCGTCGTCGACGACGAGAATGCGCAGCCCAGTACCACGATCTGGTATCGCGTTCGGGGTTGAGCTGCCGAGAAAGGCGTCTGACATCGAAGAAAGTCGATAAGAAGTGGACCGCTCGACCCGGGTGCGTTTCGCGCCCGGCACTGAATCGTCTCTTGGGACAGAAGCGTCGGATTGAGCTCGCGTCACCATTCTTGCGGTAATGCGTCTTTCCGACAGCCGATGATCAGTTTGGTCGAACAACCAGGGACGGTGAGTGTCTTACCGTGCTGAGCATCAGTAGTCAAGCATTATTCGTAGCTCTTGTGCGACAGTTACCGTGTCATGACTGCAACAGCGAAGAATAGGTCACAAGTTCTGTAGCACCCACGCGTCGTGGCGCCCGCGCTTACGCGGGACCATTGTGTTGAGCAGATTCGACGACAGCGTGGTGGACGCACCACGATGTTTGCCTCCAGCCAGCCTTGCATATGTCCGGAACACAGATTCAATCCACAAACGCCCCCGATGGGGGGGCAGTAACTGCATATCAGGACGGCCCACAGCTGGAGGAGTGGGGCGGCGGGACTGACGCGCCGCCACCCGCGTCGGGGTCCAAGTTTGGGCGGTACATTGCCGCGCTCAAGCGCTACAAGTGGCTGATCGCGCTCTTTGCATTGGTTGGCGCGGCCGGCGGATATGGGGCGACCAAGATCCTGACCCCCGAATACCAGGTGAGGTCGACGATCCTGCTTGAAGTGGCAGCGGGCTCGAGCGGCAATCCGAACGCAAAAGGCCCGGTGCAAGGGCAGGAACTACTCCGCGCCACAGGTTGGACCGACCTGATGCGGTCGTTCTCAATCGCCGATCCGGTCGTCATGCAGCTGGCGCTCTTTGTTGAGCCGGTCAAGCCCGCAGACAGCACGATCTTCCGCGCGTTTCGCGTCGATCAACAGCGGCTCCGTCCGGGCGACTATCTGCTGACGCTTGCCGGCAACCGTTATGTGTTGTCGCTCAAGCCGGGTGCACAGGTCGAACAGGGCGCGATCGGCGACTCGATCGGACGCGATGTCGGCTTCTTGTGGCAGCCCAACTCCGGTCTCTTCGGCGGCCGCAAGGAAATTGAGTTCCGCGTGCAGACGCCACGTGAAGCGTCGCAGGAACTCATCAAGAAGATGACGGTGCTGCTCGCGACAGGTAGCTCGCTGATGTTTGTCACACTCAATGGCGAAAATTCGCCGCGCACCGCCGCGACGCTGAACGCGTGGGTCGAGCAGTTCGTGACCAAGGCGACTGCATTGAAGAAGAAGAACGTGATGTCGTACGCGACGATTCTGGAAGGACAGCGCCAGTTTTCGGCGGACAACCTCACTGCAGCAGAAGGCGCGCTGCAGCGTTTCCGCGTCAACACGGTCACCGAGCCGAACGAGCGACAGATCGTGATGCCGGGACTCGACATGACCACCAGTCCGGTCTTCAACGACTACTTCAGAGACAAGGTGCTGGCCGAAGGATTCACGCGCGATCGCGTGGCCATCGAACGCATCCTCGAGCAGGGAAAGAAGGACGGCATCATTACGCCGGAAGCCGTGCTCTCGGTGCCAATCGTTGTACAGGATCCGGCATCGGAGCCGCTTCGCAAGCTGCTCATCGAGCAGACGCAGCGTGAAACAGATCTACGTAAACTTCAGGAAACATTTCTGGATGAAGCACCGCAGATCAAGAGCCAGAAGACGTTCCTCAATGATCTGCGCACGGTCAACGTGCCGCGTGCACTCGCGGCGTATCTCGCGCAGCTCAGGATCAAGGAAGCGCAGCTGAAGGAGCGGATCGATGTCAGCAGCAAGGATCTGCGCAGCATTCCAACGCGCACGATTCAGGAGCAGCAGCTCAAGCGTCAGGTCGAGGTGGCATCTGATCTATATCGCAGCCTCGATCTCAAGGCCGCGGAAGCGAAGCTCGCCGAAGCGGCAACGATTCCTGATGTCAGCGTTCTTGACTCGGCCGTTGCACCGCTCGAGCCGACCAAGAACACGGCACCCGTGATCATCGCTGGCGCGCTCGCCTTCTCGCTCGTGTTGAGCGCGATGCTCGCGATTCTGCTCGATGGCATCGACAAACGCTTCCGCTATCCGGAGCAAGCCACCGAAGATCTTGGTCTCTTCGTCCTCGGCGTCGTGCCTATCATCGATGCCAAGGCTGGGCGCAAACGCAGCGCCGATCAGGCCGCACAGGTGGTCGAAGCATTCCGAAGTATCCGCATGAATGTTCGATACGCTGCCGATCCGAATCGTCCGCTGACGATGACGATCACGAGCCCCGGTCCGAACGACGGCAAGTCGCTCGTTTCATCAAATCTTGCACTCTCGTTCGCTGAAGCCGGCGCGCGTACGCTGCTCATCGACGGCGACCTGCGTCGTGGTGAGTTGGCGAAGACGTTTGGTTTGGCGAAGAAGCCAGGGCTCGTCGAGTATCTCGATGGCACGGCGCTGATCGCCGAAGTGCTGCAGCCCGTCCAGTCCCATGCGAACCTGACTGTGATCCAGGCGGGTGCACGCCGTCGTCGTGCGCCTGAGCTGCTGGCAACGCCCCGATTGAGTCAGCTGATCAATCAGATGGCCAGCGAGTTCGAAGTCGTGATTGTCGACTCGCCGCCGCTTGGTGCCGGCTTCGACGCATTCGCACTGGCGACCGCGACCGGGAACATGGCACTCGTGCTGCGCTCAGGGATGACCGATCGCAAGATGGCAGCGGCAAAGATGGCAGTGGTGGATACGCTCCCGGTGCGCGTCATGGGTGCGATTCTCAATGGCATCAAGCTCGATGGTGTGTACCAGTACTACTCGTACTACCAGGGCTACGCCGCTGAAGACGAAGAGCAGGATCTACAGATCACCGACGGCGGGAAGGGACAGGTCTCGACCGTCGTCACGCGGGGCTGAGGCCGCGCACCCGTGTCGCGCTCGGGCGAGGTTGTGTCGAATTCGTGACGGTTTCCGCCCGTGCGTGGTCCTCGCTATGTGTGACGTTGTGATGACTTTGCCAGCGACCAGCCAGCCGGTTGCGGGTCGAGTGTAGTACCGATGCTGTAGCATTTGTGGCGTAGTCGCAACACATAAGCAGCAGCACCGATCAATACCGACCTTCCACTGTTCGATAATTCGATGACTGAACGAGCCCCGCGTGTTACGCGCTGGCAGCAATCCGGCAACGAAACGCCTGCCTCATCCCGGGGCTGGCGCCGCACGTACGCCAAGGCGCTGGTCATTTGTGCGGTCTTGGTGGCCGGTGCGTCGATCTCGCAGGCGCAGCAGGCGCCACCGCCGGTGCAGCGAGCGTCGCGTGCCGACCTGAAGTCCCGTGGCGAGGTCATTGATCGCGAACTCGCCTCGGGCAATCTCAAGGATAAGGACCGGTCGAAACTGCAAGCGGAGGCTGCGCTGGTGAAGGCGCGCCTCGCCCAAGGCGATTTTCACCCGGGCGACCGTTTCCTGATCACGATTACGCAGGACGCGACCTCGCGCTCTGACACGGCAACGGTGCGTGACAGTTTGCTCGTCTCGCTCGTCGGTCTACCTGATGTTTCGCTACAGGGGACGCTGCGCTCTGAGCTGAACGAGAAACTGACGTCTCATGTGGCAAGGTTTTTGCGAAACTCCAGCGTGAGAACCATCGTTTTCACGCGCGTCGCGATCCTGGGCGGCGTGATGCGGCCGGGTTATTACGTGGTGCCACCCGATCAGCCGATCGGTGATCTCTTGATGGTGGCGGGTGGGACATCGATCGACGCGAGGCTCAATGATTTGCGGGTGAATCGTGGTTCATCCACGCTCATTTCGGTCAAGGATTCGCGGAAGGCGCTGAAGGAAGGACGAACGCTGGAGCAGTTGGACGTGCAGTCGGGCGATGAGATCAACATCCCGGTGAAGCGGAAGATCAGTCCGCAGACAATTTTCCAGGTGTTGTTCTTTGCTTCATCGATCTTCTTCGCGATCGTGAATTTCCTGAAGTACTACTACTCGCAACAGCAACCCTAAGTCGTTGATTTGGCCCTCGATCCGCAACATGGACGCTAACGAATCCGCTCTCCCCATCTCGATGTCTGCTCGCGCGACGCCACGGCGTCCGCGGCCAGCCGTGGGCGGTAGCGATTTGACAACTACCACGGAGACGGCTCGCGTCCGGACGGTTTCCGTAACGGGTCCCAGCGGCGATTTCGAGCCGCGTGAACGCTCGGAGCTGGCATCGATCGTGTTCAATGGCGCGGTCGCGGTCCTGCTGTTCATTCTGGCATCGCCGTTCATGATTCTTACGGCGCTGCTGATTCGGCTGACTTCGCGCGGTCCTATCTTATATACTCAGACTCGCGTGGGGATCGATCGCCGCTGGAATCGCACGCGCGCCCTGCACGAACGCCGCCGCGAAGATCTCGGCGGAACGCCCTTCACGATCTACAAGTTCCGTTCGATGTCCGTCGATGCCGAAGCCAATGGGCAGGCGGTGTGGGCAACGGAGAACGACTCGCGTGTCACCGGCGTCGGCAAGTTCATCCGCAAAACGCGTCTCGATGAGTTGCCACAGCTCTTCAATGTGCTACGCGGCGACATGAACATCGTTGGTCCGCGCCCGGAGCGTCCAAGCATCTTCATCCGCCTGCGCGAGCAGATCGACGAGTATCCGCTGCGTCAGCGTGTGAAGCCCGGCATTACCGGTATGGCGCAGGTTTATCACACGTACGATCGCACGGTCGACGATGTGCGACGCAAGGTCCAGTTTGACCTCGAGTACATGAGTCGGCAGTCGCTGCTCGAAGACGTCCGGATCATGTGTCTCACTGTCCCTGTGATGCTCTTCCGCATCGGCGGCTGGTAAACAGCCCCACGCTCTGAGAGAACTCGCGTTGCCGCCAACCCTATGCGGCAACGCGTTTTGCTATCCGCGACTGGCGCGAGTAACCCTGCCGGTTAGAGTTGGGTCACTGGAGTTGAGCCAGTCCCAGCCGATTCCCTTCATCCGACAACACCATTGCTCATGCCGCAGCCTTCGCCACAACGTGATCGCGCGCCGCTCTCCCACGTCCTCCAGCGCCGTGTGGGGAAACTGTGAGCCGTCTTCCGCACGTCGCCGTGCTGGGTGGTGGCCCGGCGGGTTGCGGTGCTGCGTACCAACTGCGCCGCGCCGGTAAGGCAACTGTCACGCTGATCGAAAAGCAGGATGTCGTTGGCGGCAACGCGGGGTCGTTCCAGTGGGGGGGGCAGTGGCTCGACTACGGCAGTCACCGACTGCACCACACGGTCGCTCCCAACATTCTGGCCGACATCAAGCAGATGCTGGGTGACGACTTCGGTGATTTCGCGCGTCACGGCCGTATTCGTCTTCGCGGCCAGTGGCTCCATTTTCCGATTCAGACGATGGACCTGCTCCGTCGCCTCGACAACAAGTTCGCATTCGGGATGGCGTGGGACATGGTGATGGGCAAGCTCGCGAAACGCGTTGAGGGCGACACGTTCGCCTCGGTCCTGCGCGCGAATCTCGGACCGACGATGAGCGAAGGGTTCTACTTCCCGTATGGCCGCAAAATGTGGGGGCGTGAACCCGAGGAACTCTCCGCGATTCAGGCTCGCAAGCGTGTCACGGCGGGCAGCTTTGGCAAGTTGATCAAGCGACTGCTCAACCCGGTCGGCGGCGGCAACTACTACTACATGCGGGAAGGGTACGGACAGATCTCCCGGGCGTACGCGAAGGAGGCCACCGCACTCGGCGCGGAGCTCGCGCTCGGATGGGGCGCGACGCGCGTCGAGCAGTCGCCGGTTGAAGGGTATACCTGGCGCATCACGACGACGCGCGGCGATGAAGTGCGGACCATCGACGCTGACTACATCTGGTCCACGATTCCGATCACGCTGCTCGCGAACATGATGCCGACGCCGCCCGAACCCAAGGTTTCGCAGGCGTCTAAGGAAATTCAGTATCGCGCGATGGTGCTCGTGTATGTGAAGCTCCCGGTGCATCAGTACACCACAACCGACGCGCACTATTTCCCCGAAGAGAACGTGCGCGTTACGCGACTGTCTGAGCCGAAGAACTATTTCCGCTCGACATCGCCACAGGGAACGACCGTGTTGTGCGGCGAATATCCGTGCACGATCGGCGACGAGCTGTGGACCGCGACCGACGAACAGCTTGCTGAGCGAATGGCGAAGGATGCGGCGACCGCGGAGATCCCGTTTCCGGCCAAGCCCTCCGATGTGCTGATTCGCCGTTTGCCTCAGGCGTATCCGATCTACCTCGGCGGCTACGAAAAGCCTTTGGGCGTGCTCGACGACTGGGCTGCCTCGCAGAAAAACATTCTCGTCTACGGACGACAGGGATTATTTGCGCATGACAACACGCACCATGCGCTGTACATGGCTTACTCGGCCGTCGAGTGTCTGAACGGCATGTCGTTCGATCAGCAGAAGTGGAGCGACTTCCGGCAAGTGTTCAAGACGCATGTCGTCGAAGACTGACGCTTCGGCGTCAATCGTCTTTGTTCTCATCGCCATCGCCGTCATCGTCCGGGCGATCGGACTGGATGGCGGCCTGTGGGTCGACGAAGTGTATTCGCTGGTCCGGTCCTTCCGGGAACCCATCGGCACCATACTGACCGAGTACTGGGGCGACAATCATCACCCGCTGTACGCGGTGCTGGCGCACGCAAGCCGCGCTGTGTTCGGCGAGTCGCCGTGGAGTGTTCGTTTGCCGGCGATGCTGTTTGGTGTCGCCGCCGTGCCGATGCTGCTCTGGCTTGGTGAACAGGTTGCGTCGCGTCGTGAAGCGATCATGGCCGCGCTGTTGCTCGCGGTGTCATACCACCACGTGTGGTTTTCGCAGAATGCGCGCGGATACAGTGCGATCGCGTTCTTTGCGATCGCGACGCTGTGGGCGCTGCTGCGCGGTGTGGCAAGCGGTGACCGTCGCTACTTCCTCGGTTACGCCGTGCTCGCGGCGCTGGGTGCGTACACGCATCTGACGATGATTTTTGTCGTAGTGGGCCATGCCGTGGCGCTGGCGTTGTGGCTGTTGATCACCCCACTGCTGGATCGTGGACGCGTTGTGCGTTTGGGCGTGCTCGCGTTTGGTCTATCGGCGATGGGAACGGTGTTGTTCTACGCGCCGATGCTGCGCGCCGTGATTGCGTTTTTCACGCAGCAGAAATCGGGGTTGGCGGGCGTGTCCACACCTTCGTGGGCCGCGGTGGAGCTGGTGCGCGGCCTGCTGCTTGGGCTTGGTGCCGGCGGGGTAGCCGTCGCCGCCGTCGCGCTTTCGGTTGGAGCGTTTGTCGCCCTGCAGGGCGTGCTTTCGCTCTGGCGCACGCAGCGACTGTTCCTGTTCGCGATGGTCGCACCGATCGGCGTGACCATTCTTGGCGCAGCGGCGACGCGCGGAACCATGTATCCGCGCTTTTTCTTCTTCGCGATCGGGCCGGCGATTCTGATTGCGGTGCACGGCGCGTTCGTCACCTGCCGTTGGGTTGCGGCCCGCGTACCGGCCCTCGGGGGTGGCGAGCGGTTGGCGACGATTACCGTGGCGCTTGGCATCGTGCTTTCGGCGCTGTCGTTGTCGGCCGACTACCGCTACCCGAAGCAGGACTTTGAGGGGGCGATGAAGTACGTGCTGGCCGAGCGTGGTGCAAATGACGGGGTGGTGACCGCTGGTATCCCATCGAATCCGCTCAACACCTTGTACCTCCAGCCGTGGCCCGTCGTCAGTACACGGGCGTCACTCGACTCGGTGCGGGCGACGGTGTCACGCACGTGGGTGATCTGGAGCTTTCCGCGCATTCTCGAGCGGAGTGCGCCGCAAATCGCGCAGCTGCTATCGCAGGACTGTCCTCGTCCACGTACGTTCCGCGGAACCGTAGGTGGCGGTGACATTCTGGTATGTGTGCTCAATCGGCCATGACGAAACTCATCATCCAAATTCCGTGCTACAACGAAGCGGAAACGCTGCCGCCAACGCTGCGCGATCTGCCGCGCGCGATACCCGGCGTCGATGTGATCGAGTATCTGATCATCGATGACGGAAGCCGCGACGAGACGTCGGCGGTGGCGCGGGCGAATGGTGTGCACCATGTCGTGCGGTTTCCGCGCAACAAGGGGCTGGCTGCCGCGTTTCGCGCCGGAATTGAGGAGTCGTTGCGTCAGGGTGCGGATATCATCGTCAACACCGACGCGGACAATCAGTACCAGGCCAAGGATATCGCGACCTTGGTGCGTCCGATTCTCGATGGACGCGCCGAGATGGTGGTGGGCGATCGTGGCGTCGGTTTTCTGCCGCATTTTTCGCCGATCAAACGCAAACTGCAGGTGTTCGGCAGTTGGGTGATTGGTCGCGCGGCGGAGCTCAAGACGCCTGATGCGACGAGTGGTTTCCGCGCCCTGTCCCGCGAGGCGGCGCTCAAGACTGTAGTACTGAGCAACTACTCGTACACGCTCGAGTCGCTTATTCACGCCGGCAGTCGTCGTGCCGCGGTGGACTTTGTGTCGATCGGAATCAATCCGCAGACGCGCCCGTCGCGGCTGATGAAGTCGATTCCGCACTACATCCGAAAGTCGGGCGTGACGATCCTGCGCGCGTACATGCGCTATCGGCCACTGCGGGTATTCACCGCGATCGGTGCGCTGCTCGTCGGGCTCGGACTGATTCCCGCGATCCGGTTTGTGTATCTGTACGCGAGCGGAAGTCGGGTCGGACACATCCAGTCGCTGATTCTTGCGGCGATTCTGATGATCGTCGGTTTTCAGATCCTGCTGATCGGATTGCTGGCCGATCTGATCGCCAACAACCGTGAGTTGCTCGAGGAGACGCTCTATCGGGTGCGCAAGCTCGAACTCGCCCCCGAGAAGGAACAGGACTGATGAACGCCGTCGCTGCACCGGAAAAAAAGCGGTCGTTGTTCAAGCATCCGGCAGTGCGCATCGGCCTGAGTGTCCTGGTGCTCGGCCTGTTGTTCACGGCGCTGCCATTTGCCGACATTGCAGCCGCGATCAAGCGTGTACCGGCGATTGTGTGGCCGACCGCGCTCGCACTGTACATGACGACGCACCTGATCGGTGTGGCCAAGTGGCGATTGTTGGTGAACGCGGCAGGCGCGGGTCTCTCATTCCGCACCGCTGCACGCGCGTATTACATGGGACTGTTCGGCAACACGTTTCTCCCGTCTATCGTTGGCGGCGATGTGGTGCGAGCGGGCGTTGCCCTGCGCGCCACGAAATCCAAGAGTGGACTCGTCCTCGGCAGTCTGGTCGATCGGCTGCTCGACATCACCGGACTGGCTGCCGTTGCTGGCGTCGGCGCGCTGTTGTCGCCGCGCGCGCTCGATGCACAGAGTCGCCGCATTTTTCTCACGCTCGGTGCCGTGATCGCCGTAGCCGGTGTTGGCGCGATCGTTTTCGTGTCGCTGCTTCCCGTCCGGCGGCTCCCTTGGAAGGTGCGCCGCCGTCTGGTTGACGTGCGCAATGCGATCCGTGCGACGGCCAAGAGCCCGATGGCGTTGGTGAGTGCATTTCTGATGGGGATGGCGCTGCAATCGCTGTTGACGGTTCTCAACTGGTGGCTGGGGCGTGTGATCGGCATCGACATTCCGATCTACGTCTGGCTGTTTGTGTGGCCGCTGGCCAAGGTGGCTGGACTGTTACCGCTGACGCAGAACGGCATTGGCGTGCGTGAGGCAGCGCAGGCGGCGCTGTTTGCGCCGTTTGGTGTGCCGGCGACGGCGGCGGTGGCGACAGGGCTGGTGTTCGAAGTCGTGATCATCACCGGCGGACTGTTGGGTGGCGTAGTGGCGTGGCTTCTGAGTACCTCGAAGCAGGAGCACGCGGCGCTTTTGGCGAGCCGGCACCCGTCGGTCCGGATCGAGTAGCCGTTCACCTGAGCGAGGGCCGCGCGCTGGTGTGGTCTCGGCGCACGGGTGCGTGGTGTGATTTCGACAGCTGTATAGACTTTGGCACGTTCGTGAAGCTCCTTCGTTCATCATCTGCCCAGCGGCTTGTCATTTCGCAGCGGACTGAGCCTTGGCATTGACCTTGCCCCGTCCAGTAGTATCTGGAGTCGCCTGACGACGGCGCTCCCCTTCCTACGCTCGCCCACGAGAACGTTTCTCCAATGGTGACTGATCTGAACGCATCGAACGGCCCAAAGGACGACGCAGCGGACTGTCTGGTCGATGTGGTCATCCCGGTACTGAACGAAGCCCGAGTCCTCGCATCGAGCGTGGCCGAGGTCCGTCGGTATCTGGGCGCGACGGTGCCCTGGCGGTGGCGTGTGGTCGTGGTCGACAACGGGTCAACAGACGGGACCGACGAAGTCGCGCGCGCGCTCGTGGCCAAGTACGACGACGTGCAGTTTCTGCAGCTGCCTCAGCGCGGTCGCGGCCGCGCGTTGCGCCATGCGTGGATGCAGAGCGACGCCGACATCATGTGTTACACCGACGTCGATCTGTCGACCGAACTGGCGGCGCTTCCGGTGCTCGTGCACGCGCTCCGATACGAGGGATACGATCTCGCCACCGGCTCGCGTCTGCTGCCTGAGTCGCGCACCAAGCGCTCGCTCAAGCGCGAGTTCATTTCGCGGTCGTACAACCTGATCGTCAAGCTGGTACTGGGCACGTCATTCAGCGATGCGCAGTGCGGCTTCAAGGTGGTCACCCGTGAAGTGGTGCGCGAGATCATTCCACAGGTGCAGGACGAGTCGTGGTTCTTTGACACCGAACTGCTCGTACTGGCCGAAAAGCAGAATTACCGTCTGAAGGATCTCGCCGTCGAATGGATTGAGGACGACGATAGTCGCGTGAAGATCGTGAAGACCGCGGTGGACGATCTCAAAGGCGTCTGGCGGCTGCGCGTCGCACTGTGGCGCAACGCCTTCGCGCCTAAGGTTCGCGCGTCGCTGCCCGTCTCAAAACGCGTCGGTTGACGGCACCACTCTTCATCACCGGCGCGACCGGATTCGTCGGGCGCCGATTGGTCGACGCGTTGGTGCGCGCGAAGGTGACGGACGTGCGGTTGCTCGTGCGGGACCTGCCAACTTTTTCGGCGACCTTTGTAATGCCGACGACATGGCAGTGCGTGGCCGGATCGCTCGACGCACCAGCCGCATGGCGCGACTCGCTGCGTGGCGTGGAAACAGTGGTGCATCTGGCGTCTTCGAGCGGTAAGGTATCGAAAGCGGTGCATGAGCAGGCGATCGTGCGAGGGACCGCGCAGCTGATTGCGGCCGCACGTCAGGCAGGCGTGAAACGGCTACTGTACGTGAGCAGCGTGGCTGCGGGTTTTGTCGATCGCCGTCACTATCACTACGCCGACGCGAAGCGCAGAGCAGAAGCGTTGGTACTGGCGTCGGGGTTGGAGACGCTGATCGTACGACCGACGATGGTGTTTGGCACGGGCAGCCCAGTGCTCGACGGGCTGCGCAAACTCGCAAAGTTGCCGGTGCCGATCGTCTTTGGCGATGGTGTGCCGAACGTACAACCTGTCCACGTGGACGATCTCGCTGCGCTGCTTTTGCTCGCGCTTGATGCAACGCCGAGGTGGGACGGTGCGACGATCACTGTTGGTGGTGCAGATGTCGTTTCAACGGAGGCGCTGTTGCGTCGACTGCGCGGCGGCCCGACGAGCGGCGTACACTTCAAGCATGTCCCGGTCGACCCGTTGCGCGCACTACTCGCGTCGATTGAACCGCTGTTTCGGCCGTTGCTGCCGTTCACGGCGGGACAGCTGACATCATTCGTGAATCGCAGCGACGCAGGTGTGCCCGCGCCTCTACTCGCCATATTGCTCGCACGTCTGACTCCGCCATTGCGCGGGCTGGACGCGATGCTCTCATCGGATGAACCAAGTGGCATCTGACTCTGCCGCTACGTCCGCCGTTCCAGCTGCCCGCGAGTCTGCAGCCGTGGTGGCCGCCGAGTGTCGGGTGTTCGCGCATTTTTTGGCTGACACGGACGCGTCACCGTATGTGCAGCATGCGTATGCAAACCTGCTGCCGACGAGTGATGTGCCCCCAGATGTTCGCGATCGACTCATCGAGCGCGCACTCCTCTCTGTCGCTCGGCAGGGCACACTCCTGGCGCGCGTTGCCGATGGGTACGCCCGAATCTTTTTGCCGAGGTCGGTGCTGCGTCGACGGCTGGTGCTGATGCTCGCGATTCTTGAAAACAGTCCGGGAAGCGAACGCCTGCTCAATTCCGGCGATGAAGGTTCGTTGCTTGGTGTCGGTGTGCGGCTGATGCTTACAGGGATCGCGAGTGTGCTCTGCTCGATGGTGGGCGTGGTGGTTTTCGCGCCGTTGCATCTCGTGAGTGGTGGCAGCGCAGCGCAACCGGAGCGACTGCATTGAGTCGCGTGATTGTGGTCGGTTCCGGCGCAACGGGCGTGCACTTCGCGCTGACCGCACTCGAGCACGGGCATGATGTCACGATGCTTGATGTCGGCAACGAACGCCCAACGCCTGTGCTTCCCGGCGCGACGTACGATGCGCTCAAGCAGGAGCTGCCGGACCCTGTCGGCTACTTTCTTGGCGGACGGGGCGAAGGCGTGGTGTATCCATCCACCAGTGCGTCGTACTACGGCCATCCGCCCAGCAAGCAGTACGTCTTTGACATTCCCCGCGGCTTCGACACGAATACCATCGCGATGTCACCGCGATTCAGCTTTGCACGAGGTGGACTCGCGGAAGCGTGGACCGGCGGTGTGTACGCGTACAATCGCGACGATCTCGCGCTGTATCCCGTGTCGTACGACGACATGCATCGCAGTTATGCGACCGTGTCGCGCCGTATTGGTATTGGTGCCGTGCGTGACGACCTCGAACAGTTCATTCCGTTCGATGAGAGCTACCGCGCGCCGTTGCCCTTCGACACGCATTCGCAGTGGCTTTGGGATCGCTATCACAAGCGACGCGACAAACTGCAACGCGCGCACGGCTTCTTTCTCGGTCGTTCACGCGTGGCATCGCTGAGCAGCGACATGGGTGTCCGCAAAGGGTGCGGACAACTCGGTCGCTGTCTGTGGGGCTGTCCGAGCGAATCGATCTATAGTCCGTTTCACACGCTGCGTGAGTGTCTCGCGCATTCGCGCTTCACGTATGTACCCGGTGTGCTGGTGCGACATCTGGAGTACGGTGAGAACGGTGCTGTTACGCGCGTCGTCGCGCGTCGAGTTGACACGCGCGAAGCCGTAGTCTTTGACGGAGACGTGTTCGCGCTCGCGGCCGGTGCACTCACCAGCTCCAAGATCGTGCTCGATTCGACGTATCGTCATTCGGGCCGGATCGCGTCGTTGCCGGGGCTGATGGACAACCTGCAGATCCATGTGCCGTTTCTGACGCCGGCGATGATCGGGACGCGCGTGAACACGGCGAGCTATCAATTTCATCATCTCGCATTCGGTGTCACGCGCCCTGATCCACTCGACTACGTGCACGGACAGATCACGACGCTCAAGTCGGCGTCAATTCATCCGATCGTACAAAGTCTGCCGCTCGATCTACGCGGCTCGATCGGCGCATTCCGCGCGATTCGTGCGGGACTTGGCGTGGCGAACGTGAATCTGGCCGACCGTCGACGCGACGCGAGTCTGTTGACGCTCCGGGCGAAGGGCGCCCCCGACGACGATACCGAGCTCGTAGTGCACTACAGCGAAGACGCGGGTGAACCGGCCCGCATGGATTCGGCGGTCGTCTCGGTCAAGAAAGCACTCGGCGCGATGGGGTGCTTCGTGCCGCCTGGCATGACGCGCGTGTTACCTCGTGGCACCAGTGTGCACTATGCCGGCACGATGCCAATGTCACACACGCGTGGAGAGTTCACCTGTGGTGCCGACGGTCGCAGCCATGCGCACGGGAATCTCTACATTGTTGACGGTGCAAGCTTGCCGTTTCTGCCAGCCAAGAATCACACGTTCACATTGATGGCAAACGCAACGCGCGTGGCAGCAGGGCTGCCACGCGCGTAAACGCTCGAGCGGTGAGTGACGCGTTTCGAGTGGTGAGTGGGTTTGACGGATCAGCGCCCAGCGAGATTGGCGCGCTGGTCGGCGACGACGTCCTCGATGATTTTCGAGAGTGGCGTCTTGGGGCGGAAGTTGATGGTGCGCTCAAGCTTGGTGACATCGGGAACGCGACGCATCATGTCTTCGAAGCCTTCGGGGTAGGCTTCGGTATAGGGGATCAGTTTGATCTCCGACTTGCTGCCGGCCGCATCGCGCACCATTTCGGCGAGCTGCATCATCGACACTTCTTCGTTGGAGCCGATGTTGAACACATCGCCGACGGCGGACGGCGTGCCGAGGAGACGAAGCAGCGCTTCGACCGCATCCTGAACATGGCCGAAGCAGCGTGACTGTGTGCCGCTACCAAAGACGGTGATCGGCTGACCGGCGACAGCCTGCGCCGCAAAATTCGGCAACACCATTCCGTAGCGCCCCGTCTGACGCGGACCGACGGTGTTGAAGAAGCGCACGACGATCACCGGCACACCCTTCTCACGCATGTAGGCGAAGCCGAGCCATTCGTCCATCGCCTTGGAGCAGGCGTAGGCCCAGCGCGAATTGCTCGTCGCGCCGAGTTGCAGATCGTCCGACTCGGCGAAGGTGGCCTTGCTGCTTTTGCCGTACACTTCGGATGTTGACGCGATGAGCACGAGCTTCTGTTTTTTCGCAGCGGCTTCGAGCACCGTCTCAGTGCATCCGATGTTCGTTTCAATGGTGTGGACAGGGCGTTCAACGATCAGTCGCACCCCCACGGCGGCTGCGAGGTGCACGGTCACGTCGCAGCGATCGACACACTCCGTCACCAGCGGTGCATCGAGCGCAGAACCGATGCGATGCTCGAAGCCTGGGTGACCGACCAGGTGTTCGATGTTGCTCATGCTGCCCGTCGACAGATCGTCGAGCACGAGCACCTTGTCGCCGCGATCGAGAATGCGCGCTGCGAGGTGTGAGCCGATGAAGCCGGCGCCGCCGGTGATGAAGACTTTCACTTTGCTTCCCTGAGTGAATGAACTGTGAGATCGGGTGGTTCAACGTTCATGGATCCGAAGCGGGTTGTTTCGGCTGTACCGAGCAACACGTGATCCACGGCCTCCGCGCCCTGCACTGCGGAGTGATCCTGATTGGAAACTTCGTACTTCCACGTGCCGAAGCGACCGCGACTGAGAATCTGCGCTGCGTCGAGGACGGGTTCGACCCGCGACAATACATCATCGCGTGTGAGCCAGGGCGTTGGATAGCCGTGCTCGAGACGACGGTGCCAGTGGGTGAGAATGCGCGTGTCGTCGGTAATGAGGCGCGCGTTGCGAAAACCCTGAATCGTTTCTGCGACGACTGTCTCGACGTTGACCGGCTTGTCGGGCGACTCACTCACTTCGGCCATGAGCGACCACTGCGCGCCCGGGTTCGGCACATTGAACGGCGAGTAGTTGCTGAACACCGTCGCGCGATAGAACGGACAGTCGTCTTCGGGGAAGTACATCCAGCATTTGGTTTTCAGGTCGTCGGGAACCGGTCCGTCAAAGCCCACGCCGATGATATGACTCGACGAGTGGACGAACTGTTCGGCGAGCGGGTGCAGCGCCGGGCGATCGACGATGAGCGGAAGAAGTCTGTCGAGCGGCATCGACGAAATGAGCGCGTCGTACCGTTCAACACCACCATCGGCAAAGCGCACCGTTTTCGCGTCGGCGTTCACTTCAACCGCGTGACGACTGAGCTGCACGTTTGACGTGGGCAGTTGATCGAAGAGACTCTGCCAGATCGCGCCGGTTCCGCCGCGCATGGGGAAACGGAACGTTGCGTTGGGGCCCCATGCAACTTCGTCAGCGCGATTCTCGATGTTGCGCTTGACGCGGGCGAGGTCCACCGTGGCGACTCGTTCACCCATCCACGAGACGTTCATTTTCGACGGATGGTACGCCCACACTTTGCGGTTGTACGGCGTCATGAAGATGTCGCACAGTCCGTCGCCGAAGCTGCGGAGCAACCACTCGTGAAAGTTCGCGGGCGGTTGTGATGGTGATGCAGCGGCAAGGCGCTCGAGTCCCGACACCGCGGCCGCGATATCGCTTTCGGGCATGCGCCACAGGTTGTTCTGAAACGGATACGGCACCCAGCGATCGCGGATCCACACCCACGCTTCGCGCTCATGCTCCATCCACTCGTCGCCGAGTGCTTTGATCATGAGTCGATCGAACCAGCGGTAGTGTGAGAAGAGGACGTGGCCGCCAAGGTCCCAGGTGAAGCCGGCGTCGTCGACGATGGAGGAGGAGAGACCGCCTGGCGTGTCGGCCGAGTCGACGAGCAACCAGTTGTCGTGGCCATGCTCGACGAGGCGCGACGCGGCACCGAGCCCAGTGGGTCCGGCACCGATGATCAGGATGCGAGGCGCGTCACTCATCCGAAGAGCTTACCGCGGAAGGTGAGGAGCTGAACGAACGCGCGCGTACAGAACTTGATGAGCTTGAAGCGACGGATGGAGACGACGCCCGTCTGACGTTCGCGATGACTGACGGGCACGTACGCGATCTTGAATCCGCGCTTGGCGGCGAAGACGGCGAGAAAGAGCGACGGCGCGAGCGTATCGGCGGGAATGAGCGGACGGGCCTCTTCCCACAGTCGGCGTCTGATCAGTTTGAACGGA
This sequence comes from Gemmatimonas sp., assembly GCA_046590495.1. Lineage (GTDB taxonomy): Bacteria > Gemmatimonadota > Gemmatimonadetes > Gemmatimonadales > Gemmatimonadaceae > Gemmatimonas. The sequence goes on along the minus strand of JBKJTE010000230.1, from coordinate 2,972 downwards.
ATGTTGGCGTCGTGAATGCGCACGCCGAACATCAACGGCAGTGCGCCACGTATGACCTTCGTGAGCCACAGGCGGAACGTTGGATCTTCGCGCTGGATGCGAATGCCGAACGCCGCGTCGTTGCCGCTTTCGATCGCGGCGCAGAGCGGCTGCACCTCCGTCAGCGGGATCTGGCGATCGGAGTCGAGAAACAGCAGTAGCTCGCCGTTGGCCGATTCGATGGCGGTGCGGAGCGCCGGTCCGTGTCCGCCATTCACCTGATGGACGACGCGGATGCGCGGGTCGGCGGCGCAGATACGGTCGAGAATGGCGCCGGTGTTATCGCGCGATCCATCGTTGACGACGACCAGCTCAGAGCCGGCGATCCGGTCGAGCACGAACTCGCGCACTTCGGCGGCGGCGGCCTCGATGGCCCCTTCCTCGTTGTACGCGGGCATCACGACACTCAGAGGCGGTCTGGCGGTCATGATCTGGCCCGGACCACATAGCGACGCACCGGGCGGTCCGCCCCGCTTACAAGCGACATGGAGAGCCCTTCGGGGAGCTGCGTCTGGACGAACGATTCGTCGGCCGCGTTCCACGCTGTGATCCAGACCTCATCATTCGCTTTCAGTGGCAGCTTGGACATCGCGTGATATTCGGGGATACGACGGGCAATGGTCATGACCCGGGCGCCGCCAAGCTCCATCCACGTTTCGGTGGCGAAGATCGGCCCGTCTTTGCGGGAGACGTATTTGGCGCCGTGGACGTTGGCATAGTAGTGAAAAGCATGGCCATTCCATCCGGCCAACAAGACGACGATTGTCTGCCCGCGTGCGCCACCAGCTGCCACGGTCGCGAGACTGCTGTCCATCGGCCACTCGCTCACACTGGCGCGGCCGAACGCCGGGCTTCGCAGCGACTGCGCGAACAGTTTTGGCGTGACGTAGCTCTTGTAGAGCAGGGCGCCGGTCCACATCGGCCCGACCTGCGTGTCGAATTGCGCTTCGTTGAGCAAATTCCGCCACGAGCTGGACGAGAACCACCCCAGCCCGACAAACAGCGGCGCCACACAGATCGCACCGATTGCCGCGCCCACGGCCCGTGCACGAGTTGGCACCAGCAGTCGCGCGAGCGCGAACGCACCGACCGCCGACAGGACGGCGACGGGGATGATGGTCGGGATGAAGTAGCGCGGCGTTGTCGTCGCGCCAAAGTAGAACGCAAAAAACGGGACGCACCACGCAGCCACCAGCGCCAGCAGCGCGCGACGGGTGCGCGCCAGCTCAGTCACACCGACCACCGCCAGCGCGAGCGCAACCGGTGACGTCGACCAGAGCAGATACTCCCAGAATTCAGTCGGAAACGGATTGGTGAGATGGCTGCCAACATCGGATGCACTCGTCGCCATGCGCGGGTCGACAGCGAAGAGCCACGCGTACAATGCGCCAAGCACCAACACGTACGGCGCCCCCCGCAGCAGCACGGTGCGGACGTCTGCGTAACGCTGCCACAACAACAGCGCGATGAACGGCGAAGCGAGGACGGTATCGGCGCGGACGACCACACCCGCGGCAAAGAACGCGAGTGCGATTGCCTCACCCGCACGACCGGGATGCTGCGACAACCACGCGACCGCAATCGCGAGCAGAGCAATCGCCGGCGTGGTGCTGTTGCCGTACATGCTCGACATCCAGAGAATCGGATTGACCGCGAGGAATCCCGCGAGCGCCCATCGTTCTCCCTGGGTCAGCACGGTCGGAAAGCTGACCAGTCCGCAGATGGGGATGATCGCGCCACTCAATGCAGAGAGCGAAATCATGATGACGGGAATCAGTCGCGCGTTGCCGCCCAGCAGCAGGTCGATGCCCAGCACGAGGCGGTGATAGCCGACCTGCGGACCATAGCGATAGCTGTCGGCGAGATCGTTGTGCCGCAGCAGCGCGACGATCCCATCGGCGAGCGAGACCTCGTCAACCTGCCAGAACCACGCGAAGTGTCCCCCCAGAAGACGCGCGCCCAGGAGTGCCAGAAAGAGCACCACGAGGGTCAGTGGACGAGGCGTCCCGGAATCGGTTTGGGGAGTGTGCATCGGGGAGTAGAAGGGGAACGGAGCCGCGCTTGCGCTGGTGTGCTATCGCTGCCCGTCGCGCGCGAGCCAGTCGCGATACCATTCAACGGTGTGTGTCAACGCTTCGTCGAATGAGAATGTCGGATGCCAGTTCATGCGAGCACGCGCCTTTGTACAATCGAGAAACTGCGCGGGAATTTCGTGGGTTGCTTCGCCGCGAATATCAGGCTCGAGTCCGCTGATCCCCATCACTGCCATCAGTCGATCAACGACGTCGATGACATTGAGGGGCGTCTCCGTCCCAAAATTGAACGCTTCACCGGTGATGCCATCGCCGGGTACGTTCTCAGCGAGCAGCAAGTAGGCAGCGACGGCATCGCGCACGTAGAAATAGTCGCGCACAAACGTGCCATCGCTGCGGATGATCGGACGATCGCCCTGCAGTGCCGACCGAATGGTGCCGGGAATGAGGCGATTGAAATTCAGATCGCCGGCGCCAAAGAGATTGCCGCAGCGTGTCACGGCAATCGGCACTTTGTACGTGTGCCAGTAACTGAAGCTGATGAGATCCGTGCACGACTTGGACACGTCGTACGGAAAACGTCCCTGCAGTGGCGCGTCTTCGGTGTACGGCAATGTTTCGTGCGAGCCGTACGCCTTGTCGCTGGAGGCCACGATCACACGCTGCACGCGCGGCATGTTCTGCTTTGCTGCTTCGAGCAGACACCATGTGCCGCGAATGTTCGCTTCGAACGTCGACATCGCGTTGCGCGATGCAGTCCCAACAATCGTCTGCGCGCCGAGGTGAAAGACGGTATCGATCTCGTACTCGTTGAGCACGCGCAGCAGCGTCGGATGATCTTCGAGTTCGCCGCGAATGACCTGACAACGCGGCAAGAGCGATGATGATACCGCGCGACTA
>JBKJTE010000379.1:0-4948 GCA_046590495.1 Gemmatimonas sp. | reverse complement strand
CGAAGAGTTTGTGGAACGTACGATTCAGGCGATCTGCAATGCGGCGCGCACCGGCGACGTCGGCGACGGAAAGATCTTCGTCTCGCCACTCGACCACACGGTGCGCATTCGTACCGGTGAGCGTGACAACGACGCGCTCACGGCGGTCAACGCCGACGAAATCATGCGGAAGACCCAACTCGAGATTCCTATTCCCAACCTGGAGGATCTGTGATGCCTGCCGCCACAATCGCATCACCGCTCTTCCTCGTCGCTGACTCGGTGCCCATCTCGTCGGGCGACACGGCTTGGGTGCTTATCAGCACTGCACTCGTGCTATTGATGGTGCCGGGGCTCGCGTTCTTTTACGGTGGGCTCGTTCGCAACAAGAGTGCGCTCAACACGATGCTCATGAGCCTCGGCGCGCTCGCAATCGTGTCGGTGCAGTGGGTGCTCTTCGGCTACAGTCTCGCGTTCAGTCCGGGATCGAGTTGGATCGGGGGACTCGCATTCGCCGGATTCCGCGGCGTCGGCGCGGCAGCCAACCCGACCTATGCGGCCGCACTGCCGCATCTGATCTTCGCCGCGTTTCAGGCGATGTTCGCTGGAATCACCGTTGCGCTGTTCTCAGGTGCCGTTGTCGACCGCATGCGCTTTGTCGCGTATCTCGCATTCGGGCTGCTCTGGTCGACGTTCATCTACGATCCCCTCGCACACTGGGTCTGGGGCGATGGCGGATGGCTCCGTACACTGGGCGCGCTCGACTTTGCTGGTGGCACCGTTGTTCACATCAGTGCTGGCATCACCGCACTCGTGTTGGCGACGGTGCTCGGTCCGCGTCGGGACTTCAAGCGCGTGCCCAACGTGCCGCACAATGTGCCGTTCGCACTGCTCGGCGCCGGGCTGCTCTGGTTCGGCTGGTTCGGGTTCAACGCCGGCTCTGCATTGGCCGCTGATGGCATCGCAGCCAATGCGTTCGTCACCACGCACGTTGCGGCCGCAACTGCACTGGTCACCTGGCTCGCACTCGAAGTGGTGAAGAACGGGCGTGCGACCGCAGTTGGTGCAGCGACGGGCGCAGTCATCGGGCTGGTCGCCATTACCCCGGCCGCAGGTTTCGTGACGCCTCTCTCAGCCATCGCGATCGGATTGCTCGCCGCGCCATGCTCGTTCTTCGCGCTCAACTACCGTGCGAGCACCAAGCTTGACGACACACTCGACGTCTTCGCCTGTCACGGTGTTGCGGGCATCACCGGCGCACTGCTCACGGGCGTTTTTGCAACGAAGGCGGTGAACCCCAACGGCGCTGACGGCTTGCTCGCCGGCAATCCTGCGCTGCTCGGCGTACAGGCGATCGCAGTGCTCGCAACGATTGCCTTCGTCGGCGTCGGCAGCTTCGCAATCGTCACCGCGTTGCGCATGGTCATGACACTCCGTATTCCGGTCGACGCAGAAATCGCGGGTATCGATATCAGCGAGCACGGCGAAGAAGCGTACCACGGGAGCGATTTGTCCGACCTGACGGGGCGGACTACGTCGCTGGGGGACGCGGTGGTGCTGCCGGCGAGTGAGATGTACGGGACTGTCGTGCCGCGCAGCGCGTAACTCCGAGCGAGAAGCGCGCGTTGGAGTTTGCACAACTAGTGGTGAGTGGTGAGTTTGAGTTTCGGGTATCCAGTTGGTGTAACTCAAGACTCCAACTCAAGACCCACCACCTCCCACCGATGTGGTGAGTGGTGGGTTTTGAGTCGCGAGTTCCGGGTTCGCGCACGACAACGCGCTGACTGGAGACCCGCAACTCGAACTCACCACTGGCAACTTGGTGTTGAACGCCGGAATCCGGCACGAACGCAAAGAGGGGCGAGCCAAACGGCTCGCCCCTCTTTGCGTTTCCAGCACTCGACTCAACGCTTCGCGAACCTATCCTGAACCCACGTCATCGGAATCATGAACAACGGCGACAAAAACAACCCGAGCAAGACGTTGATCCAGATGAGCGCCATGTAATAGGCGGTCATGCCGAGTGAGGCCCAGATGGTTCCCATCGTTCCGTGCGATTCCACAGCGAGTCTCCGGAGTGCGTAGTGCGGACAACGTTCGGAGTGATTGTAGCGACGTCGCGAACGGGAAGGTAGGGGGGAAGGCGTCGTCGTGGGAGTTGACGGCGCGACAGCGCGAGGCGATCTGTCCGCTATGCAGGATCAGCCCCCGCCCCAGTCTTCACCGCTGACCGACGATCCGGCCACGTCCGAGTCTCGCGGATCGTCGTCCGCGTTGAGGCTGTCCGATGCCGTCGCGGTTCCCGTCGATCAGGTCCCGACGGAGACCTTGCTGCGCGCGTCACTTGAAGTGGCGCTCTCACACACCGACGGTCCGCTGGTGTTGGCCGTCTCCGGCGGGCGGGATTCCATGTCGCTGCTGCATGCGATGGTGCGATGGGCGCCGACCCGGTTGGTGGCCGTCGCGACGTACGATCACGCGACCGGTGGCTACGCAACCGATGCGGCGGCGCTGGTTGCCGCGGAAGGTCGGAAGCTCGGACTCACTGTCGTCCGTGAGCGCGCGAGAAGCACGGGCACCAGCGAGGCCGCGTGGCGCAGTGCGCGGTGGAGTTTTCTCAATCGGGTGGCGCGTGCCTACAGGGCACGAGTGGCGACCGCCCACACGCGAGACGATCAGGTGGAGACCGTGGTGATGCGACTGCTCCGCGGCGCGGGAGCGCGGGGGCTTGCCGCGCTGGCCGCGCCGTCGCCCGTGGTGCGCCCTTGGTTGGCCGTGTCACGCGCCGAGGTGGCGACATGGGCTCGCGTCGAGAAGCTGCCGTATGTGGACGACCCGACCAATGCCACTGTGCATTTTCTGCGCGGCCGGATGCGCCACGATCTGTTGCCGCTGCTGGAGGGTTCGAGCGCGGGTTTTGCCGATGCGATAATTCGCGTTGGTGAGCGAGCGGCGCGCTGGCGCATCGAGCTCGACGCGTACGTGGACACCCTCGGCGTGACGCATGTTGCACCCGGAATCGTTCGCGTGCCGACCGCGCCGCTCGAAGCAACTACGGACGATGGGCGTGCGGTGCTCTGGGCAGCGCTGTTCGCGAGGGCTGGAGTGGCGCTCGACGCCCGAGGAACACACGCTCTGGTTCGGTTTACCAACGGGGGACGCCGTGGGGCGCACGTTGCGCTCGGCGGTGGTGCGGTGGCGCTGCGGTTGGGTGTTCGCGGCGTTGACGTGTTCGAGCTCCGTCGAGCCCCAGAAGCGCGGCGTGCGGTACCCGATTCGTGGACCAGCGAGCCGAGGCACGAACTACCAACACAATCGAGCGAGAAAGACGTTGATCCTTTGCCCGCGCGTTGGGGCGCCTGGCGATTCAAGCGCAGTATGCACGGTGCCGTTGTCGACCCGACGGCACAACAGACCCCCGGCGCCGGTGACGTGTGGTGGTGCGCGATCTCAGCAGACGCGTCGGTGTCGATCCGCAGATGGCAGCCCGGTGATCGTATTCGTACAGCCGGTGCCCGCGCGGGGCGGCGTGTGACACGGTATTTTGCAGAAGCAGGTGTCCCTGCGCTTGACCGTCCGTCATGGCCGGTCGTCCTCCAGCGGGAGGAAATCGTCTGGGTTCCCGGAGTCTGCCGCTCTGCCGCGGCCCCGAACCGGCCCGGTCGGCCGGATGTCATCTGGTATCGGTGTGAGCGCGAGCACGACTGAGCAGGCAGGCGAAGATGCGACGATTCACCCCTCTGATCCGCGGCTCGACGGTCGCGCTGTAAGGCGCATCGTCTTCGACGCGGAAACGATTCAGGCGCGGGTGCGTGAACTCGGCGCTGAAATCACAGCGGCATATCCTGATGGCGAGCTGCTCGTCCTCGGGCTTCTCAAGGGTAGTTTCATCTTTCTCAGTGACCTCGTCCGGGACATTGCGCGCCCACTGCAGGTCGATTTCCTCGTCGCCTCGTCGTACGGCGATGCGATGGAATCGAGTGGGGTCGTGCGATTGTTGTACGATCCGGAAACGGAATTGGAGGGGAAACACATTCTGTTAGTCGAAGACATCGTCGATTCCGGTCGCACGCTCAGTCGGCTCATCGAACTGCTCGGTGAACGGAAGCCGCGGTCGCTCGAGATTTGCGCGTTGCTGCACAAGCACATTGCCACGGAGCTGTCGCATCCGACGCGGTTCATCGGGTTTGACGCGCCGCACGAATTCCTGGTCGGGTACGGTCTCGACCACGCCGAAAATTTCCGGCATCTCCCGTACGTCGCCAGCCTGCAGTAAAGGTCACACGATGCCAGCACCCATGACGCCCTCTCCGAAAAAGCCCTTCAATTGGGGCCGCTTCTCCAAGACGCTCTCATTCTGGATCCTCGTGATCCTGATTCCGGTAGCGTTCCTCAACTACCAAGGCGGACGCGAAACGCAGTCGCCTGAAATCGACTACACCGCGTACCGTCAGCAGCTCGACGCCGGCAACATCCAGCAGGTCGTCTTCCAGCCGGAAAACGTGATGTCGGGCCAGTTCCGTCAGCCGGTGCGCGTCGCCAATCGCGAAGCGCGCAAGTTCACGGTGCGTCTCGTTGCCGGCGCCGCCAACGACGAGCAGAAGCTGCTCTTCTCGCGCGGCGTGCGCACCTCGGCGGAGCAGGCGCGGTTCAGCGGGATGAGCTTCCTCATCACCGTGCTGCCGTACGTGCTGCTCATCGGTTTCTGGATCTTCCTTTTCCGCCAGATGCAGTCCGGCGGCAACAAGGCGTTTTCGTTTGGCAAGAGCAAGGCAAAGCTGCTCAGCGGAGACACGCCCAAGATCACCTTCGCTGACGTTGCAGGGGCCGACGAAGCCAAGGTCGAACTGCAGGAAATCATCGAGTTCCTCAAAGATCCGCAGAAGTTCACCAAGCTGGGTGGACGCCTGCCGAAGGGCGCGCTGCTGGTCGGGCCCCCGGGTACCGGCAAGACGCTGCTCGCCAAGGC
>JBKJTE010000325.1:0-12089 GCA_046590495.1 Gemmatimonas sp. | reverse complement strand
GGACCATCCCTTCTCGACAAAGCTGGACGCACCGAGATGATCGACGCGACTTGACGTCGCCGGATGACCTGTTGAAGCAGCACGTCCGTCGAGTTGCTTCCACGTTTCAGCGAGCGCCTTCACTTCTTCCTTGAATGCAGCGTATGCGGCGACTGCCGCGTCCGCATCACGAAAGAGCGCGATGATCTCCTGCTTGAGCTGCACGCGTTGTTCAGGCGACGGTTCGGCATCGAGGGCCGCGGCAATGGTTGAACGCCGCTTGGCGAGCGCTTCCCCATCGGGCATCATCGCATCGCTCCCGGCGACTCGCGCGACAAGTTGCTCACGCGACATCGGGTCTGAGGAGATCTGAGTAGGCGAGCGGACCGGAGTGGGCGGTGGCTTGAAGCGCCAGTGCGACGTCGAGCACGAGCACCGTCTGCTCCTGACGCGTGAAGACACCTCGTGCGCCCCCGGGCAGATACGTGCGGGTGCCGTCGTACACGAGCGGCGCGACCATCGACGCATCGATTGTGGCGACTTCATGCACCGCATCAACAGCTGCCGCGATCCATGATTGGCCGCTGGAAAATACCAGCACGCGCGAACGAATCGATGGCGCCAGCGCGAGCCCGAGCGCCGACGCCAGATCGGCGAGCGGCACCGATCGGCCATCGTACGTGACCGAGTCGTGCGCGAAGTGCGCGCGCACCACGCGCTCGACTCGCTCGACGGAAACGCCGAAACGATGACCGCCGATGGAGAAGATGACGAACGTCGCGCGATCAACAGCCACGACATTCGCGCGTGCGCGCGGTGAGAACGCGGCGGTGGACCGGAATCGGCCGATGCTCACGATGCGGCCTCCTGCAATTGCGTGAGTTGAGCGATCGCGTCGGCAATCTGCTCAAGCATTGCCACACGATCAGCGCCAGCTTCGCGGAGTGCCGCATCGGGCATTCCGGCAATCACCGCCGAGTCGCGATGCTGCACGACGGCTCGACCACCAGCATTGCGGATAGCAGAGAGTCCGGCCGCACCGTCGCGCCCCATCCCCGTCAGCACCACACCGATGGTACATGCGCCGAACAGTTTTGACGCCGACTTGAAGAGTGGGTCTGCTGCGGGTCGCACGCCCCACTCCGCGGCACCGCGGTCGAGTGCGAGCGCAGGCGCAGCGATCGTGCCTGACACACGCATGTGAAAGCCACCCGGCGCGATGTACACATGGCCCGCGAGGATCGCGTCACCATCGGCGGCTTCGTGGACAGACAGTCGCGATGCCCCGTGCAGGCGAGACGCGAGACTCGCGGTAAACCCGGCCGGCATATGTTGCACGATCAGCACTGCGGTGTGTTCGAATTTGGGAAGCCGTGGAACGACGCGTGAAAGAGCAGCAGGCCCACCGGTGGACGCCGCAACACACACAACCTGCGAGGCATACGCCCCGGCACCGCTGGTGGGCGCGGCGGATACTTTTCCACGAACGCCCGCCGCGCGATCGGTCGTTGCATCGGCGCGAGGAAGAATGCCGAGGTTCGTGCACGCGGCCGCACGCAGCGCTCCCAGCAGCTGCTCGCTCACATCTTCCAGGTCGAGGCTGATTGCGCCAGACGGCTTTCGCACAAACTCGACGGCGCCAAGTTCGAGCGCACGCAGCGTTGCGTCAGCACCACCGTCCGCACCACCCGCACTCAACATCACCACCGCACGCGGTCGCTCCTGCATGATTCGATGCAACACCGACAGTCCGTCAAGCTGCGGCATATCGACATCGAGCGTTACAATGTCAGGATTGAGAAGGGCAATCTGGCGCAGTGCGTCAATGCCGTCGCGTGCCGTACCCACCACATCAAACTCGCCACTCGACGCCACGACGTCGCTGACGATGCGGCGCATGAACGCGCTGTCGTCTACGACCAGCACCCGTGGTGGTGGTGTTTCACGCGTCACCTGACGCGCGATTGGATCAGAGTCGGACATCGCCTTTCGCGATCGATTTCACCAGCAAGCTTCCGTCGTGGATATCGAACACCACCGACCGGCCGTGATCCCCGCCGACGTCTTCAGCAACGATGGGAATGTCTGCAGCGGCACATGCCGCACGAGCAGCAGCAACATTGCGGGCGCCGAGTGAGAGCGAACCGGGAATCAGTAGCGGCGCGAACATGCTTGCGCCACCGATCAGGCGAGCCTCGATCTGGCCGCTGCCGCTGAGTTCGCGCATGCGACGAACCATCACCGGCACGGCAGCGGTCGCGGTCTTGGCCGGAGGCTGGTGCACCGCCGTCAGACTGGCGTGCGGTAGCAGAATGTGTGCGAGTGCGCCGATTTTGTTCGTACGTTCGTAGAGCACAATCGCAACGCACGAGCCGATGCCATTCGTAACCAGTACAGAGCCGCTTTCGCCGACCGCGTAGTCGGCGATGCGTACGGTGATCCGCGTCATGCGAAGTGTCCGGTAGTGCTGCCAGTGGCCGTCTTCACGCCGCTTCAACTGCGATGGTTGTCCCGTTGCGCGCCGGCGTCGGCTCCCACGCTGCACTGCTCCCTGCTGCATCACTCTGTACCGCCCGCATCTCAGTCCGGCTGAGCGCCTCAAGATTCGCACGCACGATCTGATTGCCTGGCTCGAGCGCTTGCGCCCGCTCCCATGCGGCCTGCGCACCGCTCATCTCTCCGCGACGATAGAGAATGTTGCCGAGCTTGAGGTGCACATCCGCACCATGAACCGGATCGAGTCGCACCACGCGCGTGAAGCCATCAAACGCTTCGTCATATCGCTGGGCGCGGTAAAGATAGTCGCCAAGATTCTTGTGCAGACGCGCTTCGTTGGCGTCTTCCAGCAGCGCATGTTCAATCGTGCGTGCCGCGAGTTCGTAGCTCCCGCGTCGCTCGTACACGACCGCAAGATTGTTGTGCAACGCGGCTGCATGCGGATGCACACCGATTCCTTCCTCGAGCAGTTCACCGGCGCGCTCAAGGTCACCGGAGAGTGCGGCCGCGAGCCCCGCGGTGTGAAACCACGCCGCCGACGGCTGACGCGCGCCCCACTGACCACGCGCTGCCGTGAGGTGGGTTTCCGCGGTGACAAGATCGCCGCGGGAGAGTGTAATCACCGCTTGCGAAACGGTCGTGCGCGGGTCGTTGGCTGTGCCCCGTTCCACGGCCTCGTCGAGTTGCGCGGTCGCGTCGTCCAGTCGGCCGAGGCGTTCGAGAGCGTAGGCGAGATTGTGAAACGCAGCCGCGGGGGCATCGGGCTCCTGCGTGGCGCGTTGCAGCACGTCGACTGCGCTTTCCCACTCGCCGCGACGAAGATGCACGAGACCCAGATAGAAACGTGCAGCCGCATCGGCATCGCGCAATTCGAGCACACGGCGGAATTCGCGCTGCGCTTCGTCGTAAAGACCGGTGCGATAGAACGCGACCCCGAGATTGCGATGTTCGGCGACGCGACTCTCAGGCGAAGGTTGACGACGTGCGGCACTGCGCCCAACCCGCTGCGCAAATCCAGCCGTGAGCAGCCCAAAGATCGCCTTGCCGACTTCGAACTCACCGAGCCCCGAGCGCTCGATCACAGTGTTCACGTCCTGCGTACCGTCGAGCAGCGGCAGCAACTTTTCCTGCGCCGGACTGAGGGGCACTTCACGCGTTGCGAGCCGCGGCGTATCGATCTCGAAGATGAGATCGAGACTCGGGATCTTCTTGGCAATCAGCGTCCACTCGTCCACGCGGCGCGCGCCTTCGAGCAGCAGCGAATCGGCGCTGATCGAAACGAGAATGTCGCTCTCGTCGGCGCGCGGCGCTGCTTCGAAGGTGAAAGTGCCGTGCGTCCAGCCAAGTAGATAGTAGACCGCTTCTTCAACGTGCACGCGGTAGTGCGATTCGAGTACGTCGAGATCGACGAGACCACGATCGAGCAGCGCGACCGCAAGCGCGCGATCGTCGGTTGGTGCAGCGACAGCGACGGCCTTGGCCAGTGCATCCGCCGCGATCGCGCCATTGCGCAGCAGTCGGTCGCCAAGACGATCGCGACGATTCACGATCGCGGCAAAGACGATACGTCCAGCGTCAAAGTGAATCGTGCCGAAGCTGCCTTCACCGGCCACGCTCAAACAGCCGGTCTTCTGGCCGAGCGCGAGCAGTTGAAGCACGTCCGCAAGACTTGCTTCGTTCAGATTTCCGCGAATGGCCATCAGCGGAAATCCTCGATCACGCGTCCACCGATATCACTCCAATCCCAGATCACTTTCTCGCGATCGAGAAAGAAGTCGTCGAGGCGTGCCTGCCCGGTTGCGTGCGCGACCATGCGCGGCGGCGCGGTGCGAAGTGCCCGGGGTCTGGCGACTCCCAGTGCCCGCTGTGCGGAATCGAATGTGATCGCAAGTCCGTGCGCATCGGCCGCGGCGTGCACACGCTTGAACAGGCCGCCGAGTTCACGCACGCTGCCCACGTCGTTGTCAGCGAGCAGCGCGATCAACTCCGGCGTTGCCTGCGCGTGCGCCTCCTGCAACCAACGTTCAACGATTCGCGAGCGCAGTCCGCGATCGGGCGACTGCAACGCGACCACCAGGCCACCCTCAAAGCGCGAACGCAAGCGATCGGCCAACCCTTGCACATCGCGCGGCGCGCGATCGCACGTCAACACGATCTGTCCGCCACGATCGTACAGTTGGTTGAACAGGTGGAATAGTTCCTCCTGCGTGCGCTCACCGCCGGCCAGCGACTGCACGTCATCGAGAATGAGCACGTCCGCAGCGCGATAGCGCGCGCGCCACCGCTCGACCGTTCCACCCTGCATCGCGGCGACCAGTTCATCACTGAACGAGGCGGCAGACAAGCAGGCAATGGCTTTCTCCGGCCACGCCTCACGGAGTGCATTGGCGATCGCGTGCACGAGATGCGTCTTGCCAACGCCACTTGGGCCACGGACCAGGAGCGGATTGTAGCGCGCGCCCGGCTGCTCAACGATCGCATCGAACGCTTTCAGCGCGAGTTGGTTCGCATTCCCACCTTCGAACGTTTCACGCGTGAGTGTCCTGAGTGGCGCGGGCAACGGCACCGCGGTCGCGATTGCGCGATCATGCAGCGCCTGCGCGTCGGCGACGGTCTCCGGATTGCGAAAGGCTGTGTGACCACGCAACGACGGTTCTACGGCAACCGCCTTGAACTCCAGCGCGCGCAAGTGCTCGATGGCGGCGGTGAATGTCGCGAGCAGACCATTTACGTCAGGTTGCACGGGGTGTGCCATCGCGCGCTCCAGCACGCCGGTCACGTACCCTTCGCCGCGCCAGAAGGTGCACGCCTCACCGAGAACAACGCGCCACTTCTCAACACGCGTCTCGACTTCCTGAAAAACGTCTGCGAGAAAGCCTTCATACTCGCCGGCGACTTCGCTTCCACCGGCAATCTGACGTCCACTCACGGTTACGGCGACCGGTGTTGCGCGCTCGCCAAGGACAGCACGCACATCAGCGGCGCCAATACCCTGCCCTTCGAGTTGCTGGTACGCGGTGAGTTTGTTCAGCGCACCCTTGAGCTCACGCACATTGCCGAACGCGAGTCGCGCAACTTCTTCCATCACACCATCGTGGAACTCGAGCGAGCGCGTGCTGCATGCATTGCGCAGAATGGCCAGGCGCATTTCGTAGTCGGGCGCGCCGACGTCAACGATCAGTCCACCTGACAGACGCGACACCAGACGCTGATCGACATCGGGGATATCAGCGGGTGGGCGATCGCTCGTCATCACCAGCTGCCGCCCGTCACCCTGCATCAGATTGAACAGGCGAAGCAACTCACTTTGCGTCTCACGCTGGCCGGCGAGAAACTGGACATCGTCCAGCAGCAGCAAGTCAACTTGCTGATAGCGCTGTGTGAAGTGTTCCTGCTGCCCCGCAGCGATTGCACGATGCAATCGTTCGGCGACTTCTTCCCCGGTGCTGAACTCAACGCGCAGATCGGGCTGTGCGAGGCAGGCCCGATGTGCGATCGCTGCAACCAGGTGCGTCTTTCCGAGCCCGGATTCGCCGTAGACAAAAAGCGGGTTGTACGCCGCGCCCGGTGCTTCGGCGACGGCGAGCGCCGCCGATGTCGCGAGCCGGTTGGACGAGCCAACGACGAACGTGTCGAAGCGGAAGTTGCCGTCCGGCAGACCGGTCATACTGCTTGAACCTCAACGGCAGACGCGGCTTCGTGGGCGGCGACGTTGGCTGCATCTTCAGCACCAAGCCGACGCAATACGCGCATGCCGAGCGAGCGCAGCGTGTCAAAGACGCCAGTGCCGTGCGGTGCGTCGGCGGCAAATTCAGGAATCGCGCGGAAGTTCAACGCGACCGAGAGTTCATCGACGCTCGCTGCGAGCGACGGTGGCAGGTCCTGCTTGTTGTACTGGATCACCATCGGCAACACGCGTGCATCAATGCCATGCTCGGCGAGATTGGCGTGCAGGTCCTGCATGCTGTCGATATTGTCTTCCCAGCGGTGACGCTGACTGTCGGCGACGAAAGCGACGCCGTCGGCGCCCTGCAGTACGAGTTGACGGATCGCGCGGTAGTACGGTTGGCCGGGGACGGTGTACAGCTGGAAGCGAACCTTGTAGGCACCAACGGTTCCGAGATCGACCGGGAGATAGTCGAAGAAGAGCGTACGGTCGCGACGTGTGGCGAGGGACGTGAGCGTGCCCACCTGCTCACCCGGCAATGCGGTGTGCAAGTACGTGAGGTTCGTTGTCTTTCCTGATCGGCCGGGTCCGTAGTAGACCAGCTTGCAGGTGATCAGCCGTGTGGCATGATCTACGATGGGCATACGCCCGCTCCTCAGTCGCGCCGATTGGGATGTAGCAATGCGTGCAAGCGGGCCGCGAGTGCGATGGCTTCGCGGATACGATCTGCATCGACTGCAGCTGCGTCCGTCCGAAGCGCCGCGCTCCACCATGTCAGCGCACCGGCAAGGTCACCGCGGCGGGCCGAAGTGTCACCGTGCTCGCACAGTGATGCTGCGTCCATGCCGGGCGCAGGCCAACCGGCCTCCCGCTGTGACAGAGACTGTTTGGGAGTCGCTGAGGCAACCGCATTTTCATTGGGAAATTCGAGCGACGAGGCCGTCTGCAGAAGCCGACTCGTGGTCGCAATCACATCGGGCTCGCGTCGCGCCCCAAACGACGGAGCGGCAACTGTTAGCAGCGGGCCGGTTGGCGTGTGTCGCGCGGGCAATCCGTCTTCGTCAATGACGCCGAGAGCGATCGGATCGAACACAAGATCGTCGTCCTCGTCGTGCGGTTCACGGCTCGTCAGCTCTTCTGCTGACGGGACCCACATATCCACCGCTTGATGTGCCGGCGGAGTGGGATGTTTGCGTGCAACGATGGAGCTGTCACGCAGCGCGAGAACTCCGGCGCCGATCAGCGTGTGGACAATCTGCGCAATATCGACAAGCTGACGGCCGAGCACGTCCGCGAGTTCAGTCAGGTCGCGGCGACCGTCGACCCGCGTGAGCACTTCCCACTCGTGCGGAACGAGGCGCAGGAGCGGAAGCTGTTGCGGATCGATGTCAACGAACGCAGGCACCACGTGCGCGTTTGACACGCGATCGTGAACACGGTCCCACACTTCGGAGCGGTGGGCCGCCTCGACGAGCAGCGACTCAACGCTCAACCTGATCGGACTCGCCGAGCGCGCCCCAGACTTTTCGGCGACAAAGCGGAATTCGCCGTCGCGCCAGGTGAGCAGGTCGAGCACTACCACTTCGATCGCGCGAGTGTCCGCGAGTGTTGGCGTCGCGCGCTCGGGGACCTCGTCTGAACTGGAGAGGTCGAGGGGCCACTGTGCGGCGTCCGCGATCATCCCCTGCACGAAACGCACCTCGGCCGCATGCGCCTGCAACGCCGCGTGCACCCGCAACGTGCCGCTCTTGCGACTCGAACCGAGTAGCTGGCACACCTCGGGGAGCCCAAGGTCGCGAAGGCGTCCTTCGAGACTCACGAGGCGAGTCTCAACTGCGGTGGTGTGGATTCGATGGCTGGCACGGCCCCTGCGCCGACCGGCGACGTGCCGTCGTCTACCTGAAGTCGCGACGCCGCGCGTGCAAGTGCCTTCTCCGCACGCGTTGCATACGAGGGCGCGCCGGATGCCTGCACACGCCGCCACCGCTCTACAGCATCGCGCATGCGCGCCTGCCGTACCAGCAACACACCGTCAAACCAAAGCGCGCCCGGGTTCGTCGCATCGTGACGCAACACGCGTTGCACAGCGACCCGTGCATCGTTCTCGCGATCGAGTGCGATGAGCAGTTCGACCAACAGTACCAACGCGTCGAGATCTGTTGGAACCGACGCAAGGTGGCGAGTGAGCGCGCGCAGACCATCCGCCGGCGTGCGTGCCTCGAGCGTCACCCGCGCCAATTCGAGCACACCTTCACGCAACGACGGTGCAGTCGTGAGCGCGGCGAGCACTTCAAGTCGCGCGGCCTGCAGGTCGCCGCGTAAACGCAGAATACGTGCGATCGCAATGCGTGGCGTCGGGCGCAACGGATCGATCGCCAGTGCGCGTCGATAGAACGCCAGCGCCATGCCGTCATCGCCAATCGAAAGCGCGACGTCGCCGACAAAATGCAGCAGCGCGGCACTCGGCGATTCCATGCGCAACAGCCGTCGCATCAGAATCGGCGCAACTTCTGCCGGCCCAAGTTCCCGGCGCGCGGCCTCGGCGGCGCTGCTCGCAAAGAGCGCGATGACTTCAGTGTCGTCGGCCGTCGCAGCAGCGAGCGCGCGCAACGCACCGAGCGAAACGTGACCGTTTCCCAGCAGGCAGTTCGAACGTGCTTCACCGATTGCTGCACGACGCCAACGGTGATCGTGCTCACGCGCGCCGGCAACGCCAATCGTTTCGATTCGCGTGCGTGCTTCGGTGTAGCGCTCAAGCGCTTCGCCATGCACACCGCGCGCGGCAAATGCATCCGCACCGTCACACAACCGATCTGCCCACTCGCCGTCGTCGGGTGACGTCGGTGCCGGTGGTTGGGGCGCCGTTTCACGCAGCATTTCAGCGACGTCGTCCGCATGCAACGACACGCCAGTCAGCGGCTCGTGCGCCCGCACCGCGAGCAGATCGAGAAAGCCGGCCGCTTCAGGACACTCGTGCTGCAGTTCGATCCCAACCGTCAGACGCGATTCCATACGAACTGGCGCGAGGCCGAGTGCATGCTGTGTCTCGCGTAGTGCGCCATCTTCATCGCCAAGTGAGCCGAGGACCTGCGCCAACGCGTAACGCGCTTCCGCGTGATCCGGACGCTTGTCGATCGCACACAGGAAAGCATCACGCGCTTCGTCGGGCCGATGCAGGAGCTGCAGCACACTTCCCATGTCGTGCCAGGCGTCCGCATCGTTTGGCTGAAACGCCACCAGCTCACGTAGCAGCGTGAGAGCAGCCAACGGATCGCGATGGCGCACGTACCAACGCGCAAGATTGAGTCGTGCACGCGCGAATGCGGGTTCGAGATCGGTGGCACGCACCAGCGCTTCGCGTGCAGCCGATGCCTCGCCCAGATCTGAGAGGGCGACCGCAAGATTGTTGTACGCGAGTGCGTATTTGGGGTCCGCGCGCAGTGCACGACGATAGCTGTCAGCGGCGCCTTCGACGTCTCCACCTTGATGCAGGGCGACGCCATGCTCGTTCCAGTAGCGCGGATGATCGTTGTGCGCGCCCAGCAACTGTTCGTACGTCGCCTTTGCCGCCGCCGAATGACCACCAACCAGATCCAGCTCGGCGATCGCATGACGCGCCAGCCGTGCATCTTCACCCTGCGCGAGGGCGCGCTCAAACTCGCGACGCGCTTGGTCAAAGTATCCGCGCTGTCGGAACGCCATCCCAAGACCGTAATACGCAAGCGCGCCTTCCGGCTCGACGCTGCTGCGCGCGGGTGACGGCGTGACGTGCGCGTCGGTGGCCTCGAGTGAAAGATCGGCTTGGAGCGTTTGCAGTGCGGGATTGAGCGACGCCGCCTGTCGTGCTGCGGCGCGCGCCGCTTCATGACGACCCATATCGCCGAGCACAAACCCGTGCAGCAAGTGTGCTTCCGCGATGGTTGGGCAGTTCGTGAGCAAGTGCTCGAGCGCTTCGAGCGCCTGCTCGTTCTGCCCTCGCTGATACAACACCTCGGCGAGGTGGAGCAGCGGAATCGGATCGTCGGGCGCTGCGTTCACGGCGCGTTCAAACCAACGCTGCGCACGACGCAAATCGCCGGCACGCTGTTCGATCTGTCCGCGTTCAAACAGTGACGCGGCATCGTCCGGGTCCGCGGCAATCAGTGCATCCAGTTGCTGTGCAGCTTCGGCGTGTCGACCGATCAGTCGCAGCAACCGCGCGCGATCGCGCCGGGCATCGTCGTCATTCGGGTTTGCGTCAAGTCGCGCGGCAAGGCCCGCAAGCCGCTCGTCGCAGGCGCCGTGCTGTGCGGCTGCGATCTCGAGATTGCGCGCCGCCGTGCGCATGCGCGGATCGAGCGCGAGCGCACGCAGAAATACTTCGACCGCGTCGGCGTGCAGTCCCTTGCTGTGATAGAGAACGCCGAGGTTATTGAAGGCCCCGGGATCCTGCTGATCGATGCGATGCGCCATCGCCCGCAGCAACTCCACATCACGCGCACCGGGAGCGACAGACGTCATCTCCACTGCTCGCGTCTCCTCGATCAGGCCAGACGCAACGCGCGAAGCATCACCTGCAACGACGCAGGGTCCGGCAGCAGCAGAAAGAACCCGCGCAACGTGTGTCCCGTCTCCGTCAGCATGAACTCACTTTCGACGCAGATGATCGCATCTGGATCGGGAGAAAATTCGGCGAACGCGCTACTCAACACGGCGCTTGCCATGTCGATCACCAGCGTCGGCGGTGATGGTAGCAGCAGCATGCCGAGGAAATCGCTGGGCGCGTTCATGTACGCGCCGCTCAGAATGTTTCCCGCTTCCTTGATCGCCGACGTTTCGAGTTCGCCAAGCACCAACGACGAACCGACAGGACGACGCAACATCAACTCGGCGAGACGCATCACCGTCGGACGCGGAAAAACAAGCAGCGTGCGCCCACTCAAGTCGCCCAGCATGTGCATGAGGACGGCGGCAACCGGTTCCTCTTCGTCGGCGAATTGCGACGGCAAATCGTCCATGCTTGCAATGCTGATGGCGGGCACCTTGATCATGATGGTGCTGCCGGTCATCTGCGACAGCGCCGTCGCCGCGTGCCCCGCTCCGATGTTGGCGGTTTCACGCAGTGCGTCGAGCTGTATGGTCTTAAGTGACCGGATCGCCTCCATATTCAACCCCGCATTCGGTTTATCAACTGAGACTTCCGATATCGACGATGAGCGCCGGTGTCCCGTCACCGAGTACCGTCGCCCCGCTGAACAACGCCGCACTCCCGCGTACAACGTCGAGCGTCTTGACGACGATATCCTGCTGCGTGACGAGAGAGTCGACGACCAGCGCCGTCCTCTTTCCCGCCGCTTCGACCACCGTCACGAACGCTTCGTCGCCTGACGGGGGACACCCGAAGCGCTCGCGGAGCCGGATCACAGGCAACAGTTCATCGCGCACCTGAATCCACTCCCGCGCCAGCGAGGTGACAATCGTGCCGTCGGCGGGCTCCAGCACCTCGATGACATGCGCGGCCGGGAGGGCGTACGTCTCACCCGCGACCTGCACCAGCAGTGCGCGCGTGATCGCGAGTGTGACCGGCAGTCTGAGTGTGAAGGCCGTCCCTTCGCCCTCCAGTGTTTCGAGTTCGAGCGTGCCGCCCAGCGCGCGCACGCGGGTCATGACGACATCGACACCGACGCCGCGACCGGAGATGGAGGTGACGGCGCGCGCGGTCGAGAAGCCGGGATGGGCGAGCACGGTGAGCAATGCGTCATCGTCGAGACCGATGACATCGCGGGCAACGTCGCCCTGTTCCTGCGCACGTGCGAGAATCGCAGCGCGATCGATTCCCCGTCCGTCGTCTTCGACCTGGAGCACGACGGCGCCGCGATCGCGTCCCGCACGGAGTACGAGTTGACCTGTGGGGGGCTTGCCGGCACTGCGGCGCGTTTCGGGATCTTCGATGCCGTGATCGAGTGCG
>JBKJTE010000224.1:0-27146 GCA_046590495.1 Gemmatimonas sp. | reverse complement strand
GGACGCGTGAGGTCAACACCGCGATTTCCCGTCGCGTACAGGCGCATGCGAACGCGAGTGCGTCTGACTCGAGTTGCGCGAGCGCGCTCGTGTAACGTGACGGCTGGTCGGACTGTCGATACTCGTGCGGATGCGCCAGCACATCCGCGTGCTCGCGGGCGACAAACGACGCACTCGGCGCGATATCGGCTTCAAAGCCGAGCCACTCCAGATCGTCGTGTAGCGCGGTTTCGTACACCGGTTTACACCGGGTGCGATCGTGGTCTTCGATGCGCAATGCGACACGCCCGCCGTATGCGCGCGCAATTCCCCAGACGTGAATTGCGTTGACGAGGTGGCCGAGGTGGAGATACCCCGTTGGTGCAGGCGCGAAACGGGTGCGCCACTCCACCTGGGGCAACGACGCGCGCAACCGTTCGCTCAGCGAGGGGAGTGCCCCCACGCGCGTGCTACTTCCAGCTCGTAATGTCGGCGTTATCGCCGACGCCACCGGCGATACCATCGGCGCCGTACGACAGGAGATCGTAGCTCTGCGGGTTCGCGCGTCCCGGTGCGACGTACACGTAGTCATGCCCCCAGGGATCTTTGGGAACGGGCTTGCGCACATATGGCGAGCGCCAGTTGGCCGGCGGGTCGATCGTGGGGCGCTGCCAGAGCGCGCCCAACCCCTGCGCTGTCGACGGATAGTTGCCGTTGTCGAGTCGATACGCATCGAGCGCCGTGCCCAATGATTCGATCTGCGTCTTCGCCGTTGCAACGCGCGCATCGCCAACATTTCGAAAGATGCTGGGCGCCACGAACGTCGCCAGAATCGCGATCACGACGATGACAACCAGCACTTCGATGAGCGTGAAACCGCGCCGTCTGTTCATGAGCTTCCGGATCACGTGCACTGAAAGTGATGCTGCGCTGAGGGGACTCTGCAGTATGCTCTGCAGTCGCCTGCAAATGAAAGCGCCCTGCAAGATCTCTCTCACAGGGCGAGTAATGCAGGAGTCAATTCGACAACGCAACCGCGAACCCGCTCAACCGCGCGTCCGCAGCGAATCCGGCTCGAACAGTCGCGGGTCTACCCAGCCTGTGACCTCTGTCGACTTGACCTGACGCCAGCCGGCGCGCGTGGTACCCAGCATTGCGCGCGACGCTGGGTTGATCACTCCCACAACATTTCCACCGCGACTCGCATCGTTGCGCACATTCACCCACGTGCGCGCAACAGCGGGAATCCAGCGAATTGAATCCGCCGCCGACGCGATCAACGTCGTCGAATCGAACGCAGACGCAGTGGTCGTAGGGTCAGCCGACTGCAGCGCTTCGGTATTCGCCGCAGGCGCGGCGGCGATTTGTGCCAAAGCCGGCGACTGCACAGGCGTCGTCACCGGTGAATTTACCGAAGCCCCTTCGGTGCGCGGAGCAGCCGGCGCTAATGCGCGCGCAACGATCAGTGACGCCGTTTCGCGAAGTGGTGCGCGATAGCCATACGCGCCCACGCCACCCAATGCCATGATCGCGACGGCAGCGGCGCTGCGCAGCACCTTCACGCTTCGCCACGCCGGCACGGAACGATCGCCGCACCAGTGACAGCTGCGATCCTGGCGATGCATGATGCCGCACCCGCCGCACTTCTTGAGCGGCGCGCGAAGACCTCGGGTATCGGTCAGATCGAAGGGCACCGCGCATCGCGGACATTGCGACGCCGCGCTCAGCGCCTTCGATCCGCACGATTCACATCGGATATAAGCCATGAATCGTCAGAAAGTCGGACAGGAGGAGCCGTAATTATGCGGCATATCACAGTTTTGCGAAACCACCAATTTTCACCAGCACCGGCCTCAGCCATAGGCCGCCCGAAGGTGACGGCCAAAGAACAGCGGCTCCGCCAGGGCATGGTGCCGATCTGAAGCAACGCGAAAAGAACGAGGGCTTTGCAGGTCAGGGTTGAGTACCGGCGCCGGCCCGACGGAAAGGCAAAGACTTGGTTTTAGTTTCGGCGTCCATCCCAACAGACTTGAGTGGGCGGTCGTAGTATCGACAGCTGGACGTTCGACATGGCCGCGGTGCAGTCGATAAGCTTTGCCATCATTCGCCCGTTGCTCGTGTGTTGCGCGCCTGATGCGCACCAATGCTACGGCTTCTCCTGTCCGCTCTACGTGACCGCATTCCTTCCCATCGCTGTGGCGTTGCTGCTCTCATCGCCCACCGATTCGGTGCCGCGTCAAGCGCCTGTTCCGCCCGCGTCAGTTCGATCGCTGACATCGACCGTGACGCAGCCGCCCAAGCATGCCGGTCCGGTCTTTGACGGCCGGCGTGGTGGGCTGCGTGTGCCAATCCCTCGCCGTGAGGGCACGATCGTCGTCGATGGCCAGTTGGGTGAAGCCGATTGGGGCAGCGCGGCCTTGCTGACCGGATTCTCGCAGTTCTTCCCGAATGACGGCGTGGCGGCCAAGGACAGCACCGAAGTGCTGGTGTGGTATTCGGCGACGGAGCTGCACGTCGGCATTCGAGCGTTCGCGGCACCCGGCACGGTGCGCGCGACGCTCGCCGATCGCGACAAGATCACGCAGGACGATAACGTGCAGCTCTTCCTCGGCACCTACGCGGACAGTAGACAGGCACTGGTGTTTGGCGTCAATCCGTTCGGCATTCAGAGCGACGGTGTACTTACCGAGACCGGAGCGGTGACGGGCGGAGGTTTTTCCGGCGGCATGCCCAGAGCGCGCGAGGCTACCGATCTTGCGCCCGACTATGTGTGGCGGTCCAAGGGGGCGTTACGCGACTGGGGATACGAAGTCGAGATCACGATCCCGTTCAAGAGCCTCCGTTATCGCAAAGGCGACGACCAGCAGTGGCAGCTGCATGTGATTCGTGTCGTGCAAGCGACGGGCAACGAAGAAAGTTGGGCCCCGGCGATGCGCGGCAGTTCAAGTTTTCTCGCGCAATCGGGAATGCTCACCGGGTTGCGCGATCTGCGTCGCGGACTGACGCTCGATTTCATTCCGACGATCACGTCGAGTGCAGCCGGGACGCCGAATCCGTCGACCGCCAAGTGGAGCTACGACGGCAAGCGTCCTGAGCTCGGCGGCAGCGTGCGGTGGGGAGTGACGAGCAATCTCACGATTGCCGGCACCGCGAATCCCGATTTCTCGCAGGTGGAAGCTGATGCGACGCAGTTCTCCTATGACCCGCGTGTCGCGGTCTTCTTCCCGGAGCGTCGGCCGTTCTTTCTGGAGAGCCAGGAGCAGTTCACGACGCCCAATCGGCTGATCTACACCCGTCGCATCTCTCAGCCGGTGGCCGCGACCAAACTCACCGGCAAGCAGGAAGGCTTTGATATCGGCGTACTGTCAGCGGTCGACAGCAAAGACGCATCGTTTGACGGCAAGCACTCACCGATCTACAACGTCGTGCGACTGCAGCGCGACCTCGGCGGCACCAGTCGGATGGGACTCGCGTACACCGACAAGATCGATGGCGATCGCTGGAACCGTGTGCTTGGCATCGATGGTCGACTGGCTCGCGGCGTGTTCAGCATGCAGGGCCAGTACGCGCGCAGTTTTTCGAACGGCGGCGATACTACGGTCAGCGCGCCCCTCTGGGACCTGTCCGCGACGGCCAACGGCAAGCGGTACTACGCGCGCTACACTTTCACCGGAGTGAGCCCCGACTTCGATGCCCAGAGCGGGTTTATCGCGCGCTCGGGAGTCGGCAGCATCACCGCCACGCATCGCCTCAGCAGATTTGGCAAGCCGAATGCACTGGTGGAGGCGTTCGTGCCTGAGGTGTTCGCCAGCGGCGCGTATCAATACGACAATCTGGTGAACGGCCACGGATCGCAGGATCGCAAACTCCACATCCGTCAGAACACGCGCCTCCACGGCGGATGGCAGGTTGGATCGCAGTTGCTGCTCGAGGAGTTTGGCTACGATCCGTCGTTGTACGCGAACTATGTGACGCTCAGGCCGCGCGGAAGCCGAATGGATACGGTGAAGTATGTCGGGATACCGACACTGTTTAACCGTGACTGGGTGCTTTCGGTGGCGACCCCGGAATTCCGTCGATTCTCCTTCAACACTTTCCTGCTCGTGGGGCAGGACGAAAACTTCCCCGAATGGACTACATCAGACGTGTCGATTGTCTCGGGCACTATCAACTTGCGGCCGACGGAGCAGCTACGTCTCTCTGACAGTTGGAACTACGAGACGTACGATCGATCTGTCGATGGGACGCGGGTGCTGACGCGCACCACAAATCGACTGCGCGTCGAGTACCAGGTGAATCGCAAGGTGTTTGTACGCGTGATTGGCGAACTCTCCGACCTCAAGCAGGATGACCTGCGGGATGCCGGCCGCACCAACGCGCCGATCTACTTTCTGGGAAGTGGTGGGACGCTGTCACGCGCCGCCGCCTTCGACCGGAAACGCGGTCGTCTCGATTTTCTCTTTAGCTTTCTTCCGTCGCCCGGCAACATCGTGTATCTCGGATACGGCGATGCGTTGGGCGCGAACCAGCCGCAGGGTCCAGCCACGCTGCAGCGGACGCGCGATGTCTTCTTTGCCAAGTTGAGTTACCTGTTCCGAGTGCAGTAGCGCTTGGAAAGCAAACCTGTGTCGTTCCTGACGACGCGGCGAAGCTGACGTCTGATAGCCATACCTCTGCTGCTCTCTCTCTCTCCTGACCTCGAATGCGTCGACCTAATCCGATACTGTTGCTGTTAGCGACGACCGTTGCCTGTTCAGGTGGCGACAGTGCCGGGAGCGCGTCCATCGCACCACCGGCCACGATCGCCGACGGCACGTTCACCCGCATTCAGCATGACATTCTTGACGTCTCGTGCGTGTCGTGCCACAAGAGCGGCGATGCAAACGCACGGCAGTCCGGGCTCGTGCTCACGGCGGATTCGTCGTACCAACAGATGATGGGCGTTGCATCCCTGCAGCGAACCGCCAAGGCCGATGGACTGCTCCGCATCAAGGCATTTCGCAGCGACAGTTCGCTTTTCTATCACAAGTTGGCGTGGATTCCGGGACACCACAGCGTCGACTACGGCAACCTCATGCCGATGGGCACGACGAAAGGCGTGACGGCCGGTCAGCTTGAATACGTTCGACGCTGGATTGAGGCCGGCGCGCCCCGCTCGGGTCACGTAGCCGACACACTGGTACTCAAAGACAATCGTGTCCAGGCCGCGACGTTCACCCCACTCGCTGCGCCGGCAAGCGCGGGGTTGCAGCTCAAGGTCGACAGCTTCGCCGTGACACCGCTCAGCGAGCGCGAGCTGTTCGTCAACCGACGCGTGAGCAATGCGACGGACATGTATGTCACGCGTATCGAGTCGCGCATGCGTCCGGGCAGCCACCATCTGCTGCTCTACACTTTTGACGAAAAGAATACCGCGTTCCCGTGCAACACCCGTCCGTCGTTCGATGTGGTGCGTGACATCCGCAATCGCGATGGCACCTTGAATATCGTGAACATGCTGCCGATGGCGTGTCATGTGTTCTTTGCCGGCGCGATGACTCCCGATTTCGACTACCGGTTCCCCACCGGCGTCGCCCTCAAGTTGCCCGCCAATACGTCGCTCGATTTCAACGTGCACTACGTGAACCGATCCCCAGCCGATCTCCCCGGCGAAGCGTTTGCGAATCTGTACTACACCGACAAAGCCAACGTCCAGACCGTCGCACGCACGCTCAACTACGCCAATCAGGACATCACGCTTCCCCCGGGAAAGCGCACGACACTGACAAAAGTGTTCACGATGCCCACGCGTACAACGATCCTTGGACTCACGTCGCACATGCACTCACTCGGCGAGAAGTACGAGATTCGTGTGCGTCGCGCCAACGGGACTGAAACGACCGTTTACACCAATACCGACTGGGAACATCCGGGCTTCACGAACTTCCCGACACCGCTCGTGCTGGATGTTGGCGATGCATTGGTGTCGGTTGTGACGTACAACAACATCACCGATCGCACTGTCTTCTTTGGCTTGGCCAGCACTGACGAGATGGATATTATTTTTGGATACGCGTACTAGTCACGCTCCACCCGAAGAGGCGTGTGAAAGCTTCTATACTGCGCACGCTGCTCGCGTCAACACTGATCGGTCCAATCGCAGGCTGCACACCCACGAGCTTCGAAGGCGGGCGCAGCAGCACAGACCAAGAGGTGTTGCATGAACTGGTGATCGGGGACGCGACCCGATCGTATCTGCTCCATCGGCCCGCAGATATTGCCAAGTCCGCGCATCCACCGCTGCTGATCCTGCTTCACGGCACGCATGGGAACGCGTCCGGCATTGCCGCGGCAACCGGAATGAACCAGGCCGCGGATCGTCGCCACTTCATGGCGGCGTATCCAAATGGCACGGGTTTTCTGCGTTTTCTTACGTGGAACACCGGACGCTGCTGCGGGTCGGCGATGCAAGCACGCGCGGACGACATCGGATTTATCCGTGCGATTGTGCGCGAACAGATTCGCACCGAACACATCGACCCGACGCGCGTGTACGTAGTTGGTTTCTCCGACGGCGGCATGATGGCCTTCCGTGCCGGGTGCGAGATGGCCGGCGAAATCGCCGCCATCGGTGTCGTCGCCGGCCGCATGCCCGACACGCTGTGCGTGGCGAAACGACCGTTGCCTGTCATTGCGTTCGGAGGCACCGACGACGCCGATCTCGCCGGTGATCACGATCGATACACCACCCCAGCGTCATTCAAGTACGCGTTCTCACTCGACACATCGATGGCGTTCTGGGCTGCCCACAATGGCTGCAAACTCAGGCCGCAGCACCAGAAAGTGGGCGCGAACGAACTGGTGCGCTACGTCCCGTGCCGAAGTCAAGCATCCGTTGAGCTCTTCCACGTGGCCGGCGGACATCACGAATGGCCGGGCGGCGCAGCGTTCATCAAAGCACCCAGCGATACGAATTCGCTGCTCGCCACTCGACTCATTGTAGACTTTCTGCTCAAGCACCGTGTGCGCAATCCGCTGCTGCCGAACGGCTGACTTTCGCAGTGAAACGGTGCCGATTTGCGCGACGCCGACGCGACGCGCATACAGCTTAGCCCACCGACTCCCGGGCATGCGTGATTCGTGTCGTCAGTCCCTTGGCGCCGATGCGCGACGCAATCTCGGATGCGGTTGTCCACGCGGCCGCAGCCTGAGCACCTTCGGCGCTGTCTCCTTCCTCGCCGAGTGAGGTCCGCGCCACCGCGACAAGCTGCCAAAGCTCGCCGTCCCACGCGTGCTCACCTGTTTGCTCACCGATTTGAATTCCCCGCTGCGCTTCCGCGAGTCCGCCACGCGGGTTCCCCGACCGGATCAGCACGCCGGCCAGCATCGCGTGAAAAAACGGGGTCGTGATCCGGCACTCGATGCTGTCGAGGATCTGTAGCACCGACGTGATGATCGCAATCCCTTCGTCCGCGTGACCGAGTCGCGCCCGCGCTGATCCGAGATAACCCATCGCCCACAAACGTTCCGAAGCGATGCCATACTCCTCGCATTGCGCGACGGCGTGCGCGGAAATTCTTTCGCACGATTCGAAGTCGCCAAGGAACAGATCGAACTCCGCGACGAAGTGTGCCACAAACGCTGAGTCACGCGGATCTGCCCGGAACTCGGCTTCACGCAACAACGCCTCGCGCACAAGCTTGCCCTCGTGTACGCGACCCAGAATCGTGAGGCAACGCAGATGCTCCGCGCGACTCATCAACACTGGCTCAGGCACGAATCGCCGACGAATCGCCTTCTGCAATTCCGGCGTCACCAGCCGATCGGTCTCCGCCTGATGAGCCAGCGCCTCCTCGAAGCGCCCCATGTGCGTGTACAGCCCGGTGAACGAACAGTGCGCAGCAACCAACAGCGCCGGATCGTTCGACTGTTCTGCCATCCGCAGCAGCTGCTCGGCGATCCCTTCGCTCTCGGCAAGTTCACCATGCGCGATGAGATAGAGCAGCAGCACCCACAGCGCCGACGACAGCGCAGGCGCGTCGCCAAGTGCGGCACACAGTTCGCGCGCGCGTCGCATGCTGTATGCAGTTTCGGGCGCGGCGTACCCGCGTCGCAGCAAGCTCGTCACGCCGAGCGCGAGTCGGACTTCGAGTTCACGCGCGTCGCGTTCCGCGCCCTGCACCATCGCCTCCACCTGCCGCAGTCCGCGCGCAGCAAGCGACTCCGCTTCGTCGTATGCAAAGAGCTCACGCGCGCGTCCTGATGCGACGGCAAACCACATCGCAGCCCTGTCGTGCGTCTTCGCGGTTTCGTGCAACACCGCCAACTCGGCCGCGATGTCGCTCGCATGCGAGCCGTGTCGCGCCTCCAGCAGATCGGCAACTTTCGCGCTCCAGCTCGAGCGACGACTCGTCGCGAGACCGCCAAGCAGCGCGTTCTGGTACAGCGCGTGGACAAACCGATAGCGCACGGAGGTGCTGCGATCGGGCCACTGCGTTTCGCCAACTTCACGCACGAATGCGTAGACGCGGTCGAGCGTCATCAGCTGCTCTTCGACGTCAGCGATGTCGGCACCGAGTACGGCGGCCGCGACCGCGGTGTCGAATTCCGCCCCCTGCACGGCGGCCGCCGCGAGCAATCGACGTTCGGACTCGCCGAGCTGCTCGATTTTGCTTTCGATCATGCTGCGTACTGACGCCGGCATGTCACGACTGATGTCGGGCACGCCGCGCACCAGGCACCAGTGGCCCGCCTGTTCCGCGATGACACCCTGCGACCCCAGCCAGAGGACCACGTCGACGAGGAAGAGCGGATTCCCCTCGGTGCGCACATGCAGCGCGCGAGCGAAGTCGGGCGGAAAGCGATGACCGGGGAATGTCGCGTCGACAAACTCGCTCACGTCCTGCGTGGTTAGAAATCCGACCGCGAGTTCGCTGGCGAGTCCTTTCGACTGCAATTCACGCTGCACCTGCAAAATGGGATGCTTGGAGGCGCGCGCATCGGCATCGCGATAGCTGACGAGCAGCAGCATCGGCAATGAATCGAGACGTGCGCCGATGTACGACACCAGGTCGACCGTCGAACTATCAGCCCAATGCACGTCTTCGAGGACCAGCACCACCGGCCGACGACGCGCGATTTCAGCGAGGAGCGTGGCCATCTCGCGCTTCAGTCGCTCCTGCGAACTTGCCACCGTCCGTGTGAACTCGCCCGACACGCCATCGGGTGTGACTGCGCGCAAGGCGCCCCACGACGGCGCGTGCCGTTCAATCAACGCCTGCATCGCGAGATGGTGCTGGCCACTCGCGGCATGGTCGAGCGCTTCGAGAATTGGCAGATACGCTTCGGCGCCGGCCAACCGCTCTGAGCATCGGCCACGCGCGATCAACGGGGCATCGTCGCCGCGTGAAAATGCAGCCAGTGCATTCTCGATCAACGTTGTCTTGCCGATCCCGGGCTCTCCAGTGACCGCGAGAAAGTGGCCGTGGCCGCCCACCACGTCGTCGTAGCGCTCCGCCATCGCTTCGAGATCGGCACCATGACCCACCGCCGTCGCGCGTCTCGCCTGCGCCACCTGCGGACGCACCGCACGCAGGAGCGCAGTCCCCGTCGGATCGGAGCGGGTGAACGCAGCGCTGCCCGAGGGAGTGAGCGATGCCGTCCGGTCAGTCGCACCGAATCGCGTCAGCTGCACCAGCAAGCTCGCCGCCGTCGGCCGGTCAGCCGGCTCCTTCTCGAGCATGCGCAGGATGAGCGCATCCAATTCGGGGGGGATCTCGGGTCGCTTGGACGACGGCGGCGCGGCTTCTTTCGTGACGATCCCACCCATGATCACGATGTCGCTCCCCCCCGCGAACGGATGCTCGCCGGTTACCAACTGGTAGGCAAGAATGCCGAGGGAAAAGATGTCGCTGGCGGTTGTCAGCGGATCGCCGCACGCCTGCTCAGGCGACAGATAGCGCATTGTCCCGATCAAGAGACCGGGCTGCGTGACGGCCGGGATCGCGCCATCCGTCGCGGCGAGTCGGGCCAGCCCGAAGTCGAGCACCTTCACGTAACCATCGGTCCGGACCATCACGTTGTCCGGTTTTATATCGCGATGGATGATGCCGGCATCGTGCGCCGCGACGAGCGCCGCCGCGCACTGGCGCAGCACCTCCACGCATTCAGTCAGTGCCCGGACACTCTTCATGCGATAGGCGAGCGTCTCGCCGCGCACGAGTTCCATTGCGATGAACGCACCATCGCTACTGTCGCCAATATCGTAGACGGTGACGATGTTCGGATGGTTCAACGCCGACGCGGCGCGCGCTTCGCGGGCAAAGCGTGCGACGGAGCGCGCATCCGCGAGCAGACGAGGTGCCAGAACCTTCAGTGCGACGTCCCGTTCGAGCCGCCGATCGCGCGCGCGATACACCTCGCCCATACCGCCCACACCAAGCGGTTCGAGCACTTCGAAGTGACCGAGAACTGTAGCAGACGCGAGGGGCATCGAACGCTTGGGAGCGCGGGTGGGTGCGGCATGTCGGCGCACCGGCATTGGGACGTTCCGATCTCAGCAAGAGTATCCATCAGCCACGGTGCGCGCTACGTTCTTCGCGTTCCCAACCCTCGGAGTGAGCTCGTGAGTAACTCCTCTCAGAACGTCAGCCCTTTCTCTGCTTTGCACGCACCGCACGCCACGCCATTTGCATGGGACAACGTCGCCGCGCTCGACGAGTTGCGCCAACACGGTGACGAGGCCGCCGACCACTGCGCCGCCGAACTGACCAAGGCGGGCGCGACCGGCGCTCAGCTGCGCCAGCTCTTTGCGTCGCTGCGCACGACCGGACACGTCCTGCCTGTGGACGCACCAGCGGCACTCCGCGCCTTCATGGAATCGACCAAGGGGCCCGGCAGTATGGGCGATGGACCAGCGCTCCCCGCCTGGGCCGATCGCGCGCGCATTCTGCGCGGACAGGAAGCGTTCATGACGAAAGCGATGATGTCCGTCCTCGTCATGCTCTGTCGCAGCCTCCCCGAAGGGTACGCCGCCCCCTCGATGGCGCGCATCCTCAACCTTTCCGGCGAATTGAAGGCGCGTCCGTTCCACCGCCTCATGGGCACCCTGCAGCTGCTCACCGATGTGTCGACGCCGGGGTCGTTCGAGCCGGGTGGCGTCGGCCCCGTCGTTGCGCAGGAGATGCGGCTGCTGCACGCCGGCGTTCGCACCAACGTGGTGCCCACGGCGATGGGTGATCGATACACCGAGTTCCGCTCGACCTACGGGGTGCCGATCAATCAGGAAGACATGCTCGGCACCGTGCTCGGTTTTTCTGTCCTCGTAATTGACGGGCTGAAAGTGCTCGGTGTGCCGCACACGCCCGAACAGGCAGAAGATTTCTATCACGTCTGGCGCGTCTTCGGACACATCATGGGCATTCGCCGACCTGGCGTGCCTGACGGTGAAGATTCCATGCCCCGAACGCTCGCTGACGCACGGACGTTCTACGCCAACTATCAGCGGCACTACGTAGGTTCGACGGACTTTGACGGGAGCTGGCGCGAGCGTTCGATCGAAGCGAATCGCGATGGCGTCGGACTCGCGGACGCGCACGTGCGGATGCTCAAAGGCGTGATGACCAAGCGGATGCAGTGGCTGTTGGGCGATCGGATTGCCCGCGTCTACATCCGCGAACTCACCAGCGAGGCAGCATGCGCGCGCGTCGGCATCAGAAGCGTCCACGGCCACCTGCTGCTGCATTGGTTGCTGGAAAAAGTTCCGCCCCTTTGGGAGCGGATCACCTCGCGGTGGGGAGCGAAGAATGAAACCAAGGCCGCCGAATGGTTCTTCAGCACGCTGATCAAGGCGAGCTACAGTACGCCGATCACCTACACCGTGCCGGGCAACCTGCAGGACGTGAAAAACCTGGTGCAGATGGGAGAGATCCCCGAGGTCAAGCTGTTCAAGCCGGGCGAGCCGGTGACGCTCAGGCTCGACTAACGCCCGGATAGACCTCTACGTGGGCGGCTACGGCTCGCCGGCCAACAGCAAGGTCGGCGGGCGGAGTGGACGGAGTGGACGCTCGTACTCGAGCTGCGGATAGTTCCGACCGGTCCACCACCGCGCGATCGGATACAGCGCGCGCTGCGCAAACGTATCGCGGTGCAGCCAGCGCAAAACCGGATACGGGCCGCGCATCCGCAGCGCCTGCATGATGAGCGCGTAGTTAGCGCCCCTCCCGATCTCCCACAGAAATCGATTCACGACGCCTGCGCGCCGCAGTGGCGCAAAGACGCGCTCGGCGGCAACCGCGTAGTCGGTGGCCTCGAGGACCGAGCGGGCTGCCATAACGCCACTCCGCACCGCCATCCGAATGCCGAAGCCCCACAGAAAGTCCTGCAGCCCCGCGGCTTCACCGACCCGACGCACAGCACCGTGCATCCAGTCTGCACGCGGCGCGAAATGACCAAGTCCGCCCACGCGTCGCGGATTCCAGACATTGATGCCGGCGCGCTCGAGGAGCAGACGTTTCGCCTCCGCAAACCCCTGGTGCACCGACGGGAAATTGTCGAACGCCATCGAGCAGCAGCAGCCGTAACCCTGCGTCACGAGCAGATAGCTGTAGCCCTTCAAACCCGCGCGGTCGTTCATCAACGCGACTGCCTGATCGGGCGCATCGGTATCAAAGACGATTCCAGTATCGACGGCGAATGGCGAGCGCCCCAGCGGACCCGTCGCATCAATGTCGATGCTACCGTATGGCCGGGTGCTCGAGAAATGGATCGTCACCCCGGCGGCAAGCGCCTGTCGCTTGAGCGCCTGATCGAGCGTGTCATGCGCACGGCCCCGCTTCACCACAAAAAACGCGGGGCGCGGAAACGTCAGCCGATCGTGTCGAACACCGTTGGACTGTG
Organism: Gemmatimonas sp.; assembly: GCA_046590495.1. Classification (GTDB taxonomy): domain Bacteria; phylum Gemmatimonadota; class Gemmatimonadetes; order Gemmatimonadales; family Gemmatimonadaceae; genus Gemmatimonas. The sequence goes on along the minus strand of JBKJTE010000224.1, from coordinate 14,291 downwards.
TACCGACATCAAACGGGGCGCAGTGGAAATCGATGTCGATGCCGCTCGCTCTGAACTCATCGAGCGTGTCGGTGTCGTGCGACCAGTTCTCGAGCCCCTGCAGATCACCGCCAAAGCGCATGCCGCAGTCACTGCGCCGCTCGTACACCTCGACGGCTCGGCCCGCACGCGCCAATGTGATCGCGGCGGCGAGCCCCGATGGGCCGGCGCCGAGAATTCGCACGGGAACCGTCATTCAAACGCGCCGCGATGTGTCATCAGGAAAAGCTGCCTGACACCTCCCTTGGTGGGAAGCGGCCGTCACACATCCGGCCCAAATCCACACGCAAACAAAGCGGGCGACCTGCATGCAGGCCGCCCGCTTCATCGATACGAGTTTTGCTGTATCGGGACGACAGGATTTGAACCTGCGACCCCTTCCACCCCAAGGAAGTGCGCTACCGGGCTGCGCCACGTCCCGTCGTCAGCAGACCTCGCCAACGGCAGACGAGGAACATATCCGGCTCACCATTCTACCGAAACCCCTGTGCCGCTTCCTTCACCTTGGGATCCATCAACGGGTACTCGGAGCGCAATTCCTCCAGCGTTTCGACAAGCATCCGCGCGATGAGAAAATTACGCACCAACTTGTCGTCGGACGGCACCACGAACCACGGTGCATGTTTGGTGCTGCACTGCGTCAATGCCTCGCGATATGCCTCGGTGTAGTCCTCCCACCGCTCGCGATCGTCGAGATCATCGAGGCGGAACTTCCAGTTTTTGCGCGGATCTTCGAGTCGCGCCTGGAGTCGGGCGTGCTGCTCGTCTCGCGAGACGTGCAGCATGCACTTGCGCACCACCACGCCGCTCTCGCTCAGCAGCTTCTCGAACGCATTGATCTGCTCGTAGCGCGCCCGCCACACCGACTCCGGCGCCAGTTTGCGCACGCGCACGGCCAACACGTCTTCGTAGTGCGAGCGGTTGAACACGCCGACAATTCCATGCGCCGGCACCACCTGATGCACGCGCCACAGAAAATCATGGCGCAGTTCGAGCGCAGTGGGCGGACCGAACGCCGCAACATGCACGCCCGTGGGGTTGAAGGCGCCGTACACAGTCCGAATGACGCCGTCCTTGCCCGACGCGTCGCGCCCCTGCAGCACGAGTAAGAGCGCGCGACGCCCGTCTGCGTGAAACGCGTCCTGCAATGCCGTCAGCCGCGCGAGCATGGCCTCGGTGGCCTGCTCGAGCACCGTGTGGTCCGGTACCGACGAGACGCGCGCCGCTCCAGCTCCCAGTCGGATCTTTTCGTCGGTGTTGACTGGCTTAAGGCGCAGATGATGCACAGCGGCGTCCCGCATCAGCGTCGCTCCGGCGGCGTGGCCGCGCGTCCCGAGATTTCCTGCACGGCAATCGCAAACGCCAAGTCGCGCGCTGGTGTCGGGTCGTCAGCGGTGAACGCCTCGGGCACCAACCGACGAAACGCCGTCACCGCACGATCATACTGCGCGCGTTCAGTGGGCGACCCGGCGGGATCCGGGAATTCGATGCGACCACGCACGACAACGCTCTGCCATTCAAACAGCGCCTGCGCCGCATCGGCCTCGAAGGCAACCCACGGATGGTGCGCAAGCACGTTCACCTTGGTGCCAAGTTGCGTGCGACCGTAGATCCAGCCGTCTTCGTAAACGAAGTGAATCGGTTCGATATCGACGCGGTCGCGAAATGTGAACGCGAGTCGGCCGACCCACTGCGACGTGAGCAACGCATCACACTCTGCACGATCGAGCTCATGAAACACCGCCTCTCGACTCACGTTGCCCCCGCTCTCTCGAACGGTTCCATGTGGATCAACACGCCCAGTGCCGATGGGACGCGGGCGCGGATTGCGCTCTTCACACGCCCTGAGAGAATGTGCGCATCGTGGAGCGAAAGCGCAGGGTCGGCCTGCACATGAATGTCGACGTACAGCGCCGTGCCGGAGCGCCGTATTTTGAGCTTCTCGATCGCAAGCACACCTGACGTCGACATCGCCGCCTCGCTCACGCCGGAGAGAAGTTCAGGTTCCGGCGCGCGATCCATGAGCTGGTCGAGGGTAGATCTCAGCAGCAGCACGCCGTTGACACAAATCACTCCGGCGGCAACAAGCGCGGCCCAGTCGTCGGCGGGCTCCCATCCCGGTCCGCCGATCAGGGCGACACTGATGCCAACGAAGGCAGCGGCTGATGTGATCGCATCGGCGCGATGGTGCCACGCGTCGGCCTTCACCACGACGCTCCCGGTCGCCGCACTTTCGCGAAGCACACGCTTGGCCAAGAGCTCCTTGATCACAATGACCGCTGCCAGTACTGCCAGCGTGAACGGCGCGGGCGCATGGTGCGGCGTGCGGATCTCCTGAATGGCTTCCACAGCGATACCAATCCCGGCGCCAAGCATTAGCGCGGAGACGGTGGCAGCGGCTAGCGGCTCGGCGCGGCCGTACCCGAAGGGATATCGGTCGTCGGGGTCGCGACTGGCAATGCGCAGCCCGCTCCATACGACCAGCGAACCGATCATATCGGTCGCGCTTTCGATGGCATCGGCGACCAACGCGTACGAATTGCCCACAAGCCCCGCGATCAGCTTGATCACCGCAAGGAGCGCGTTGATGACCAGCCCGAGTTGCGCCAGTCGCTGGGCCATTGGGGGGGTCCGCCTGCTTGCTGTGACCATCAAAGCGCCCACCAACGCAGCTGGCAAGAAAATTGCTGATCATCGAAAAGGTGCCACCCGCCGCACGCTGATCGTCTATAAATTGGTGCGTTCATGCGGGTCGGAAGGGTTCGGCGAAACGACCACAGGACGCGCGATCTGTGACCATCGCATGGTATCGCTCCGGGCAGTGTGAGGAAAGCACATCAAAAGTGTGATCCTCCGCACTGTTGCTCTCTCGTTCGCCCGACATAACTTATTGTGATGGGTGGATGTATTTTGTGTTGCCGTCACAGATTGGCGTTTGTTCATCCCCGCCAGCTGTTTGTCTACCCTATCGTTGTTTACCTATTCGGGAGGTTTATGCGTACCCTTACCAAGTTCGTTTTCGGCACCGCGCTGTCACTCGCCATTCCTGCCTCGGCGTTTGCGCAGCGTCAGGGCGCCATCGAGATCGGCGGCTTCGGACGCTTTACGAAGTTTGCGGATACCCTCCAGCTCGACCCCGCCTTTGGTGGCGGCGGACGTGCGGGTATGTACATCTGGAAAAACTGGCTTGCTGAAATTGAGCTCAGCTACGCCGATGCTGACGTCAACAAGCCAAAGACCGGCAATATTGGTCTCGACACGCTCAACACGGTTTCGCACGCGTTGTGGGCGTACCGGCTGACGTACAACCACCCGCTCAGCGACCGCGTACGGCTCATGCTCGGCGGCGGCTACGCGTACGATTCGTATGGCCGCGTTCGCACCGTGGCACCACGTGGTGGTGGCCCGCAGGGCCTCGTCGGCTTGCGCTTCATCATCAACGACCGTCTCTCGGCGCGTTTCGAAGGCACCGGCACGTACGTGTTGCCTGAAGACAAGAACGCCAAGCCGGGTGGCCGCGCCACTGGCTTGAACCTCGGCGCACAGGCTGGACTCAGCGTTTCGTTCTTTACGCGTGATCCGAAGCCCCGTATCCAGTATGACACGGTGAACACGGTCACGATGATGCACGACACCGTGTACATCCGTCGCATCGACACCGTGAAGATGGCCGGCCCGGCTTCCAAGCCGATCGTCATCGGCGCGGTGAATTTCGCCTTCAACAAGAGCGACATTTCGCCGGAAGCGAAGACCGTCCTCGACGTGATCGCGGCTTCACTGGTCGAGCCCACGAATTCGTCACGTACCATCACGGTCACTGGTAACACAGACGCGATCGGCAGTGAGCGTTACAACGAGAAGCTTGGACAGGATCGCGCTGATCAGGCCAAGGCATATCTCGTGTCGAAGGGTGTTGCTGAATCCCGCATCGTTGCCCGTACGCAGGGCGAGAAGGATCCAGTTGCGCCGAACACCACAGACAACGGTCGCGCGACGAACCGTCGCGTGCTGGTGATGCTGACGAATTGATCATCGTCGAGAGCCCTCGCGCTCTCCCGGTGTTTCAGCAACGCCGCGTCGATCTTCGGATCGGCGCGGCGTTCGTCTAGATTGCCAGTAGCCATGGCAGAATCCTCCCGAACTCCGACGTTGTCGCACCGCTTCGAGTACGCCGCGACTCGCGCAGCAGTCGGAGCGTTGCGCCTCGCGCCCTGGCGCGCGGCGAGCGCCGTCGGTGCATTCCTTGGTAGGCTCGCCAATCGTCCATTGGGAATCCGCAGCGGCGTCACGCGACGCCAGATCGCCGCCGCATTTCCAGAACTCGCGCCCCAAGCAGTACTCGATCTCGCCGAGCGCTCGTACGAAAGTCTTGGCCGCACTTTCATCGAAGCCGCAGTGCTACCGGGTGCATCGCGAGAAGAAATTCTGGCCCGTTTCGAACGCGTTGACGGCTGGGAACATCTCGAAGCGGCGCAGGCCAAAGGCAAAGGCGTCATCATCGTCACCGGACATCTGGGCAACTGGGAGTTCGGGGGTGCATACGTCGGCGCACGAGGCGTTCCGTTCGATGCTGTCACCCGCGGAATGGCCAATCCGCTGATGGAGGAGTATGTCAAAGGCACGCGACGTGACATCGGGATGGGTGTCATTCACGACGCGGATGCCGTGCGCCAGACTCCACGCGCGCTGCGCGACGGACGCGTGATCGCGATGCTGAGCGATCATGATGCACTCGGTCTGGCGAGCACCTTCGTGCCCTTCTTCGGACGACCCGCCAAGACACCACGCGGCCCCGCAGTGTTCGCGCTGCGCCTGGGAGTGCCGCTGGTATTCGTCGTCTCCGTGCGCGAGCCCAGTGGCCGCTACGCGCTGCTGATCGAACCCATCGACGTGCTTGAAACGGGGGACCGTGAAGCGGACGTCGACGCGATCGTGCTGTCGTACACACAGACGCTCGAACGCTACATCGGACTTTACCCTGAGCAGTACTTCTGGCAGCACCGCCGGTGGCGTCGTCAGCCACCCGACACGCCCGAGCACCTTCGCGAGCCATGACAGGCGCGAACGCAGCGAAGGCGAATTCGAAGCGCGCGAAATCGGGATGGCGTTGGTGGAGCGGCGGCGTTGGCTGGCGAAGGACCGCTCGCCGCGCCTTCATCGTGCTCACCGTATTTCTGCTGGCGCCTGCGCCAGTAATAGTGCTGCTCGCTCTCGCGCAGCCTCCAACGACGTCTGTGATGATGCAGCGCACGGTACAACGCCTGTTCGCCGGCGATCGTCCAGCGTGGCCGAGGCATGTAACAGTGGGCCGAGCTGGGCTATCTACCAATCTCCGAAGAGCCGTGCTCGCATCCGAAGACGATCGGTTCTATCTCCACCACGGCGTCGATTTCGTGGAGATCCAGAAGGCCCTCGACCGGCGCAAGGCCGGTGGAAAGCTGCGCGGTGCCTCCACGCTCACGCAGCAGGTCGCTAAGAATCTGTTTCTCTGGAACGGACGGTCGTTCATTCGAAAAGGGCTCGAGGCGTACGTCGCACTCTGGCTCGAGTTGTTGCTGTCGAAAGAACGGATCCTCGACTTGTATCTGAATCTCGCCGAATGGGGAGACGGAATTTTTGGAGCGGAGTCGGCGTCCCGTTGGTATTTCAGAAAGAGCGCGGCGACATTGACCCGTGAGGAAGCGGCGCGTTTGGCCGCGATCTTGCCTTCTCCCAGACGATGGTCCCCTACCGGTTCAATTGCGACGCGCCGCGCCGCCATATATCTCGAACGAATGCAGTACGCCGCTCCGAAACCGTAGCGACGTCAATCCCTGACCGGACGAGCCGCATGGCGCAGCGTTTCATCGCGCAGTTGGCAATCAGCGGTGCGCTCGCCGTGCTGGCGGCGTGCGGCACACAGACCTTGACGGTACCGGCGCCCGTTGCGCGGAGCGGCGAGGCGGCGCTACCGCCACTGCCGCCGTTGCCGCCGTCGGTGGTGGACGCGCCGATCAGCTACGCGCTCGCGCCTGCGCTGACCGCACTGGAGAAGTCGGTGCCGGTTCGGTTCGGCGACATCAATCATCGCATCCCGATCCCATCGAACTCCAGGCAGCAGGTCGCGTTCGAAGCGACGAGAACACCGTTTCAGGTTGCATTTGATGGGAAGCAGGTCACGCTGGTGTCTACGGTTTCGTATCAGGGCCGCGGCTGGTACAAGCCGCCACTGGCCCCTTCGGTGAGTGCATCCTGCGGCACCACCGGCCCGCAGCCGCGCGTCCGCATCGTGCTCACGCTCGACATCGATCTCACTCGGGACTGGACGCTCAAGTCGCGCAGCCGCTTGAAGACGGTGCGCCCGGAGACGGACACGCCGCGCGACGCATGCAAGGTGACGATGTTCAACCTCGACGTTACCGATCGCGTCGTGGACGCGCTGCGTCCACAACTCGAAAAGCAGCTGCCCGGTGTCGATCGGCGCGTTGCCGCGTTTGACCTTCGCTCGCGCATGGATCGGTGGTACAACTTGCTCAACAAGAGCATTCATGTGCACGACAGTCTCTGGCTCGTACTCGCACCGCAAGCGGTACGACTCGGCGAACTCCGTCTCGCAGACAGCAATCTTGTCGCCGACGTACGTCTGTACTCGCAACCGTACCTCCTGTCCGGGCCACGTCCCGCCCCGTTTCGCACGGCGCTCCCGCCCCTCGAACGCGCGGTGCGCACCGTTGGTGACAGTGCACGCCTGCGACTCGAAGGTCTGTTGTCGTACGACATCGCAAGTGACATGCTGTCGCGCCAACTCGTTGGACGCACCGTCAGGCGTTATGGGCGATCGATCAAACTGTCGCACATCCGCGTCTCTTCACTCGGCGACGGACGTCTTGTACTCGCGGTCGGAGTCACCGGCGATATTGTCGGCGACGCATATCTCGTCGGCACGCCACATCTCGACACGCTCACGCATACACTGACGGTTCCCGATCTCGACTTCGATGTCGCGACGTCGGATGCACTCGTACGTGGCCTCGCGTGGCTGCGCAAGGCAGACCTCGTCACGCAGCTTCGGCAGCGTGCAATACTGCCACTCGATCCGCTGATCGACGCAACGCGGGCATTGGTGGAGCGGGCGCTCAATCGCCCACTCGCGGAAGGGGTGACGCTCGAGGGATCGGTGCGTACCGGCCGCTTGCTCGACGTTTCGGTGCAACCGCGATGGCTCCTTGTTCGTGCCGAAGCCTCCGGGGCGCTGGCGCTGAAGCTCGACCGCGAAATCGAGGTTCCTCGACAGCGCCGCGTGAGCCGGGACACAAAGCCAGACACGACGAAGCAGAAGTGATCTGCGGCGCAGCTACGCGATCAGGCCATCGATGTTTTGCCCTGCGACGCTCCTCCATTATCGTCCGCGCATGATGACCAACATACTCCGCAGCACACTCGGCACCGCAGTCCGCGCCACACTCGGCACCACACTCCGCACCACACTCGGCGTGGCGGACGAGAACTGCTGCAGTACCGTTCGTGCCAGCCGTCGCACGGTAAGTCGTAGCATTTGGGCGGTCATCGGCGCGTCGGCGATTGCGCTGTCGCCGACACCCGCGCGTGCGATCGGGAACGGCGCGACGACCGCGCAGGACACGACGACCCGAGTAAAGCCCGTCAAGGCGCCCGCGTCAGCGCGCCACAAGCACGCGACCACCCCGTCGAAGAAAAAAGTCGCGAGCAGTGCATCGGAAAAGAAAGACACCACACGCAGAGCCGCCGGTGGATCACTGGGTCCGTCGTCCGCTGAAAAGCATCTCGCCTTTCGCGGCATGGGCAGCGATCTCGATTCGCTCTGGCCGCCGAAAATGGCCGCGCCGTTGCCGGGTTCGATTCTCCCGGCCAAGCGAATCATCGCGTTCTACGGCAATCCGCTGTCGACGCGTATGGGCATCCTTGGCGAATTCCCGCCCGACGAAATGCTCCGCAAGCTCGATCAGGAGGTCGCTGAATGGAACAAAGCCGACCCGTCGCATCCCGTGCAGCCGGCCTTGCATCTCATCGCATCGGTCGCCAACCCGATCCCGGGTCGCGACGGTATGTATCGCACGCGTATGGACAGTGTGCTGATCGAAAAAGTGTATGGTTGGGCGAAGCAGCGAAACGCGATCATGTTCATCGATCTGCAGATCGGTCACAGCACGCTGCAGAGGGAATTGCCGGCGTACGAGCGGTTCCTTAAGCGCCCTGATGTCCACCTGGGAATCGATCCTGAATTCTCGATGAAGGACGGTTCTCGCCCCGGCAAAAAGATCGGCTCGTACGACGGAGCCGACGTGAATTTCGCGACGCGTTTTCTGCGTGAGTTGGTCGACAAGTACAAGCTGCCGCCAAAGGTGCTCGTGGTGCACCGCTTCACGAAGAAAGGGGTTACCAACGCGTCGCAGATCACGCTCGACCCGCGTGTACAGATCGTCATGGACATGGACGGTTTCGGCCCCCCCTGGCTCAAGCGCGACTCGTTCTACAGCTACATCAAGAAGGAACCGGTGCAGTTCGCCGGGTGGAAGCAGTTCACCAAAGCGCGCAACGACAATCCGTCGACGTCGCGCGAGTCGATCCTGCGCCTGTGGCCCACGCCGGTCTACGTGCAGTTGCAGTAGAATTAGGGGCAGTTCCCTCCCCTACCCCCTCCGCATGGATCGACGTGAACTTCTGCGCGCCGCTGCTGTTGCCGCCGCGCTGACACTGCTGCCCGGTGAAGCGCGTGCAGCCTGGATGCGCGCCGGCAACACGACGTCGCTGCAACCCGCGACGTCGCTCACCGCTTCGCAGCGCGCAACGCTGGGCGCGCTGGCTGACGCCATCATTCCGCGCACGGACACGCCGAGTGCAACCGATGTAGGTGTGTTGGCATGGATTGATGTGATCGTCGCCGACTACTACACCAACGACGATCGCACAGCGCTGAGGACCGGACTTGATGCGATCGACGCGATGGCGCAGCAAAGTGCCGGACAAGCGTTCGCCGGGTTGACGGGTGCGCCACTTGAGGCGGTGATGACGGCGCTCGATGCGCCGACCGACCGCACGCTGACCGCCGTGCGCGGATATCAGCGTGCGAAAGGGTTGGTAATTCACGGCTACTTCACGAGTGAGCGCGTGCAGAAGGACGTGCTCAAGACCGAAATCATGCCTGGCCGCTTTGTGGGCGATGCTCCGATGCCAGCGCACGGTGGAGCCGGCCGCGATGAATAAGCCGACGATGCGACAACCGAAAGTTCGTCGCGTGTACGACGCGATCGTTGTTGGCTCCGGGATCAGTGGTGGATGGGCCGCGAAAGAACTGGCGGAGCGCGGCCTTGAGACGATCGTGCTTGAAGCCGGCGGGCCGATCGATTTTGCAGGGAAGGATTTCACCGAACACGTACAGGCGTACGACATGAAGTTTCGCGGGTACGGCGATCGGTTGGCGCGTCAGAAGGATCAGCCGATTCAACGTGAGTGTTATGCGTGCGACGAAGCGGGTCATCAGTTTTTTGTCAATGACATCGACAACCCGTACACGAGTCCCGCAGACGCGCCCTTCAAGTGGTTTCGCGGGCGTCAGGTTGGTGGTCGGTCGATCATGTGGGGGCGACAGGTCTATCGCTGGAGCGATCTCGATTTTTCTGCGAATGCGAAGGACGGGCATGGCGCCGATTGGCCGATTCGTTACGCGGATATCGCGCCGTGGTACTCTTACGTCGAGCGATTCATTGGCGTAACGGGCGCCAAGGAAGGCTTGCCGCAACTGCCCGACGGCGAGTTTTTGCCGCCCATGCAGATGACCGTCGTCGAACAGGTCGCGCGCGAACGCATCCTGAAAGCGTTTGGTGGCGAGCGTGTGATGACGATCGGTCGCGCGGCCATTCTCACGCAGAACCACAACGGCCGCGCTGCATGTCACTACTGCGGACCGTGCGAACGCGGCTGTTCGACGCACTCGTACTTCAACAGCATCGGTAGCACGCTGCCCGCAGCCAAGAAGACCGGGCGCATGGCGCTCCGTCCACACAGCGTGGTCACCGAAGTGTTGTATGATGCGAAGCGCGGTCGCGCTCGCGGGGTGCGTGTGATCGATGCAGAAACGAAACAGGAAATGGAGTTCGAGGCGAAGGTCGTCTTTCTCTGCGCGTCAGCGATCGAATCGGTGCGCCTGTTGCTCAATTCGAAGAGTGCGCGCTTTCCCGACGGACTCGGAAATTCGAGCGGCACACTCGGTCGTTATGTGATGGATCATCACTACGGCACGGGCGCCAGTGGCACGATGCCTGGGTATCTCGACAAGCGCACCATTGGACGGAGACCGAACGGCATTTACGTCGCGCGCTTCCGGAATGTGAATAGCGCCAGTCCTGATTTTCTGCGCGGCTACGGCATGCAGGGTGGATCGAGTCGTTCAGGGTGGGGACGCGGCAGTGGCATGGCCGGCTATGGTGCCGTCTTCAAGCAATCGCTCATCGACGACCTTGGTCCGTGGGGACTCAATGTCGGCGGCTGGGGTGAAACTTTGCCGCACGAGGACAATCGCATCACGCTCGACACGGCAGTGAAGGACAAGTGGGGCGTGCCGGCCGCGCGCATCGACGTGCGTTGGCGGGAGAATGAGCAGGCGATGAATAAGGACATCATCGCCAGTGCCATCGAACTGATGGAAGCCGCGGGTTGTATCAACGTGCGCGCAAATCGCACGATGCAACCGCCGGGACACTGCATTCACGAGATGGGTGGCGCGCGCATGGCGCGGACGTCGAAAGACGGTGTGCTCAACAAGTGGAACCAGAGCTTCGACGTGCCGAATCTTTTCATCACCGACGGTGCCGCGATGGCAAGTTCGGCGTGTCAGAATCCGTCCATCACCTACATGGCGCTCACTGCGCGCGCAGCCGCACATGCGGTGGCTGAACTCAAACGGAGATCACTCTGATGTCAGGCGATGTCGAAGGCCCCGTTACACGTCGTGAAGCGCTGCAGAAAATCGGAGCGACCGCTGTTGCGAGTGCGATGGTGGGTACGGCACTTCCCACCAGCAATGCACGCGCTCTGCCGATGCCGCGTTCCGCGAAACATGGGCGTCTGCATCAATCGGTCTCGCGTTGGTGTTACGGCAAGATTCCGCTCGACGATCTGTGTCGCGCCGCCGCAGGCATGGAGATCGAAGCGATCGATCTCCTCGACGAAGCCGATTGGAAGACGCCGGGCAAGTATCGCTTGAGTTGCGGCATGGCGAATGGTTTCGGCACGATTCCCAAGGGGTTCAATCGACCGGATCTGCACGACCAATTGGTTGCCGCCGGCTCCGCAATGATTCCCAAGGCCGCGGCGGCCGGCGTCGAAAAAATCGTCTGCTTCAGCGGCAATCGTGGCGGCATGTCAGACGGAGAAGGCCTCTTGAACACCATCACCGGATTGAAGCGGCTTGCGCCTTTGGCTGAACAGCACAAAGTGACGCTCTGCCTTGAACTGCTGAACAGCAAAGTCGATCATAAAGACTACCAGGCGGATCACACGGATTGGGGTGTGGCAGTCGTGAAAGGCATCGATTCGCCGCACGTACGTTTGCTGTACGACATCTACCACATGCAGATCATGGAAGGAAATGTCGTCGCGACGATCAAGGCGAACATGCCGTGGATCGCGCACTTCCACACCGGCGGCGTACCTGGTCGCAACGACATCGATGACTCGCAGGAGTTGAACTACCGCTTGGTTGCGCAGACGATCGCGGACCTGCGATTCACTGGATTTGTCGCGCACGAGTTTGTGCCGAAGTCGGCGAACCCGCTCGATTCGCTGCGGAATGCGGTGGCGATCTGTACGGTCTGAAGTTGGGGGTCTTGGGTTTTGAGTTGTGAGTGACGTGTGAAGTGGTGGGTGATGAGTGGGCGGGGACTGAGCGGGTAAGCGGGGCGCCCAAGGAGGCGTCCCGTTTTGCGTTGTACGATCGGGCAGAGAGGCATCGCAACCGCGTGTCTCGCGGAGGCGCGGAGTCGCGGAGAACTGCCACCGGTCAACCGGCATCTACTGGAAAAGCAGTTGACAACGAAATCCGGCCATTGCATACTACTGGAAGACCAGTAGCAACCACCCGCGCCCCAAGCCAATGGACGAGATCTACTTCCCGCCGCGCGAACTCGAAGTCATGAGCAGTCTCTGGCGACGGGGGTCGGCGACGGTGTCAGAAGTGCGCGACGACATGCCGGAACCGCTTGCCTACACGTCCGTGCTCTCGGCGCTGCAGACACTCGAAGAGAAGGGCTACGTCCGTCATGAGCCCGAAGGGCGCGCCTATCGCTACTTCCCGCGCATCGGGGCGGAACGGGCGGGCACGAGCGCGTTGGCGCGCATTCGCGATGCGATCTTTCAGGGTTCGGCCGAGCGCATGTTCGCGCAGCTGGTCTCGGACCGCAAACTCGGGCGCGATGAACTCGAGCGGATGCGCACGTTGCTGGCCGAACGTCTGGGCGACGACGGTGAGGAGACCAAGCGATGATGACCGCGTGGATGATGTACAGCGCCGTTGTCGGTGTTCTCGTCGCCGGTTCGGCGCTGCTAGTGCACGCACTGCGCAAGGGGAGGGGTGCGCCCCTTCGCTGGATCTGGGCCGGCGCGATGGTGCTCACGGTCGCACTGACGGTCACGGCTCCGTGGCGCGGTCAGACCACTGGGATATCGCTCGACCTGACGCGCGTGACACAAGTGACGGCTGCGTCAATCTCGAACGCCGCACCAACGGTATGGCAACGGGTCAAGCAACTGCGGTCGACCACGATGACGACGTTGCTCGCTCCGACTCGCGCCGGCGTAACGTTCGCAGCACGTGCCCCACGCATTATGAACTACTCGGCGTTGCTCTTGTGGGTGACGACATGCTCCGTCGCGCTGGTGCTGCTGGCGACGATGTACCGTCGCGCTGTACGCATGCGACATACGTGGTCACGCGGCGCACTGCTTGGCGTACCGGTGCGCGTGTCACCTGATGCAGGACCTGCGGTGATTGGCGTCGCGCCGCCGGAGATCGTGGTGCCGGAATGGTTGCTCGAACGAACCGCGCAGGAGCAGCAGCTCGTGCTTGAACATGAATCGTCGCACGTGCACGCTCGCGATCCGTGGTTGCTGCTTGGCGCGTGCGTAGTCGTCGCGCTCATGCCGTGGAATCCGGCGCTGTGGTTCATGCTCGCCCGACTGCGACTAGCCGTTGAACTCGATTGCGATGGTCGGGTGCTGCGTGCCGGGGCGCCCAAGCGCTCCTATGGTCAGCTGTTGATCGAGCTCTCGCAACATCGCTCGTCGCTCACACCGGCGATGCCCGGTTTCTCACACAGCACTTCCCATCTCGAACGGAGACTTCTCGCCATGACTGCTCGTCCTTCGCGTTCTCCCCTGCCCGCTCGTGTTGCCAGCGCACTGCTCGTCAGCGCCGCACTGCTCGCTGCCTGCGAATCGAAGCTCCCGACCTCCGCGGAAATTGCCGATATGGACGTGGCGCGTGCGACCAAGCGAGCGGCGGAAACGGGAATCGACACGTCCAAGATGATGTACTTCCTTGATGGGAAGCGCGTGACCAAAGCCGATATGGAGCAGCATGGCGGGACGGGGCAGGTCGCATCCGTCGGATGGAAGAAGGCAGTTGACGGAGACTCAGTCGCGTTTCAAGTGAAGTCGATGCGACCCACTGATTCGCGCAGCGTGAAGCTCGCCGACGAGAGCAAGGCTCTCGCTCAGGGCATCAAGATCCGCACGACGGGTGATTCAACAACGGTCACCGTCGATGCATCGTCGAAGGCGCGCGCTCCATTCAACGGACTCCTTATCGTCGATGGCGTCGAGACGGAATCCTCCAAGATGAACACGATCTCGCCCGACAAGATTCAAAGCGTCGAGGTGGTGAAGGGTGCGGCAGCAACCTCCCGTTACACCAATCCACTCGCGGCAAATGGCGTCATCGTCATCACGCTCAAGAAATAGCGCCACAAGCTCGGGCGCAGCAGCTTCAGCGCCGCCCCAACACCATCCGCATCCCGTGCTTCGGCCGCAAAGTAATGAGCGGCTGAAGCACGACCGGATGACCGGGCACCAGCGACGCTCGCCAATGTCGGGCGAGCGTTGCGAGCATCAGAATGGCTTCCGTCCACGCGAACTGTTCACCAATGCAGATGCGCATTCCCGCGCCGAACGGGAAGTAGCTGAACTTGGGGCGTGACGCGATCTGATCGGGCGTCCATCGCTCGGGGTCGAAGCGCTCC
>JBKJTE010000102.1:0-2730 GCA_046590495.1 Gemmatimonas sp. | reverse complement strand
CGCACTCGGCGGCGCGATCGGCATGCTCGGGCAAGGCGCCTGGCAACGCGCGCGTCAACTGCAGGTCGGTGCGCTGCGACGGCCGCCAGGCTTCGTCGCGCACATGGAAGCGGTCATACAGCCGACCGCCGAACAGCAGCCGACGGTGCATCGCATTCTCGAAACGATCGGCACGCGCAATCAGCGCATCATCGATTCCGCGCGTGCGGCACTGCGCGCCGAAATCGACTCGATGCAGCAGCAGCTCGCGCCGGTGCTCACCGCCGAACAGCGCGATCAACTGGCGAAAATGAGCCGACTGCCCGATCCGTTCCGTCCGCCACCGCCGCGCGACGGCGGTCGGCGAGGCGGCGGACCGGCAGGCGGCGGACCGGGAGATGGACGAGGTCCACCACGCGATGGACCGCAGCGGGGTGGTCCGCCGCCCGATGGCCCGCCGCCGAATGATCGAGGGGGTGGCGCACCACGGTGAGTGGGGCGACGTCATCGAAGCCGCCGTGGCGACGATGATGTGGGCGAGAAAGTGGCGAGAAAGTGGCGAGAAAGTGGCGAGAAAGTGGCTACGGTTCATATTCGGATTTCCGGTGAACGGTGCAAGCACTGGAATGAGCCAACGCCGCTCGCCCAAAACGTTGCCACCCGCCGAATCCACGATGCTGCATATCCCGCGATTTCCCGCCCGCCACCTCGCAGTCCTCGCTACCCTCGCGCTCCCGATCCTGTTCGGCTGTTCTGCGCGCCCGGCGGACGCGAATGTGGCGCGTTGGCAGGCACAGGCCGAACGCATCACGATCGTGCGCGACGATTGGGGCGTGGCGCACGTGCACGGGCCGACCGATGCGGATGCCGTGTTCGGCATGATCTACGCGCAGGCCGAGGACGATTTTCACCGCATCGAGCGGAACTATCTCACGGCACTTGGACGCACGGCCGAAGCGGATGGTGAGCAGGCGGTGTGGCAGGATCTACGCATGCGACTCTTCATCGACTCCACCGCCCTCAAGCAGCAGTTCACCGGGAGTCCGCCGTGGCTACAGGCGTTGATGACGGCGTGGGCCGACGGTCTCAACTACTACCTGCAGAGCCACGCCGACGTGAAGCCGGAAGTGCTCACGCACTTCGAACCGTGGATGCCGCTCGCGTTCAGCGAAGGGAGCATCGGCGGCGACATCGAACGGATTGCACTCGACAGCTTGCAGGCGTTCTACGGCGGCAAGACAGCGCCGGCGATGAAGGTCGGACTCGCGCCGACCGTTCGACGTTTCGATCGCGCCGGGTCGAACGGATTTGCCGTGGCACCGGCCAACACGGCGAATCGTCATGCACTGCTGCTCATCAATCCCCACACGTCGTTCTTTTTCCGCTCGGAGCTGCAGGTCACGAGCGACGAAGGACTCAACGTGTATGGCGCGGCCACGTGGGGCCAGTTCTTCATCTATCAGGGATTCAACGCGCACGCCGGATGGATGCATACGTCGAGCGGTGCGGACAATCAGGACGAGTATGCCGAAACGGTGTCGCCGCAGGACAGCGGCTACGTGTACAAATACGGCAATGAACAGCGTCCCGTGCTCGCGTCGTCGATCACGATTCCCTACCGCACACCCTCCGGCACGAAGTCGCGAACGTTCACGATGTATCGCACCGCGCACGGGCCGATCGTGCGCGAATCGAACGGCAAGTGGATCGCGGCGCGACTGATGCAAGACCCGGTGAAGGCGCTGACGCAATCGTATTCGCGCACCAAGGCGCGCGGCTTAGCGTCGTTCAAGGAAACGATGCAGCTTCATACGAATTCGTCGAACAACACGATCTTCGCCGACGACTCGGGGCACATCGCGCTGTTCTATGCCAACTTCGTACCCAAGCGCGATCCGCGCTTCGATTGGAGCAAGCCGGTGGATGGCGCCGACACCGCCACCGAGTGGCACGGCGTGCTTGGTGTCGATGAATCGCCCCTCGTCGTCGACCCGGCAGCGGGATGGATCCAGAATACGAACAACTCGCCGTTTTCGGCTGCAGGCGTAAACACGCTGCGCGCGGACGGCTTCCCGCGCTATCTGGAACGGTCCGAAGAAAATCAGCGCGGCGTGCATGCGATACGCGTGCTGAGCGCGCGACGCGACTTCACGCTCGAGACGTTGCGCGACGCGGCGTATGACAGCTATCAACCGGCGTTCGCCGAGCTCGTGCCGACACTGCTTGCTGCGTATGACGCGTTGCCGGCGAGCGATGCGCGCAAGGCGAAGCTCGCGGAGCCGATTGCTACATTGCGCGGTTGGGACTATCGCTGGAGCGCGACCTCCGTACCGAACACGCTCGCCGTCTACTGGGGCGAAGCACTCTGGCGTAGCGTGCTTGGCGCGTCCGACAACGAAGATCTCGCGTCGTATGCGGCGCTGCGGGAGAAGTCGAGCGCGTCGGACAAACTCGATGCGTTCGTGGCGGCGACCGATTCGCTCACGGCCGCATTCGGGCAGTGGAAGACGCCGTGGGGCGACGTGAATCGCTTTCAGCGCCTGAGCGATGACATCAAGCATCGGTTCGACGATGCACAGCCGAGCCTCGCGGTGCCGTTCACGACGGGGCAATGGGGTTCGCTCGCGTCGTTCTCTGCGGTGAACTACCCGAAGACGAAGAAGCGCTATGGTGTGGCCGGCAACAGCTTTGTGGCCGTTGTCGAATTCGGGGACAGCGTCCGCGCGAAGGCGGTGACCGCGGGCGGCGAGA
>JBKJTE010000118.1:0-12575 GCA_046590495.1 Gemmatimonas sp. | reverse complement strand
CCGTCAGGCGACACCGTCGGCGACCGGTGCGAGTACTTGGTGTTCGTCAACATTTTCTTCGCCGTGTCGCCCGCGGCCTGCGTCCAGATCTGTTGCGGACGCCAGGTACGGCCCGCCGCGCGCCCCGGCACAAAGCCCGCACCATTCACCTTGTACGACATGTCGGTGACGTGCCGGCCATCAAAGCGCAGGGGATCAGCCGGACGCGTGATTGCTTCAAATGTCGGCTTGGCCATCGGCTGCATGCGCGCAAACGGATCGCCCGCGCGTGATGCCGAGTCGGCGCGCGCCGGTCCGCTGTACACGGCGAACGCATGACTCGGGGGCATCGAGCCCTCGGGATAGGTGTCGACCTGAATCGCTTCACCAGCCGGCTGATCGAGTCGGATCGCCCATGTGTTGCCACGACCGCCGGTGCGCGCCGAATTGAAGAACAGGTATTTGCCATCAGGTGACCAGCGCGGATTCGAACTCTCCGTGCTCGGCGCCGTCCAACGCTGCGGCTCACCACCCTCAGTGTTTACCACCCACACTTCGCTGTGACGGCGATTCTCCGCCTCCTTGACCGTCGTCACCGTCATCGCGATGCGCTTCCCGTCGGGCGACACGGCCGGCGAACTGATGTTGTTCACGCGGTACCAATCAGCCAGCATCATCGCGCGCGGCCCCTTTGGCAGCCGCGGCATCGGGGCAGCGTCAGCGGGCGCATCGGCAGCGCCACCGCGTCCGCCACCGCGCTGCGCAGCACCGAGCGACGGAGTAAGCGCGACCAACGACAGGAGAAAAGCGGCGCGGGCGCGACGCTGTGTGGAAACAGTGTTCATGGCAGGAGTCTCAGGGACGGAACGTGTGAGATGGACACGCGAGGTACGGTTCCGGTGCCTGAAATGTTGAGCCGGCGTGAGGCGAACGGCAATCAACTGCCTCGAAAAGCATCACAAAAAACGGTACAGCCTGCCGAGTGTCGGAAAGTTTCTGCTTGCGCCGAGCGAACAACGTCCCTAGGATGACGGAACTCGCGGAGGAGCGCCGCGATCGCAGTCGAAACAGTGGTTGCACATGCAGTTGCACGCCTTGCAGGATCTCGGTTTCCGCCCGAAGTCCCACCCTTTGTTTCAGGAGGTGATCAATTGTCTAAATCCCGTCCCTTTGCCGGCTCGGCCTGGGCAAACGATCTCCTGATCGACGCCCGGTAAATCGGGTTCCGGTTCGGGCATTGTCTCGAGCTGGCACAGGACAAGAGGGCCGTCGCGGCTTGACCGCGGCGGCCCTTCGTCGTTGCATGAACGGATGATTCGTCTCCGATTTCTTTCGCTGCTGTCGATCGCGGCCCTGTCCACAGTTCGCGCGCAGAACCCGATCACGGCGCCCACACCCCTGCCGCCTGAAATTGCGGCCGGCTACACGCTCATCCCCGCTCCGCGCGAGCTGACCGTTGCTTCGCGCATGTCGTTGCGGAATGGACTCTATCTCGAGCCATCGACGCGCGCGGCCGACCGTGTAACCGCAGCACAACTCCGCGATGCCTTGCGCGCGCGACATGTGCGCGTCGCAACCAGCGCGGGCGCGAACACGATCACGTTGACGCTGCACCGCGTCGGCGACGCGGCGGCCGATCGTCTGCTGCAACGGACCGGACTTCGCGTTGACAGTGCGATGACGACAGAAGGCTACGTGGTCGTTGCCGAAGGATCGAACGTGGACATTATTGGCAAGACCGATGCTGGTGTCTTTTACGGCGTGCAGACCCTTCAGCAGTTGGTCCAGGACACAGGCGCTACGGCATCAATTCTTGGCGCGCGTATCCGTGATTGGCCGGCGATGCGTTGGCGTGGTTTTCACGACGACCTTTCACGCGGCCCCATTCCGACCCTCGCGTTTCAAAAACAGCAGCTTCGTACGCTGGCCGCATACAAGCTGAACGTCTACTCGCCGTACTTCGAACACACGCTTGCGTACGAGTCGTATCCGCTGGCGGCACCGCCGGGCGATCACATGAGCGACGCCGACATCCGCGAGTTGGTCGCCTATGCAAAGACGTTGTACATCGACGTGATCCCCGAACAGGAAGCATTCGGCCACCTCCATCACCTGCTCAAGTGGGAGACCTACTCGCCACTCGGCGAGACACCGCACGGCCACGTGCTCGCGCCTGCGCAACCCGGCAGCATGGAGTTCGTACGACAGACGTTCGCCGAAATTGCGAAACTGTTTCCGAGTCAGTTCCTGCACATCGGCGCCGATGAAACGTTTGAGTTGGGCCGAGGACAGACAAAAGAACGCGTGGAGTCTGAAGGGAAGCGGCTTGGGAAGGACGCGCGCGAAGGCGTTGGTGCTGTCTATGTGGACTTCGTGACAAAAATCGCGCAGGAGCTCAAGCCGCTGAACAAGCGCCTGCTCTTTTGGGGTGACGTTGCGATGAATCATCCGGATCTCGCGAAGACGCTGCCGAAGAACATGATTGCCGTCGCGTGGTGGTACGATCCCAAGGATTCGTATGACAGCTATCTGACACCATTTCGCGATGCGGGCATCGAAACGTGGGTCGCACCCGGCGTGAACAACTGGAATCGCGTTTACCCGAACAACGCGAACATGCTCACGAACATCCGCAACTTTGTCCGCGACGGTCAGCGACTCGGCTCTACGGGGATGCTCAATACCAGTTGGGATGACGATGGCGAAGCGATCTTCAATCAGGCGTGGTACGGTGTGCTCTTTGGCGCTGCTGCCGCGTGGCAGCCAGGCGAAAGCAGCATTCCACGGTTTGAAGCATCGTACGCACGAACCTTCCACGGCGACACCACCGGACGTATCAACGACGCGCAACGCAAGCTGACCGCCGCGCACAAGCTGCTGCAATCAGTGAGTGTCGGGGACGCGAGCGACTATCTGTTCTGGCTTGACCCGTGGAGCGCCGAGGGGCGGTTCGTTACGGAGAAAACCAAGCCGGTGTTGCGCGAAGTCCGTTTGCTGGCAGAAGGTGCGCTGCTCGATTTGCACGCGGCGCGCAAATCGCAGCCGCTTCGTGAGACCGACGCGATCGCGGCCATCGAACTGGGCGCGCGTCGCACCAATCTCATCGGCATGAAATTCCAGTTTGCCGAGGAAGTCGCGGAGATGTATGCGCGCGCCTATGCCGCGAACACAGACACCATTGCGGCGACTGTACCGACGCGCGATCTCGCGGACATCACCGGAATCAACGGTCGGTTGCAGGATCTCCGAGACGAGTACGGCGTTGTGAAGTCGATGTACGAGCAGGCGTGGGGACGCGAGAACACATCGTATTGGCTCAACAACGTGACCGCGCGCTTTGATCAGTCGCAGCAGCTCTGGATTTCACGCGCTGACAAAGTGCATCAGGCGCGTCAGCGCTGGTATCGCGATCGCACGCTGCCGACGGCCGCTGAGCTTGGTATTCCCGTGGTGCCCGTGCGCCCCATTCTGCCGACGAAAGGGATCGTGCCATGACCGCGAGGCGTCGCTAGCGCACCGAGATCGTTTTCATCATCCCCATGTCGGCGTGCGGTTTGCCGGTCCCCTTGAGGTGATCGGGGGTGAAGCAAAGCAGCGCGTACTCGCCCGGACTCAAGTCCATTCGTGACGTGACGGCGCGTCCCGGCGCGATCGATGCCGTGCCGCCGACCATGCGTCCCGGAGCTTCCGTGCGCTGACCGTCTTCCATCCACTTCACGACGTCGAGCGCTGTCTTGCCCCGATCGAGTTTCACGAGCGTAACCTCGTGCGACTGCGGTCCAAGATTTTCGATGCGCCATGTTTGAATACCGACCGTCGGCGCGGGGGTGATCGCGTATTCGTAGTCGGAGAGCGTCACCTTCACGTCGCCCCTTGAGACGGTAGCACGCGCGGGTGAAGGCCCGGGCACTTCGAGTTTGCTGTACATCCCCTTCATGTAGTGCGGCGACCCATCGTCGGACGCAATCCAGCACCAGACGGCATACGTACCCGGCGCGAGAATCATCTGCATTTCGAGCACCTGCCCGCCGATCGCGGCGGTGGGACCGCCTTCGCTTTCGCGCCAATTCACCGACCCCGGAGTCTTCCGCAGCTGCGTCATGAACTCGGCGATGGTCTGGCCGGGATTCATGCGCGCGAGCTGGGCATGGTGCAGGGACTTTCCGGTGTTCTGCAGTCGGATCGTAACGAGCCCTGCCGGCGCAGTTGCGGGCACCTTGAAGGCGAAATCCATCGCTTCGATCGTGACGACGGGTGCGGCCGTCGTTCCGGCCGCTTTCGCGGCACGTGCAGCGGGTTTCGCCTGCGCAGCAAGCGAGGACGAGCTGACTGCGACCATCGCGCCAAGGCGCGACAACCACCGCGAGGTAGGCATAGGAGGGGGGCCGGGCTGGAGGGAGCACTCGGGGGGCACTTCTGGCACCTGCCTACCCATACTATGCGGCGCTTTGTCGCGCGGCGATAGACCGCCACCTCACGGCTGCATCATTACCGGCTACTCCTCGCTCGCATGCCCCGTCATGTCATGCCCGAGTGCGCGCAGCTTGAGGGCCATGTCTTTCTTCTCGACAGCCTTGTTGTAGGCCTCGACCGGCTCGACCGAACCATTTTTCACAAGATTCAGCAAGGCATCGTTGAGCGTCTCCATGCCGAGTTTCTTCTGCGTCTGAATAATGTTGTTGATCTGCACGGTCTTGCCTTCGCGAATCATGGAACTGACGGCCTTGTTGACAAGCAGAATTTCGCGCGCGGCAACACGTCCACCGCCGACTTTCTTGCACAAGGTCTGCGAAATGACACCCTTCAACGACTCGGCGAGCATCACCTTGATCTGATCCTGACGGTCGGCCGGAAACTGGTCGACGATGCGATTGATCGTCGATGCCGCAGTCGACGTGTGCAGCGTGCCGAAGACAAGATGTCCCGTTTCCGCGGTTTCCAGTGCGATGGCAATCGTTTCGAGATCGCGCAGTTCCCCGACCATGATAATGTCCGGATCTTCACGCAGCGCCGCACGCAGTGCGCTTTTGAACGATTGTGTGTGCACGCCAACCTGGCGTTGCGTGATCAGACACTTCTTGCTCTGATGTACGAACTCGATTGGATCTTCGATCGTGATGATGTGATCCTGCCGCGTGCGATTCACGAGATCGATGAGCGCGCACAACGTCGTCGACTTGCCCGAGCCCGTCGGGCCGGTGACGAGCACAAGGCCCTTGGTGAGGTTGCACAGCTGCTGTACTTCGGGCGTCACACCCATCTGTTCGACCGTGACAGTCTCACTTGCGATCGTGCGGGTGACCGATGCAACGCCATTCCGATCTTTGAAGACGTTCACGCGATAGCGCGACAGCCCCGCGATCTCGTGTGCGAAGTCGGTGTCCCAGTGGGCATCGAATTCAGCCGTATTCTTCTCCGGCATCACCGACCGGAGCATCGCGGCGAGCGTAGCCTCGTCGAGCACGCTCTCCCCTTCAACGCGAACGAGATCTCCACCGGTGCGCAGAATGGGCGGCTCGCCGATACGAAGGTGCAGGTCGGCCGCCTTGCGCGTCACCTGCAATCGCAACAGCCGCTCCATCGCCTCCTTCGCTGCGGCCGCTGAGGCGAACGGACCAAATGGTTGATCGGCCGCGCGACGCCTCCACACCCGGCGTTCCCCGTCCTCTCCTCCAGCACGTTCTTCGTCGTCTGATGGCGCAGGTGTATCCGCGGGCAAACGCCCGACCGGCGCCGGGACAGACGGTGTACCCGCGGCAAGCGCGCTCGCTGCGGGCGACAGCGCATCGGACGCGGCGGCCACTTCGGGCGCCGCGAGGGTTGTACGACGCGCCACAATCCTGAGCGTGGACGAGGCAGCGTCCTGCGCAAACGCGTAGCTCTGCCCATTGAGCGCATACTGCACGCGCACGTTCAAGCCCGTATTCACCGATGCCCGTTCGGCCGGCAACGCGATTTCCGCGACAAGCGCCAGCACCTGCTGGCGACTCAGCAGCTGCTGGGTGACAGCCAGCAGTCCTGATGGCGTGACGCAACGGATTGGGGCATCCGCCTCGAGCACGACTTCACTGGCCGCACCACCATCGAGGCGCGACAGAATACGATCAAGTTGTGGCATGGCTGAGTGAGGGGCGCATCAATGGCGGTGCAAGGTCACTGCGGTACAGACGAGTAGGCGCGCAATTCGGTCATTTTCGGGATTCAGGGGTGCCGAGGGTCAAATGTGAAGTTCCGGTACGGTGATGACGATCCTCAGGGAGAGATGCGTTTCCACTCCTACAACCCCACTCCCCCAATGCGTCGCCGATATCTCGCATTGTTGCCGCTGTTTGCGGTCGCAATGCCCGCCTTTGCCAGCGCACAGACTGGCGAGACAGCGTTCGAGTTTCATGCAGCGATTAACGCCGGCGCTGGCGTATCGGGCAAGTTGCCAATCCTTGGCATTCCATCATTCGGCACGTTCGACTATCGCAACGCGGCCTTGCAATTTCGTTATCGTCTGGAAAACAAGGACCAGTTCGTCGTGCAGTTGGTGAATCGTCGCATCGGCGTGAGTCCGCTGCAGGCTGCACTTCCAGAAGTGTCGTTGCAGTGGGCGTACTGGCAGCGTCGTGGTGATTGGGGCACGGTCAAGGTCGGTCGCAACCCGATGCCGCGCGGTCTGTTCAACGAAATCCGCTTCGTCGGCACGGTACTCCCCTTCTTCCGCCCGTCGTTCGAGATCTACGGGGAAGGACGTGAAACGGTCGACGGCGTCGTGCTCGCCCGCACGGTGCATCTTGGCGATACCAAGGTCGAACTGAATGCCTTTGGTGGCAGCAATGAAGTGCGCACGCAGGTTGTGACCGCAACCGGCAATTCCATTCGCGCATTCCGTGGCAACGCACTCAAGGGCGCGCAGATCTGGCTCCATCTCCCCAAGCAAACGCGACTCGGCGGGTACTTCGCCGACTATCGCATCGACTCAGCGCGCGTCTATGGCGTGCGACAGGAAATGCTGTTTTCGGCTGAGACCCACGCAGTTCCGCGCACCACACTGCGGGCTGAAGGACTGCGTATTTATGGACGCGGACCAAATCAGGACCGCAAGAGTGGCGCGGTTCAAGGTGTGCTCAACATCTCCGAGAAACTCGATGTGATGTCGGAGTTGAGCGTCACCAACAATCGCATCTTCCAGGCGGCACCACTTGTGAATGTTGACGTCATTGCAACGCGTGACCTTGCATTCGGCGGCACGTGGCGCATTGGCGGTGGTGCGCTGATTCGCCTCGAACGTCATGAAGTGCACGGCTACGCATTCGACGCCCTCGTTCCGCTTTTGAGCACCGTTGCCGGGAAGACAGTCGTCGCGCCGCCATCGTACGGTTCGTACTGGCTCGGTAGCTTCGCATTCAGCTTCTGATACTTGGTTCGATCGCAGTTGCATCACGAATAGCAAACGGGGACCCAGAGCGGGTCCCCGTTTGCATCATCAGTTCAAGTCGACGTACCTCTCACGGCGCTCCCTGCGAGCCTTTGCGTCGGCGCACCGCGACCAGCACACCCGCCATCCCGACCGCGACGAGTGCGAGCGACGCCGGCTCAGGAACGACGCTGGGCTGGAACGTGGCGGCCTCACCTGCGGACAACGCGTAGTCCCACGTCGCGATGTAGTTCACGACGCCGGACGATGCTTCATTGGGGACCGCCAGATCGTCCTGGAAGAAGTTGACGGTGTTGCCGGCATCGACGAGCCCATCGCCATTGGTGTCGAGGAACGAGTACTGAAAGTTCCCGTCTACGTACGCTGAAAAGAGGCCAGTCGCGTCGCGCGTGAAGATGGACAGCGCAAATAGCCCCGACAAATAGACCTGGTTCGACGCAAGCTGGTACGGATAGAAGTTTGCCTGTCCGTTGTAGCTGTATACGCCGTTGTCTGAGGTGCGACTTTGGTATTCGATCATGCGGCGCCAGCCGGTGAGATCGTCAAAGGCCGATCGGACCGCGATCGTGTACGTCGAGCCAACGACGCCGGTCAGACTCAGGCCTTCGTTGAAGGCAAAGACGAATCCACTCGACGTGAACACACCACCAATCGGCGACAGACTGGGCCCGCCATACACGTCGGCGTATGAGCCGTTCAAGTTGTAGATATGCTGTTGTGCCGAGAGCGGTACAGCCGGTAAAGCAAGCAACGCGCTCAGTGCGAGGTGGCGAACGGTGCGACGTTGTGCGGCGAAGCGGAGCAGCGAGCAAGGTGACATCATATTCCCTCAGGTGTGGCGGTGATGGGGCACGCGCTGTATCTGAATCTCTAGCTGTATCGTTGTACGAGCAGTCGCCGATATCGCGAATGTACCGGTGAAAGACCCAATGCGCACGTAGTGGATCAATTGTTTTTATGGCTGGGATCGGTACCAGGAGTTCGAGCGCCATTCCCTTTCACACCAGCTTCCCCGTGCAGCGCAGCCTCGACGCCACGCGCGACCAGTTCTTCGATCTGCTGATCATCGGTGGTGGCATCACCGGCGCATGTATCGCGCGCGATGCCTCGATGCGCGGCCTTACCGTCATGTTGGTCGAGCAGGACGACTTCAGCCACGCGACGTCGGCAGCAACATCGAAACTGGTGGATGGAGGCTTGCGGTATCTCAAGACGGGCGAGCTCGGACTCATTCGCGCTTCGCTGCACGAACGCCGGGTCTGGCAACAAATTGCACCACACCTGGTGCGCCCCTTATCGTTCGTGCTGCCACTGTATGGTGACGCTGGCTGGGGCCGCTGGCGATTGAGCGCAGCACTCACGCTCTACGACCTGTTGGCGTACGACAAAAGCTGGTTTCGCGACCCCACCAGTCGGCTACCGTCGCATCGACTGCTTTCGCGCGACGACGCGTTGGCGCTAGAACCGTTCCTCGACACCGAGGGATTGCAGGGCGCACTCGTCTATCACGAATGTCAGATGCACTCACCCGAACGACTTGGACTTGAGTGTATCATCGACGCGGTCCGGCATGGCGCCGTCGTTGCCAACCATGCATCGGTCACCGGATTTCTTCGTGCGCGCGGCGCGGTGAGTGGCGCCGTCGTGCGCGACGAAATCAGCGGCGCTCAGCACGAAGTGCGCGCCCGCGTGGTGATCAACTCGACTGGGCCGTGGGTGGACAGTGTCCTTGGGCTCTTGAGCAACGCCGATCGGAGTCCGCGCATTCGACGCTCGAAAGGCGTGCACCTCGTCGTGAAGCGCCTGACGCGCGCCAACGCTGTCGTAACACAGACGTCGAACGGCAGCAACCTCATGGTCATTCCGTGGCGCGGCTACAGCCTCGTTGGTACGACAGACACGATGTACAATGGCCTTCCCGACGCAGTGGGCGTGACAGAAGGCGATGTCGAACAGCTGCTCGACGAGGTGAACGGTCACTTTCCGCGTGCACGACTCACACGCGCCGATGTCGTGCATTTCTACGCCGGCGTTAGGCCCCTCATCGAGACGTCCGCAGACAATCGGAGCACATACGGCGCAAGTCGACAGCTGGAGATCGTCGATCACGCAAGGGTCGACGGCGTTGAAGGGCTTATCAGCACGATGGGCGGCAAGTGGACCACCGCGCGCAGAACGGCGGACCGCGTGGTGTCGATCGCAGCGACAAAGTTGGGCAAACGCATTCCGCGTACCCGCACGCACCGCGAACCGTTGCCCGGCGGCTCACTGGGGCGATTTTCCACCTTCGCTGCGTTCGTCGCTGATGCGCAGACCAACAATCCCCAGCTCTCCGGCGATACCATTTACGATCTCGCGCGGAGCCACGGCTCACGACTCCCGGACGTCATCGCACTCATGAACGCACGTTCGGGTCACGAGCTGATCATCGCCGGCAGGCCAAACTACATGGCCGAGGTGCTCCTCGCCGTGCGTGAAGAGATGGCACTGACACTCGATGATGTCATCTTCCGCCGCCTCGGACTCGGCACACTCGGTAGCCCGGGCATGCTCGCCATCGAGCGCATTGCGCACGTCATGGGCGCCGAGCTCAATTGGCCCGCCGCTGAACGCTCGCGTCAGACCGAATCGGTGCTCAAACGCTTTCACACGCAGGAGGCATGAGCGGTTGGACTTGCCTCGCTCGCTTCGACACCAGCGGTTTTTTTCCGTCGACCCGACGACGCACCGGCGCAGTGGCTTTTCATCAGGGCGGCCGCGAGTCGCGTGAATGCAGGGACCGGCGGAGCGGGATTCATTGAATTTTCAGCTTGCGAGGAACCTTTTCGCGGTGAGGATTGGTATGGGTAGAGGTTGGAGAGCTCAGCTCTCTATGCGCTATCCCACCTGCCCCTCGCGAGGCAAACAATGAAGTCCCGAATGGCTGTGTTGGTGGCCTGTGTGCTAACGGCCCCCGCAGCGCTCCACGCGCAGTCCAGTGGAAACGGCTACCTGTTCGGTAGGCCGCACGTGACGTTCACGCTCCGTGGCGGATTCGCCAGCCCGACAGCCAGCAGTGACGTGTTCTCCTTTTCAACGAAGCAGCTGACGGTCGGCAAAGGCGACTTCAGGAGTGCGTCGGTTGGGGCAGATCTGGGAATCCGACTCGGCGACCGTCTCGATCTGCAGCTCGGTGTCGCCTCGACAGGTCGAAACGTCGACTCCGAATTCCGCGACTGGGTCGACAATAAGGACCTGCCGATCACGCAACGCACCACGTTTCGTCGCACTCCGGTATCCGCGGGCCTCAAGTATTTCCTCTCCCCTCCGGGACGTTCACTCAGCCGGCTCGCCTGGATCCCGTCCAAGTTCACGCCGTACGTTGCTGGCGGCGCAGGTGCAATGTGGTACAGCTTTAGACAGGCGGGCGATTTTGTCGACTTCCAGACCCTCGACGTGTTTGCCTCCGACCTGAGTTCATCGGCTTGGACGCCGATGGCTTACGGCGCGGGCGGAATCGACTACTCGCTCTCGCCGCACCTGAGCCTCACGACCGAAGCGCGTTATGACTATGCGCGCGCCACGATGAACAAATCGTTCGAAGGGTTCAACCGTATCGACCTGTCGGGGCTCTCCGCCAATGTTGGCCTCACCGTTCGCTTCTAGGAGACGCGCCATGCGTGCTTTTACGAATTCCCGCGCAGCGACATTCGCGCGATTCATCGCCTTGGGCGTGGGCGTAGTCACACTCAGCGGCGCGCTGTCGGCGCAAACGGTCGACCCTCGCTGGACGCCGTGGCTTGGCTGCTGGGCCCCTCAGACGTCGGCCCCAGGGTCGGATGGCGTCGGCCTGACCAACTCCCAGTTGGTGTGCGTGACGCCCGCGTCGACCGGCGCCGGCGTCAACATCAGCACCGTCCTCCAAGGCAAGACGGTCTCCACCGAACGCCTCGACGTGACCGGATCGAAAGTCAACAAGACGCGCGACGGTTGCGATGGCTGGGAACAGGCAACCTGGGCCCCCAACGCACATCGCGTCGCCATGCGCTCCGAATTCACCTGCGCGGGCGGTGCCGTGCGGAAGAGCAGCGGCATCTTCGCAATGTCACCAGCCGGTGAATTCCTGCAGGTGCATGGGGTCAACGTCTCCGGCAGCGCCGGCGTGCGAGTCGCGCTCTTTGAAGCGGCCCGCATCGACTCGATCGACGGCGCACCGTCGTTCATCCCGCCAACTGGCTTTGCCGCTCAGACGGCACGCCTCGGCGCCAGCAGCGAAGTGCTTGCGGAAGACGTGCTCGATGTCTCAAAGCACGTTGACGCTGCGGTCGCGGAGGCATGGCTCACCGAAGTCGGTCAGGGCTTTGTACTCGACGCCAAATCACTCATAAAGCTTGCCGACGCGGGCCTGCCGCCACGCATGCTCGACTTGATGGTCGCGCTCTCCAACCCGAAAGCCTTCGTGGTGAGCAAGGCCGGCAACCGACGCGCAATCGACCGAGTGAATACGGTCGCCGCGTCAAACATCACCAACGGTCGTCCTTTCCCGCTCAATACCTACGGCTACCTGCCGATCGATTACGGCCTCTACGGCACGTACGGGATGAACAGCTACCTGTACGGACTCGGCATCGGGCGGTACTACGGTTCGTCGTTCTACGACTACAACTTCCGCTCAGGCTACGGTTATCCGTACTACTATGGCTCCGGCGGCTATTCACCCCAGGTCGTGATCGTGAACCGCGGCGACTACGAAGCGCCGCCCAAAGGTCGTGCAGTGAATGGCGCTGGCTACACGCGTGGTAGCGGCAGTTCGTCGGGTGGTGCGTCCTCGCGCGACGCGTCTCCGACGTATGATCGCTCGGCCGGTCCGCGGGCATCCGCACCCAGCTCAAGCTCCGGCGGTGGCTACAGCGGCGGCTCATCCAGCAGTTCGTCCGGCGGTTCGTCATCCAGCAGTGGCGCATCATCAGGCGGCGGTGACCGCACGGCCAAGCCGCGTCCGCCAGGGATCTAGTTCCACAGCAGCAAGTTCTTCGTAACGACAAACGAGCGCCGGCGATCTTTCGCCGGCGCTCGTTTCTTTTGCTCTCGCCGCACTCGCAAAATCCACGGCGAGCGGGCAATGGCGCAGGATCAATGCACGATCAAACGAAGCTCAGCCCGAAATCGACGACAGCGATTTTCTGAGCGATCC
>JBKJTE010000392.1:0-12316 GCA_046590495.1 Gemmatimonas sp. | reverse complement strand
CGTCGAGCCCGTGGAAGAATGGGACGGGAGATGTCGTGCGCGAGTTTGTCGACGCGTGTCGCGCAGAGGGACTCAAGCCCGGTCTCTATTGCTCACCGTGGGATCGGAATCATCCGGCGTATGGTGATTCGCCGCGCTACAACGACATCTACATCGCGCAGCTGACCGAGTTGCTCACGCAGTATGGTGCGATCAGTGAAGTGTGGTTTGACGGCGCGAATGGTGAAGGGCCCAACGGCAAACGACAGGTTTACGATTGGCCGCGCAATTGGGCGCTGGTGCGCAAGCTGCAGCCCAAGGCTGTCATGTTTTCCGATGCAGGTCCGGATGTGCGTTGGATCGGAAACGAACGCGGTGTCGCCGGCGAGACGAACTGGAGCACGATCAGACCTGAGTCGGTGCCGTTCATCGGCGCGAGTGGCGATGGCGTGATCACGGCACTGCAGGAAGGGCACGCGGATGGCACGGTGTGGCGACCGGGTGAAACCGATGTGTCGATCCGACCGGGGTGGTTTCATCACACCGCTGAAGATGCGCGTGTGAAGACTGTCGACCAGTTGATGGAGTTGTACTTCACGAGCGTCGGACGCAATTCCAAGCTGCTGCTGAACGTGCCGCCGACGCATGATGGCCTGATGCATGACGTGGACGTATCGCGGTTGGCGGGGATGCGTGCTGCGCTCGACGCCACATTCGCGCGTGCTCTCCCACAGCGGCAGACGTCGTGGCGTGTGACTGGTGCGCGGTCTGCGGTGCGCACGGTGCGCTTCCATGGTGCTGAGCGCGTGAGTGTGATTGACCTCCGCGAGGAGGTGGCGCGGGGACAGCGGGTGTCGGCGTGGTCGTTGGTAGCCCGGAGTGCAACGGGCGCGGCCGAGACCGTACTGGCGCGTGGTACGACGGTTGGTTTTCGACAACTGCGGCGGATCGCGCCAACCACCGTCGACGCAGTTGAGCTCAGGATCGAGACGGTGGACGAGCCAAGGGCGGTGTCGGTGCGACTTTACGCCTAGCGGGGTCGGTGGCGCCACTCGCTCTGGGGCAAACCACGGCCTGCGCCGGCGCGTCGATCCCGATGAGTCGGCGCCAACGGCAAGGCTTTATCGGTGGACGCGATGACCGTCTGAGATTCCGTTGGGGAGCAAAAGGCTGGAGTATTGGCCCTCGGCATTCGATAATATGTGCGGGACGGGAGAGCAGACCGATCCGAACGCGAGTCCCCTGATCCGAGCGCCGTGGTCAATTCTGAGTACGCTGACGTAGCCGCGCCCGACGCCGATGTGCGGTTTCGCACGATCGTCGAGTCTGCCGCGATCGGTATCGCGCTGGTCGCACCGGCGGGCGAATTGGAGCACGTCAATCCGCGGCTGTGCGAAATGATCGGTTACACGCGGGCGCAGTTGGTCGGCAAAACGATCGTCGACATCACGCATCCTGATGACCTGACGATCGATCTCGCATTGCGTGAGCAGCTCATGCTCGGCGTGCGCGACGCGTACCAGATCGAGAAGCGCTATGTCCGCGCCGACGGTTCGCTGCTGTGGGGAAAGCTTTCCGTTTCTGTGGTGCGGCGCGCCGATGGCTCGGTTGAGCATGTCATCCTGATGGTCGAGGACACGACTGAGTTGCGCCGACTGAATCACGCGATCGGCGAACGGATCAAGGAACTCAACGCGTTTTACGCGCTCTCGCGACGCTTGCTGCGCGCTGGTAAGGACAGTTTACAGGATCTGCTGCAGGACATTGCCGATCTATTGCCGCCTGCCTTTCAGTTCCCTGACATCACGCAGGCGCGCGTGCGCATTGGCACGCTCGAAGCGAGGACCGCAGGATTCGTTGCGGGACATCCGACGCTTCGCGCCGGTTGGGACGCGGACGATACGCCACCCGGTAGCATCGAGGTGCAGTACACGGCGGTCGTGCCTCAAGCAGCTGAAGGGCCGTTTCTGGCCGAAGAGCGCGCGATGATCGATTCGCTCGCGGATCTGTTGCTCTTGGCGACAGTTGGGATACGCGAGGCGGCCGAGCGCGACCTGGCCGAACAGGCGCTCCGCGAGAGTGAAGATCGGCTACAGGTAGCGCTTGACGCAGCGCGCATGGGCACGATCGAATGGGATTTGCGGAACGAGACGGCGCAAATCTCTGAGGTCACGCGGCAGATCTTCGACTTTCCGGTCGGCACCAAATCCGTCACGATCCCGGAGTTCCGCGCACGCATTCACCCCGAGCATCGCGATCAGGTCCGGCAGTTCTTTCGCGCCGAGTTGGCCGGGCGCGAAGGGCGTGAACTTGAATACCGACTGCTGCTGCCGGACGGCGTGGTGCGGTGGGTAAGTGTGCGCGCGCGCGTCTTCTTCAATGAAGACGGCGTTGCTCAGCGACGTGCGGGGGCGATCGTGGACGTCACAAGTCGCCGTCTGTTTGAGGACGCATTTCGCCACGCGCAGAAAATGGAGGCAGTCGGTCGGCTGGCCGGCGGTGTTGCGCACGACTTCAACAATCTCCTGACGGTGATCGGTGCGGCCGCGGAGTTTGCGCAGCTCGAAACGGAACCGGGCACTCAGCTTCACGCTGACGTTCAGGATATCGCGGACGCAGTACAACGCGCGCGTTCACTGACAACGCAATTGCTCACCTTCAGCAGGCGTCAGGTGGTGCGACCGGCGCCGCTCGATCTCGGGCAGATGGTGCGCGGCACGGACAAGATGCTGCGGCGATTGATCGGTGCCGATATCACGCTGACGTTATCGAGTGCGAGTGAGGTTGTCCCGGTGTTCGCCGACGCTGGTCAGATGGAGCAGGTGCTCGTCAACCTTGTGGTGAACGCACGCGACGCCATGCCGGACGGTGGCGCGATCGAAATCAGCACCGGATCCGTGACGGTTGGTGAAATCGGCGCCGCGTTCACTCCCGAGTTGCACGTTGGCAAATACGCGGTGCTGGCTGTGCGCGATACCGGCGCCGGCATGGACGAAGAAACGGTCGCCCGTATTTTCGAGCCGTTCTTTACCACCAAGGAAGCGGGGAAGGGAACGGGTCTCGGGCTTGCCACCGCATTTGGTATCGTCAGCCAGGCGGCGGGGCACATTCTGGTGCAGAGCGAAGTCGGCACGGGGACAACCTTTCGCATCTACTTGCCAGCCACGTTGGTCGAGGCCGCCGCAGATGACGGAACAATCGCGACGTCTGCACTGGCGATGGGTGGCGACGAGACCATACTGCTCGTTGAAGACGAACCGCATGTGCGGTTGCTTGCGCGACGCATTCTCGTCGAGCGCGGCTACACTGTGCTCGAAGCCAGCGGCGGCACTGAAGCGATCGAACTCGCTGCGGCGCGCCAGGGAGCCCTCGATCTCCTGCTCACTGATGTCGTCCTTCCCGAGCGTAACGGTCGGGAAGTCGCGGACACCGTTCTCGCAACACGTCCGCAGCTGCGCGTGCTCTTCATGTCCGGCTACACCGCCGACGCCGGCCTGCATAGTCGCGTGACAGCGTCGGGCGCACCGTTCATCGACAAACCGTTCACACGCACCGCGCTCGCCTCGGTGGTGCGCGCCGTCCTCGACGCGCCCAGACACTGAACCAAGAAGCTCAGGCTGCGCCTACAGCGTCGACGACAGCGGTCAGTGAACGTGCCGGGGAATGTGAGGGCGACGGCGCCGTGAGCACATAGCCGCGTCCTCGAACTGTCGTCAGGGCCGGAGTTGCGCCAGCCGCGGCGAGTTTGGCGCGCAGACGACAGAGGGTTGCATCCACGACGTTGGTGGCCGTGTCGAAGCGCATTTTCCAGACGCGTTCCAGCAGATCGGAGCGTGCGATGACATCGTCCGGACGAGCCAGAAAGTGTTCGAGCAGCGCGAACTCCCGCGTGGTCAACGACGGCTCACACTCGCCGATGCGAAGACGTCGCGTCGAACGCTGAAGCGAGATATTTCCGCAGACGACTGAATCGTTGGCCAGCGCATTGGACGAAGCACGGCGCAACACCGCGCGGATACGGGCGCGCAGGACGCCATTCGGCACGGGCTTCACGAGATAGTCGTCGGCGCCCGCATCAAGTCCGCTGACGATCACGTCTTCATCGTCGGTGCCGGTCAGGATCACTATCGGACACTGACGGCCTGCACGACGGAGCGCGTATACGACGCTCAGTCCACTCCGATCCGGAAGGTCGAGGTCGACCAGCACTACATCATACGCAACGGAAAGACCGAGTGCGCGCGCCTCTTCAGCGGTTTCGGCGACATCGACGTGGTAGCCTGCCTCGCCCAGCACCTTCTGAATCCACGACCGCAGGTCGCGATCGTCATCCACCGCCAAAATGCGCATGTCCGTTGTCCGCTCGAGTTCCGCAATGGACGTGTCGGCGTCGAACGTCTCACGTCATAGTATCGGCCGGATCATCACAAAGCTGTAATGAAGACATTAACACGCTGAATACGAGTGAGGCCCAAGCGAGGCCGACGTTCTGAACAGGCCCTGTGTCTGCCGTCGCGAGAAACAGATGACGGCCTGCCCCTCCGTCGCCCCCAACATTTTTCAGCCGGTCGCGCACAGCGTGACCATCGAGACCTCCGATGCAATGGTTCGCTGATCTTCGTATCTCCCGCAAACTACTGTCGGGTTTCGGACTGGTCGCCCTGCTGGCGGCGCTCGTCGGTGGCGTCGGTTCGACGCAGCTGAAGAAGCTCGCCAAGGCCGACCACTCGTTGTTCGCCGACATGCTGCTGCCACTCGCGCAGATCGGTGACATCCAGGCCACCTTTCGCAGCGTGCGCCTGAACGTCCGTGACGCGGCATTGGCGACCGACCCGGCAGCGCGTTCCGCGGCACTCGATAAGATTGCGACGTCCACGGCCCATGCCGACTCGGTCATCGCGCTTTACGGGACGACGCTCTACAACGCGGCGGATTCGGCGAACTTCAAGTATTTGCAGGAGACGTTCAGGCAGTCGGCGGAAGATCGCGTTGCCCAGATGGCGGCCTTGCGTGAAGGGAACGTTGCAGCCGGCGTAGCATCGATTCAGTCGGGTTCAGGGAACGCGGCGCGTGTGGACAGCCTGCTGACGGCAATGGTGGCGGTGAATCTCAAGTGGTCGAGTGATGTCGCCGAAGCGAACACCGCGCTGGCCTCGCGTGCGACGTGGACATTGGCCGCGATTGTCGTACTCGCAGTCATTCTGGCAATTGGTCTCGGACTCTGGATCGCAGCGCAGGTCGCGACGCCGATCGAGCGCCTGGTCGGTATCTCGGACCGTCTCGCTGTCGGCGACCTCGATCAGCAGATCGATATTG
This sequence comes from Gemmatimonas sp., assembly GCA_046590495.1. GTDB lineage: Bacteria > Gemmatimonadota > Gemmatimonadetes > Gemmatimonadales > Gemmatimonadaceae > Gemmatimonas. The sequence goes on along the minus strand of JBKJTE010000392.1, from coordinate 7,021 downwards.
CACGCGCTGATGAAGTCGGGCGGCTGGCTGCATCGTTCTCGCGGATGATCGACGCGCAGAAGACATTGGCTGAAGGGGCGCGTCTCATCAGCGCTGGTGACCTCACCAAGCCGGTCGTGTTGCGCTCCGAGCAGGACACGCTGAGCGCGTCGTTCGAACGGTTGCGCACGACAATTCTCGCTGTGACGGCCGAGGCCCGTGAGCTGGCGGCCGCAGGACGAGAAGGACGTCTGAGTGCGCGCGGAAACGCGGCGGCGTTCAGCGGTACATACCAGGATCTTGTGAACGGCATGAATGACACGCTCGATGCCGTGCTTTCGCCGATTTCAGAAGCGACGTCGGTGCTGGAATTGTGGGCGCAGCGTGATCTGCGCGCCCGTGTGAAGGGGGACTATGCCGGCGATCACGCACGCATCAAGACAGCGATGAATCAGACGGCGGATGCCCTCGATGAAGCGCTGAGTGAAGTGTCGAGCGCGGTGACGCAGGTGTCGGCCGCTGGTTCGCAGATTGCGTCGGGGAGCCAGTCGCTGGCATCGGGCTCGTCGGAGCAGGCCGGTGCGCTTGAGGAAGTGTCCGCAAGCCTGCTCGAAATGGCATCGACGACGCGTCAGAATTCGAAGGACGCCATAGAGGCCCGTGACCACGCACAGGAAACGCTGGCGAGTGTTGCTGACGGCGTGACGGGCATGCACGACCTCACCGCCGCGATGCAGGCTATCCGCGATGGTGCAATGCAGACGGCAAGGATTGTGAAGACAATTGATGAGATTGCGTTCCAGACGAACCTCCTGGCGCTCAACGCTGCGGTCGAAGCGGCGCGCGCAGGCGATGCAGGGCGTGGATTTGCGGTTGTTGCGGAAGAAGTGCGAGGACTGGCGCTGCGCGCGGCCGAAGCCGCACGCACGACGACGGCGTTGATCGAACACTCAACGGCGAAGGTTGAAGAAGGTGTAGCGAAGAACGGCCAAGTACTCGCGACGCTCGAAGCGATCCAACAGCGTGCGCGTGGTGTGAGTGCGGTTGTCGAAGCGATTGCCTCGGCGAGTGCGCAGCAATCGGACGGCATCAGTCAGATCACGACGGCCGTCGCCGAGATCAATACAGTGACCCAGTCGGTCGCTGCCAATGCGGAAGAGTCGGCGAGTGCGGCCGAAGAGCTTGCGAGTCAGACGGTGATGATGAAAAGTCTTGTCGAAGCGTTCCAGTTGGCGTCGACCTCCATGCCGGTTCAGCGTGCGTCGGCAGTGAGGCCTGCGGCAGGCAAGCACGGTCGTAGGACGGTGGTGCGAGGCGCGTCGCGAACGGTCGTGAGATCGACGGCGGACCTCGAGGAAGAGGACATGCTTTCCGCGTTCTAGCCGGGCGAGGTAGTGGTCGACCGGGTGTATAAGCGTTGAACGGGGATCCGAAAGGGTCCCCGTTTTCGTGGACGGCCGGTCCGGCGGAGGTGAAGATGGTGGGCGGAGTGCTGCGCAAAGGCAGTCCGGGGTTACTGCAACGGGTGCCAAGGTGCGACGATATGGGCGTGGATTTCGTTCGTTCTTGTGAACCATGGACTCAGCGCGAGGCACCACCGTATGCGTCGTTTTACACAGTCGTTTTTGAGGGTGGCATTGCTTGGTGTGTCGGTGACGATCAGTCCGGAGTTGATGCGTGCGCAACGCGCTACGACGGCTGCTCCGCGGGCGACGTCAACGGCCACTGCGGGCGTGCGCGCTCCGTTTGAAGTCGCCGAGTTGTCGTTGAGCGATTTGCAGGCGGCGATGAACAGTGGCAAGGCGACGTCGGTGGCGATCGTCGATGCCTACCTCGCGCGCATCGCCGCCTACGATCACGCCGGGCCGCGCATCAACGCGATCATCCGCGTGAACATGAACGCTCGCGCCGACGCAGCGCGCCTCGACGCGGAGCGGCGCGCCGGTCACGTGCGTGGACCGCTGCATGGTATTCCCGTCATTCTCAAGGACAACTATGACACGGGCGATATGCCGACAACCGCAGGGTCGCTTGCGCTCGCGGCAAGTCAGCCGGCCAAAGACGCATTCGTCGTAAAGCGTCTGCGTGACGCCGGTGCGATCATCATCGCGAAAGCGAACATGCACGAACTGGCCGCCGGGATCACCTCCATCAGTTCACTGGGCGGGCAAACGAAAAACCCGTACGACCTCGGACGCTGCCCCGGTGGATCGAGTGGAGGGACCGGAGCCGCGATCGCGGCAAGTTTCGCGGCCGTCGGGTGGGGCTCTGATACGTGCGGATCGATACGCATTCCATCTGCATTCAACAATCTGTTCGGACTGCGACCGACGCAGGGCATGGTGAGTCGAAGCGGTATCATTCCACTCTCGCACACGCAGGACATCGGCGGCCCGCTGGCGCGAACGGCTACCGATCTGGCGATCGCCCTCGATGCGTCAATCGGCATCGATTCCGCAGATGCCGTTACACTCGTACAGTCGGCTCACGCCACGCACTTCGTCGCGTCGCTCGATCGGAATGCGCTGCGCGGCGCACGACTGGGCGTCTTTCGCAATTACTTCGTGGACACCGACGCGGAAATCGCTGACACGATCCGGAGCGCGCTTGCAGTGATGAAAGCGAATGGCGCCGAAGTGATCGAAGTCAACGTCGCTGATTTTGACTCGCTGATGGCCGGTTCCAGCGCGATCAACAGTGAAACGAAGTTCGATCTCATCGAATATTTGCGCACGGTTCCCAACGCGCCGGTGCATTCCATGCGCGACATTCTCGACGGTGGACTCTACGATCGCGCACTCGAATCGCGTTTTCGGACCGTCGATTCTGCTGTGACTTTGGATAGCGACGTGCACCGTCGTGCGATCGCCAAGCAAGCGATCTTGCGCCGTCGATTCGATGCGCTGCTTGACAGTCTCAGACTCGATGCACTCGTCTTCCCCACGGTCCGTCAAAAGCCAACGCGCATCGGCGACGCCCAACTTGGCAGCACCTGCCAGCTGAGCGCACACAGCGGCCTCCCAGCACTCAACATCCCGGCGGGATTCACGGTCGACGGACTGCCGATCGGCATGGAACTGCTTGGGCGCGCGTTCACCGATGCGCGGCTTGTTTCGATCGGGTACGCGTTTGAGCAGACAGGCAGTCGCCGGCGCGCGCCGCACAGCGCGCCACCATTGGTGAACGGCCGAGCACCGACACCGGTCGCAATCACGACGACGGCGGTGGGGACCGGCGCAACGGCGCGCGCCACGTTTCGCTTTGACGAAGTCGACGGAACTCTGGTATGGCGAGTCGCGCTGAGTGGTGCATCAGTGGACGCCGTGCAGGCCGTGGTGCTTCGACGCGCGGGTGCCCTCACCACCAGCACCGGATCGGACCAACGCGTGATCGCCCGACTGCTTGGCCCCGACATGCGAAGTGCACAGGGGACGGCGACGCTCAGCCGGCTGGAGCGGCACGCGCTTATGCTCGGCACCCTCACCCTTTCGCTGTACGAAGCGGCCCATCCATCCACGCCGGTAAGTGCGGCGCTGGTCTATCCTTCGGCGCGCCGGACACCGTCGCTTAGTCTTCCGTAGGGGAGCGTTGCGGCTGAAACCTGATTTGTTCACGGAATGGTCAAATCCGTCCCCGGGCTTCAGCAATGAAATGGTGCGACCGATGATTGAGGGAACGGGGGGGTTTGCCAACCGACCCCCCACACCCCGGCGGGTCGCGCCGGCTCGACATCGCTGCACGAGCGAATGGACACTGTCCCAGCCGCGAAACGATCGTCTCCCGCGAGGCGCCTGAGCCGCACATACGTCGCGGCGTTTGGTATAATTGCGGCGCTGGCACTGGCTCGGACCAACTTCGAGCTGTCGCTCGCTCGCGGAATGGCGTCTGACGGCCGGCGCGCGAACGTTGCTGGTCGGCAGCCGATGCTGATGCAGCAGATGGTCGCCACCGGATATTCGCTGCTGGCCAACCCTGCTGAACGAGCGCAGACCGCCGCAGAGCTGCGTCGGGTGCGCGACGAATGGCGAGCGGATCGGATGCATCTGTCGGCCGGCGGCGGCCCTGACTCACTGCCCGCCGCGTCCGAAGAAACACAGCGCAAGTTGCAGTCGCTTGGACCCAGCATCGCGCGTATCGATTCGACCGTCGACCAACTGCTCGCCGTTGCGGCACGCAACGGCACCGACGCCGAGCTCCGATCGTCGGCCGCGACGCTTGCATCGGAACGGATTGCTTTTGTCAGAGCGTTCGAGGAAATCACGGCTGGTCTCGCTGAACGCCAGCATGCACAGATGGTACGTCAGCAAAGCCTGACGGTGGCCTTCACCTGTCTGCTTTGGCTGCTGCTCGCGATGACACACATCGTCGTGTTCCGGCCGGCCTTGCGTTCGTTGGCCGCATTGCTGCGATCGCAGCGCCAAGACAATGTGCGCCTTGCCGAACAGACTGCGCAGATGCAGCTCGGTGCGGACGAACTCTCTGCAACCAATGTGGAGCTCGAGGCGCAACGCCAGGAGCTGCTCCGGCATCACGACGAGCTGTTGTTGCAGCAGCAGTTGCTCGAACAGCAGCGCGAAACCTCGTTGCGACGGACGCGCGAATTGACACGACTGTCGGCAATCATGGATGCGACGCCAGATCCTGTTGCCGTGTATTCGGTGGACGGAAAGCTGGAGTACGCCAACGAGGCGGCAATCCAGATTCTCAAACCGTCCGAGCACGGAAGCGACTGGCGGCGGATTTTTCGCAACTTCTCCAGCTGGGCCGCACGCCAGCTGCATGACACGAGCATTCCGTACGCGATCGAACATGGCGCCTGGCAGGGCGAGTCGGCATTGCGCGGCGTGGATGGCGACGAGCGGCCGGTGCTGCAGACGGTGCTCGCGCATTACGGGGCTGACGGCGGCGTGCGGACGATCTCGACGATTCTGCACGACATCACCGAGCAGAAGAGCATGCAGCGCGAACTCGCCGAACGCGAAGCGCGTAATCGCGCGGTCATTGAATCGCTGGCCGAAGGGATGGTCGTGCAGGACGCTGAGGGGCGCATCGTCGCGTGGAATGAAAGTGCCGAGCGCATACTGGGACTCACGGGCGACCAGCTCGCCGGTCGCACATCCATGCACCCGGAGTGGTGCGCGATAGATCCGCTGGAAGTACCGATTTCAGGCGACCAGCACCCGATCGTGCGGGCACGGGTGAATGGCGAGCATGTCGACAGCGAACTGCAAGGTGTGCGTCGGGGCGACGGCACACTGGTCTGGCTGTCGGTCAACGCACGTCCGATGTATCGCGACGGCGTGGATGAGCACCGAGGCGCAGTCGCAACGTTCACCGATGTCACGCAGCAGCGCGCGACCGCGCGCGAGCTCGAAATGCTTTCCGTTGTTGCGCAGCAGAGCGACTACGCCGTCGTCACCACCGACTCGTCCACCAAAATCACCTGGGTCAATCCGGCGTGGGAGCGTCTGACCGGTTACACGGCCGCGGAGGCCAAGGGACGCTCACCGGCCCATCTGACTGAAGGCCCGCACACGGACGCGGTGACGGTCGCACGCCGGCGCGCGGCGCTCCATGCAGGCGAAAGCTTTGCGGGAGAATTGTTGCAGTATCGCAAAGACGGCACGCCCTACTGGATCGAGATTACGATCACTCCACTGTACGATGCGAGCCGCACGGTGACCGGGTACGTCAGCATGTCGCGCGATATCACCACGCGGCGCGCGGCCGATCGCGAACGACATCAACTTGCAGCCGCATTGGCCGTCACAGCCGATGGGATTGCGATCACCGGCGTCGGCGGCGCACTCGATTTTGTCAATCATGCGTACGCCCGCATGCACGCTGCGCGACCGGCGGCATTGATCACCACAGCGTGGAGCACCCTCTATGAGGACGAGGAGGCAAAGCGTTTGGCGGCGACGGCAATTCCGGAAGTCACGTCGGTCGGGTTCTGGCAGGGTGAGACGACCGGTCGTCGCGTCGACGGCACGCTCTATCCGCAGGAGCTCTCACTGACGCTGCTGCCAATGGGCGGGCTGGTCGCGGTTGCGCGTGACGTCACCGAGCGAAAAGCGGTGCAGGAACAGCTGCGCAATCTCTCGGAGCGTGACGAACTCACCGGTCTCTACAACCGGCGCGGCTTCATGCTGCAAACTGAACGGCTGCTCGACCTCGCGGCGCGTCAGGGAACAGTGTGCGCGCTCATTTACGGGGATCTCGACGGCTTCAAGAGCATCAACGACGGCTACGGTCACGCGTTCGGCGACGCAGCGCTCGTCGAGATCAGCTCCATTCTCTCGGCCGCCGTTCGCTCGACCGATCTTGTCGCCCGACTCGGCGGCGACGAATTCACCATTTTCGCGTACGAGCTTCCGCCCGAGTCAGTGGATGTTCTGCTGGATCGCATCTCAAGGGCAATCGACGACTCCAACCTGGCACGCTCAGACGACGCCTCCCGCGATTGGCATCTCGGCATGAGCCTCGGTGTCGCGTACTTCGATCCCGCGTCACCTTGTGGCGTGGAAGCAATGCTGCGCGTCGCAGACGCTGCACAATATGTCGAAAAAGCGCGCCGGAAATCAGCGCGTGCCAAACCGCTGGCGGCGTAGCACGAATCTGATCGGCTGATCTACGTTGGTGCGCGACTGGTGCGCGACGCGTGTGCTACTGTCGGCGACCGAAGATGTATTCCTTTGGCGGAGTCGCGCCGAGCAGGTTGGTCACGAAGTAGTCCCACCGACGACGCATCATGTACGTGGAGGCCGAACCGTAGCCGTGGGCGGCGTTCGGAATCATCACGAGATCGAAGTCCTTGCCGGCTTTGATCAGCGCGTCAACCACCAGCAGCGTGTTGTCTGGCGGCACGTTGTCGTCCATCGTGCCATGCGCGAGCATCAGCTTGCCCTTGAGATTGCGCGCGAGCGATTGGTTCGCCTCCGCATCGTAGTTGTCGGTGCCACTGGGGCCGCGTTGCAGCAGCGCATGGCACGATGGACGACAACGTGCCGCCAGACAACACGCTGCTGGTGGTTGACGCGCT
>JBKJTE010000262.1:0-15245 GCA_046590495.1 Gemmatimonas sp. | reverse complement strand
GCACCGGGTCGGGACCCGTCAGTCCTTCCCGTTTTTGGCACGCCGCTATTGGCATCAGCATCTCGTCGAGCGTGGCTTTGACGTCCTTGTCGAAGACATCAACAAGGTGCCGTTGTACACGCCCACATGGCGGCTGCCGAAGCTCGTCGGCCTTGTGCCGCATCTCTTTGGCGGAACGGCGTTTCAGGAACTCTCGCCACCACTGGCGGCTGCCGTATGGCTCGCCGAGCGTCCCATGCCGTTCTTCTATCGGCATCACGCGTTCGAAGCGATCAGCGACAGCACGCGTGACGACCTGGTTGCCCGCGGCGTCTCCCGAGAGCGCATTCGCGTGATCTTCCCGGGGATCGATTCGGGCCATTACACGCCCGATCGGTCCGTCCGGTCTACCCAACCGACATTTGCATATATCGGGCGCCTGAAGAAGTATAAGGGAGTCGATCTCGTGATCCGGGCATTTGCCCAGTGTGATGTCCCTGAGGCACGCCTGCAGGTGGCCGGTGCCGGTGAATTTCGACCCGAACTGGAGCGCCTTGCTGGAACACTCGGGGTGGCGGACAGGGTAGAGTTTCTTGGACGCATTGACGAAGCCGCGAAGATCGCGATGCTGCGGCGGGCATGGGCGACCTTGCTCGCATCACCCAAGGAGGGCTGGGGAATAACGAATCTGGAAGCAGCGGCGAGTGGTACTCCGGTCATTGCCTCAAATTCCCCGGGGATCCGCGAATCGGTTCGGCACGGCGAAACGGGATTCCTCGTGCCCCACGGTGACGTTGCTGCGATGGCTGAGAGCATGCGATACCTCAGCAGCGAGCGCGCGCTCGTTGAACACCTGGGGATTGCAGCGCGGCGTTTTGCCGAAGGGTTCACGTGGCAAAGAGCCGCCGACGAGACCGAAACTCACCTCCGTGAGGTGGTGGGAAAGGGAGGAGGTCGCTGATGGAGATCATCCTGCACGCGCACCATGCTGACGTCCCGGATACGCTGAGGATGGAAGCCGAGGCTGCGGTTCGCCGCATTGCCACCCGCCTGCATCGCGTCGTCGACGCGATCATCCGATTCGTAGGAGACGGACGGACCCGACGTGTCGAAATCGTGCTGCGAGGAGCGCAGCACCGGGATTTGTTCGCTCAAGCCGACGCGCGTGCATTTGCCCCGGCGCTCGCCGTGGCAGTTCAACGCCTTGAAGCTCAGGTTGCACGTAGGCGTCGCTCACGTCGTCCGGCGGGCGGAGACCGGACCGGGTGAGCAAACGGCTCACCGTCGGCATGCTGCATGAGCGGATGAAAGATCCGCTCGAACTGGAGCTACTCGGACCGTCCACCGGTCTTGACCGCGAGATCACGAGCCCCGAGGCGTCAAGCCCGGGGCTCGTCCTCGCCGGCTACATCAATCGGTTCCCGTATCAGCGCATTCAGGTACTGGGCGAGACCGAGATCAGTTACCTGCAGTCGGTGCCGGACGAACAGCGACGCGCCAACCTTGAACAGTTCTTCGGATTCCCCGTGCCGTGCGCGTTCATCACGAAAGCGCTCGATCCGCCGGAGCCGTTGCTCGTACTCGCTGAGGCGGCGGGAGTGCCGATTCTGCGTTCGCGTCTGAAGACGGCCGAATTTTACCGGCTGATGAAGCCATATCTCGCCGATCAGTTTGCACCGACCACCACGCTGCATGGTTCACTCGCCGACGTGTACGGCGTTGGCGTCTTTTTTACCGGAAAGAGCGGCATCGGCAAGTCCGAGTGCGTCCTCGATCTCGTGGAACGCGGGCATCGCCTCGTTGCTGACGATCTCGTCTTCGCGTCCCGCCGCGGCAACGATGTGCTGATCGGAAAGGGGCACGAATTTCAGCGGCACTTCATGGAAATTCGCGGCGTCGGGCTGCTCGATATCCCGGCAATTTTCGGCATTCACGCCGTGCGCCAGCAGAAGCGCATCGAAGTCGTCGTCGTGCTCGAAGAGTGGGACGGCGAAGCGCATGTCGAACGCACTGGCCTCGATGTGCAGACCATGAACATTCTCGGTGTCGAGATACCGCGCATTACGGTGAATCTCAATCCGGGAAAGAACATCACGGTCATCGCTGAAGTCATCGCGATGAACCATCTCCTGCGCTACTATCGAGGGGTCGACAGTGCGACCGCGTTCAACGAACGGTTGATCGGTCACATGCGTCGCAACGCCGACGCCGAGAATTACCTGCAGGAGGATGACGAGTAGTGATGAGTGAGCAGGAAGCGCACGCCGCGGCAGCACCAGCGGACGGAGAGACAGTGGTCAATCCTGTTCGGGCGATCGTCGCCGGACATGGGTCGTTCGCGACCGGCGTGATCTCGGCGGTGGAGCAGATCACGGGCCGAGGGAACGCGTTTCTGCCGATCTCGAACGCCGGCCTCTGTCTCGACGATATTCAGCAAACGTTGGTGCGCGCGCTTGACGAGACGGGTGCGCGCGTGATCTTCACCGATCTCCCCGCCGGTAGTTGCACCATGGCGGTGCGACGACTCGTGCGTTCGCGGCCCGGCGTCGTACTCGTGACCGGCATCAACCTCTCGCTGCTACTCGACTTCGCCATGCAGGACGATACCGATCCCGTGGTCGCCGCGAATGGCGCGCTGGAGCGTGGCCGCGCCTCGATGGTGTTGCACGGACCCTGACGGATGCCAATTGCGCTCTATCGCATAGACGACCGCCTGATCCACGGACAGGTAGTCGTCGGCTGGGGGCAGCCGCTCAATCTCCGATTCATCGTTCTCGTCGACGATGAAGTCGCCGAGAGTGAGTGGGAGCAGGAGTTGTATCGCATGGGCGTGCCGCCGGACATGTCGGTCTATTTCCACGATGTACCGTCGGCGGCGGTGTCGTTGCCTGGCTATCAGGACGATCCCCGTCCCGGAATTGTGCTCGTTGGCGATATCGGCACGATGGGGCGCCTCGTGAACGCCGCAGGCGGGAGCATTCACGCGGTGAACGTCGGAGGGGTGCACCACTCACCCGGACGCACACCTCGAATGCGCTACGTCTTTCTCACGGCCCCCGAAGAGCAGGGGCTGCGGGCGATTGCCGCGTGCGGCGTCGAAGTCACCGCGCAGGACGTACCCGGTGCACGACCCGTTGGCCTCGAAGAATTGCTCGCCACGACGCTCGACGTTTGAACCGATGGTTGAACAGCGCTGCCCCGCGATGAGCCAAGGTGTGTGATGCCTGACGTTGGCCTGTTCATCGAGCTGCTGCCGCTGGCGCTGCTCGCCGGCGTCTTCGGTCTGGATGTCGTGAGCTTCCCTCAGGCGATGATCTCACGCCCGATCGTCGCCGCGACCGTAGGGGGCGCGATGTATGGGTCGCCGCTCGCCGGCTTGGTGTGCGGTGCGGCGCTCGAATGTCTGGCGCTCGAATCGCTGCCGGTCGGCGCATCCCGATACCCGGAGTGGGGGAGCGCGTCCGTGGTCGCAGGTGTCATCGCAGCGCTCGGCTCTGACCCGGGGGCGGCGCCGACTGGCAGCGCGCTGATGGTCTCAGTCGGCGTTGGCATCGCGGCTGCCTGGGTGGGCGGCTGGACCATGGTACGCCATCGCCATTTCATCGCCGTCTTCGCCCGCCCGCGCCTCGGCCAACTCGCAGCGGGCAGCCGCAATACGGTCATCGGACTGCAGGTGTTCGGCCTCACGGTCGACATCCTTCGCGGAGCCTTCCTCGGCCTCGCGGTCTACATCCCCGCGCGCGCGCTGATGGCGTTCTCTCGCGCGCACTGGAGCGTGCCCGAAGACGTCACACGCGCCGTCGTCGTCACCTGTGTCGCTGCAGTCGCCGCCACCGCCGTCTGGAAGGACTTTCACGCGATCAGCGGGACCCGGCGCCTGTTCCTGGCCTCGCTCGCGGTAGGCACCCTGCTGGCGGTGCTCCGTGGGTGAGTCCATCGAACCCGTGCAAGACGGATCCGCAGGGGTACCGTCTGGCCCTGAACTCGACGCGCGGACGCGGATGGCGATGTTCGTCCGCTCGCTCGCGATTCAGGGCTCTTGGAATTACGAGATTCTGATCGGCAATGGTGTCGGGTTCTGCGTCGAGCCCGCGCTGCGTCGACTCGAAGGCGGCGTTGGCGGCGCTGCGTATCGCGCAGCCTTGGCGCGCCAGTCTGCCTACTTCAACGCACATCCGTATCTGGCCGGGCTGGCGATTGGCGCACTGGCGCGCGCTGAAGTGGAGCAGGTCAATCCGACGCGCATCGAACGCTTTCGAACGGCGCTCTGTGGTCCGCTCGGAAGCGTTGGCGATCGTCTGGTCTGGGCCTCGTGGTTGCCCGCCTGTTCCTTGGTCGGACTCTTGCTGTTTGGGGCGGGGCTTTCTCCGCTTTGGGTGACGGCGGGTTTCCTGCTACTGTACAACGCAGGCCATCTCGGGCTGCGGGATTGGGCGTTGCGGGCAGGGTGGCGTCACGGGCTTCGTGTCGCGACCGCGCTCGGCCATCCGGTGCTCCAGCACGGCCCGCGCTACATTGGTCGAGCGGCAGCAGTGTTGGGCGGGTTGGCGTTGCCGTTGGCGGCGCATCGGGCCCTCGGTGGCGGCGCGCCGTTGTCTCGGATACCCATTGCGGTGACAGTCATTACGCCATTGCTGGCGGTATTGCTCGTGCGTTTGCACGGTCGCGCCGAGGGGTGGCGCGTCGTACTGCTCATTCTGGCGGTCTTCGTCCTCTACTCGGTGGTCCGTTGATGGCTGAACGCAACGTCCAAATCGTCAATAAGCACGGCCTGCACGCGCGGCCTGCGGCCGAAATGGTGAAGTCGGCGTCGCGCTTCAAGTGCGATATCACGATCTCCCGTGATGACCTTGAAGTGAACGGCAAAAGCATCATGGGGGTCATGATGCTTGCTGCCGAATACGGCGCTACCATCACGCTGCGCGCGAGCGGTGCTGACGCAGACGATGCGCTCGAGGCCCTCGCCGCACTCGTGGCATCCCGGTTCGGGGAGACCTAGTGCTGTCGGTCCTCCGCGGGATTCCCGCGTCGCCGGGAATCGTCGTCGGACCGGTGCACCTGCTCCGCTGGGAGGTGCCCGAAGTTCGTCAGCGTGTCATTGAAGACGACGAAATTGTTGCGGAAATTGCGCGATTGCAGACCGCGTTTGACCGTGCGCGCGATCGCCTTCGGCACCTCCGTTCACGCGCCGAAATTCAGGCCGGTGCGGAAGAAGCCGCGATCTTTGACGTGCAGCTCTCGATCCTCGACGACAAGGAACTCGCCGAAAGCGTGATTGCGCTGATCCGGCAGAATCTCGGCGCCGAAAAGGCTTTCGATCTGATTCTGCTCGAGTGGCGTCAACACTTTGCGCGGCACAGTGCCCCGATGCTGCGTGAACGCGTCGGCGATCTCACCGACGTGCACATCCGCGTTCTGTCGATCCTGCTCGATCTCCCGGATCACGATCCGGTGGACGTCCCGCGAGGCGCAAATGCAATTCTCGTCACGCATGATCTGACGCCGTCGCTGACGCTGCAACTCGATCGCGAATGCATCGCCGCGATCGCGACCGATGCGGGAACGGCAACCGCGCACGTTGCGATTCTTGCGCGCTCGCTCGGACTTCCGGCCGTCGTCGGGCTGCGCAAAGCGACCAGCTATCTCAAGGGTGGCGAGCTGGCGATTCTCAATGGCGCAGAAGGGACGCTCACCATCGCGCCGACGGACGCCGAAATTGCCGCCGCGCGTCAGCTGCTCGAAGACGAAGCGGGTCGCGCCGATCAGGTCCGTGAACTCGCGCTCAGCGAGCCGATCACGCGTGACGGAGAGCGGGTCGTCATCGTGGCCAACGTCGACATTCCGGAAGAATCCGAACTCGCCGCCGTCAGTGGTGCCGAAGGCGTTGGTCTGATGCGCACGGAGTTCCTCGTGGTCGGTCGCGCCGCCATGCCCGACGAAGACGAGCAGTATCGCGCGTACACCCGAGTCATTCGTGCATTCGGCAATCGGCCGGTCACCATTCGCACCTTCGACGTCGGCGGTGACAAGCTCCCCGTTGGCGGGTTCCCGAACGAAGCGAATCCGTTCCTTGGCTGGCGCGCGATCCGCATGTGCCTCGACGAGAGCGAGATCTTCAAGGTGCAGCTGCGGGCCCTGATGCGCGCTGCGGTGCACGGCGACCTGCGCATCATGCTGCCGCTCATCGTCACCGTCGACGAAGTGCGGGAAACGCGTCAGCTGATGGAAGAGGCAGTCCAGGAACTCTCCGACCGTCGCGTTCCGTTCCGCGCTGATGTGCCGCTCGGAGTGATGGTCGAAACACCGGCGGCTGCGGTCGCCGCCGACACGCTCGTGCGCGACGTCGATTTCTTCAGCATCGGGTCCAACGATCTGGTGCAGTACACACTCGCAGTGGATCGTGGCAACGCCAACCTGGCACCCCGATTCACCCCGCTGCATCCGGCTGTACTGCGTCTCATCGCGCAGGTGCAGTCGACGGGTGCCGCACACGGTATCGACGTCTGCGTCTGCGGCGAAATGGCCTCTCAGCCGCTGGCCGTTTTTGCCATGATCGGCATGGGCATCCGTCAGCTCAGCGTGGCTCCGCGTGGCGTTGCCGAGGTGAAGCGCGTCATACGAGGCGTGCGGCTGTCGGCGGCAGTCGAGGCCGCCCGCGCAGCGCTATCCGCTGGCACAGCGCGCGAGGTCGAAACGTTGCTGCGACGTCGCTTGCGTGCTGAACTGGACGGCCACGACCCCTCTGGATCCGGGTTGCCTGGCCTGCTATAGCGGACTAGTCTAAACGGTTGGTTCTTCCCCTTTTCCCCAAGAGACCCGCGTGGCCGAACGTCATCTTTTCACCTCGGAGTCCGTGACCGAGGGGCATCCCGACAAGATCGCTGACCAGATCTCGGATGCCGTGCTGGACGCCATCCTCACCGAAGACTCAGCGGCCCGCGTCGCGTGCGAAACGCTCGTAACGACCGGACTCGCCGTCATCGCTGGTGAGATTACGACGACCGCATATGTGCACCTCCCCGAGATCGTGCGAAACACGATCGCCGGCATAGGCTACAACGACGCGCGGTTCGGCTTCGACGCACAAACGTGCGCGGTCATGAGCACAATCGATCGTCAATCGCCCGACATCGCGCAGGGGGTCGACACCGGCGGCGCTGGCGACCAGGGGATGATGTTCGGTTATGCGACCGACGAAACGGCCGCGCTGATGCCGCTGCCGATTCAATTGGCGCACGCACTGACTCATCGCTTGTCCGCGCTCCGCAAGGATGGCTCGTTGCCGTGGCTTCGCCCAGACGGAAAGGCACAGGTGTCGGTCGTGTACGAAGACAATCTTCCGGTGGCAGTCGACACAGTCGTCATTTCCACCCAACACGACGAAAAGATCACGAACACGAAGTTGCGGAAGGCCATCCTCGAGGATGTGATCCTGTACTGCATTCCCGAAGAGTTCCGCAGCAAGAAGCTCAAGACGCACATCAATCCGACTGGCCGTTTCGTAATCGGCGGACCGCAGGGAGATGCGGGCCTCACCGGTCGCAAGATCATCGTCGACACGTACGGCGGCATGGGCCGTCATGGCGGCGGCGCGTTCAGCGGCAAGGATCCATCCAAGGTCGATCGTTCGGCGTGTTACGCGGCGCGTTGGGTCGCGAAGAACATTGTCGCCGCGAAATTGGCCAAGCGTTGCGAAGTACAGGTCGCTTATGCCATCGGCGTCGTCGATCCAGTCTCGGTATACGTCCAGACGTTCGGCACGGGTGAGGTGCCCGACCGCGCAATCGAAGCAGCCGTGAACGAAGTGTTTGATCTCACGCCGCTCGGCATCTCGCGCGATCTCGATCTGCGCAAGCCGATCTATCAGGCGACGGCGGCATACGGACACTTTGGACGTACGCCGGAAACGGTGGGCCGCGGCAGGTCGGCCAAGACCTTCTTCACGTGGGAGCGCACTGACCGCGTTGCCGCGCTGAAGCGCGCGATTCGTTGAGCCACTCCAGTGTGCTGCGGGATGCGCTGCGGCGTATCGCGTAGCACACTGGCGCGCACGTCCATCGAAGGCTCCGGGAGGCGCGATGATGGTCGAAGTAACCGTTGCGCGGCTCGGCCTCGACAGCAAAAACGACTCGCACGTCGTGATCCTGCGCGAGAAGGACGGTCGACGACTACTCCCGATCTGGATCGGCAAGCCTGAAGCCGAGTCGATCATCAACGCGATGAACCAGATCAAGTCGCCGCGGCCGAACGCACACGACTTGGCGAAAGCGTTCATCCTCGGACTCGGTGGCACCCTGCAGCGCGTCGCGATAACGCGCGTCGAGAAGAGCACCTATTACGCCGAACTGCAGATCGATGGCGCCAAAGGGCTCGTGCAGATCGATGCGCGACCGTCCGACAGTATTGCGATCGCCCTGCGTCTCGATGCACCGATTGTCGCGCACGAAAGTTTGCTGACTGCGTTCGATGAAGAAGACGAGTCCGACGATGACGCGTCGTTCCCAGTGCCGCCCCCGCACGAGCTGTCAGCCGAGCAGTTGAAGGCTTACCTCGCCAATCTGCGCCCCGAAGACTTTGGCAAGTTCAACCCGTGATACGATTCCGTTCCGTGCGTCTTCGCGTGCTCGTGCAAATCTGTGTTGTCGCCGTCGCTTCGCTCACTGCCCAAACCGCGCCTGCGCAAAAACAACCGACTGGGCCAAGCGCGTTGAACGCCAGCGCGCCAACTGCAGGTGGTGAGCGGACCGTCGATGGTCGCGTGCGACGTCCAGTGAGGTCGGGGGGAGATTCGACAGGAATGGGTCCTGCCGCAGGTGCCTGGGTGACGGTGCATCGGGTCGCAAAGGACAGCGCGGGGCCGATCGATTCAACCCGGACTGATGCGCGTGGGGCGTATCGCCTCAAGTGGCGCGCGTTCGGCTCGACCGACGCCGTCTACTTCGCGTCGGTCACTTGGGACGGCATTGCGTACTTCACCTCACCACTGCGTTCGTCCAACTCGCGCGGTGACGAAGCGGAGATCACGGTCTTCGATACGACATCAAAGACTTTCCCGGTCACCGTCCGCGGACGTCATCTGATTGTCGGCAAGTCCGACACCACAGACACGCGCACAATCATCGAAGTGTTTGAGTTGTCGAACGACAGCTCGCGCACACTGGTGTCGGCAGAAGGTGCCGCGCCCGCGCCCACGTGGAGCATCGCCATTCCGTCGTCGGCGATCGATGTGCGCGCAACGGAAGGTGAAATTTCACCGGACGCATTTGCGAGTGCCGCCGGACGCATTTCAGTGTTTGCTCCCCTCGCGCCAGGGGTCAAACAACTATCGTTTTCGTACAAAGTGCCATCGAGCAGCTTCCCGCTCACGTACACTGCAGAACACGGCGCCGTGGTCTTTGAAGTGTTGCTTGAAGAGCCACTCGGCACGGTCACTGCACGCGGATTCGCGAACGTGGATCCGGTCACACTCGAGCGTCGTAATTTCCGGCGCTACGTGGGGCAGGACGTGAAGGAAGGTGTACGGGTGGCGATCGATTTGCCTGCGGCCCAGACGCCTAGTCGCAATCGGTACATCGCGGGGCTGCTCGTCGGCATCGGCTTCCTGATGTTGCTCGTGCTCGGACGTGCGGTGCAGAAGCGCGCCGGTGTTCGTAGTGCGCCAACGCGCGCTGAATTGCTCTATCAGCGTGCTCCACAAGCGCTTGAGCACGAACGCATCGCGCAGGAAATCGCCGCGCTCGATGCACACTACGCACAACAGACGTCGCCCTCCGACGACGTACGGATCGCGTATGAGCAACGGCGCACGCTGCTCAAGAGCGAGCTCGCGGCTGCGCTTGCCCAGGCGAGAACGCCCCAATAGCTTCTGCCAGTCGCACATGGTGTGCGACAGACAATTGATTTCGAGCGCGGGACACGGAAACCGGTGCGATACCGGTGCGGCCCCGCCACTGTAACGGGCAAGTCATTTGCACCGCTCATGCAGCCACTGGTCGCGAGACCGGGAAGGCGAGCGATGCAGCCCGAAGCCAGGAGACGACCCACGCTCATTCTCGGACGAAGACCCTCGAGGGGGGGCTCGCGCCACGTGGTGTCGCCTCGTAGCTGTGTCGACATCGCGCGTGCTCGGGCATCTTCTCGCAGGGAGAGGGTGCCCTGTGTCGTTGTTGCGCACGCGCTTCGCAGCACATCTACTCAGCCGCTCGCTGGTCAGTGCCCTCGCGCTGACCGTCGCCGCTGCATGCGCTCGCGGTGCAGACAGCGCCCCACAGGTCGGCGCCGAGAGTACGTCGGCCGTGCAAGCCTTCGCCACAGCGGCCACGCCGGCCGACACCGATGATTTCGGTGTGCCACTCCCGACCGATGCACAGTTCGCGTCGCGTGTGGTGTCGCTCAACCCAACCGCGACCGAAGTCATCTTTGCGATCGGCGCTGAATCGAAACTTGTTGGACGCAGTCGGTGGGATGAGTTCCCCGTCGCAGCACAGAAGATCACGTCATTGGGCGACGGAATCCGTCCGAATGTCGAAGCAGTACTAGGCGCAAGACCGACGCTGGTCATTCTGTATGCCGCCGCGGAGAATCGTGCGGCAGCCGAAGCATTCAAGAACGCGGGTGTTCGAACGCTGACGCTGCGCGTCGACCACATTGCGCAATTCGTGTCGCTGTGCGCACGACTCGGCATTGCCATGGGAGCGCCTGAACGCGCGCGACAGGTCGTGGATTCCGTGCAACACACCCTTGATGCGGTGCGAGCTGCGACCCGTGGTGCGAAACCGGTACGCGTTGTCTGGCCGCTCTGGCAATCGCCCGTGCTGGTGGTGGGGCGTGGCAGTTATCTCGATGAATTGATCGAGATTGCGGGCGGCGAAAACGTCTTTCATGACATGACGGCTCCATCACCGCCAGTCTCGATTGAAGAGATTGCAAAGCGCGATCCGGACGTCGTTGTTGCGAGCGCCAGGACGGCGGCAACATTGCGTGCGTCAGGACCATGGCGCGCTGTTGCAGCGATGCGCGCCAATCGCATTGTGCTCGATGATCCTGCGGTGACTGGTCGGCCGTCGGTTGTGCTGGGGATGGCGGCCGTATCGTTGGCGCGCGCGCTGCACCCTGAGCTTGCCGGCTCGCTGCCGTGACTGCAACCGGTTTGCCGATGCGCGGTCCGCGAGAGTTGTGGCTTGCGGCTGGCCTTGGAGTCGCACTCTTGTTGCTGATCGCGGTCGCTGCCGTCGCAACGGGGGCTGTGCGCGTCCCTTTGCTGGACGTGTTGCGCGCGTTGTCGGGTAGTGGCGACGCGTCGGTCGTCGCGATTGTTCGCGACCTGCGCCTGCCGCGGGTGCTGCTCGCCGGGTGCGTTGGTGCCGGGCTGGCGATGAGTGGTGGTGCGCTGCAAGGAACGCTTCGCAATCCGCTCGCCGAGCCGTATCTGCTTGGCGTGTCAGGTGGCGCGGCAGTTGGTGCCGTGTTGTTGTTGGGATTGGGTGTAAGCAACCCGTCTCTACTCACACTTGGCGCATTTGGTGGTGCCGCCGTCGCGACATTGCTTGTTACAGCGATCGCCCGCGTCGTTGGTGGCAGCGGCGACACGCGGTTGTTGTTGATGGCCGGAGTTGTTGTCGGTGCCTTCTCGAACGCGGCGATCCTTGTCGCACTCGCCGACTCGCCGCCTGAACGCATTCGCGGCGCACTTTGGTGGATGATGGGCTCCGCCGCGGATGCAACGTGGCCCTCGCTTGCGCGTGTTGCACTGGCCGTGCTGGTTCTTGGCGCACTGTTGCTCTGGTGGGCGCGTGATCTCGACGTGCTGGTGCTTGGTGACGAACCCGCCGCAGCACTCGGCGTAGATGTCGATCGCGCAGCGCGACGGGTGTTTCTCGTTGCGTCGTGGCTTGCGGCGGCCACCGTCGCCGCGGCAGGTCTGATCGGCTTTGTAGGGCTCGTTGTGCCGAACCTTGCGCGCGCGCTCGGCGCACGACGGCACCGGCCCATGATGGTCGTCTCGGCGATCTATGGCGCGGTGCTGCTCATTGCGGCCGATTTGGTCGCGCGCACGCTGCGCGCGCCTGCTGATCTGCCGCTCGGGGCCGTAACGGCGCTGATTGGTGTGCCGTTCTTTCTCATGCGCTTGCGGAGGCTCGCCGCGTGAACGCTGCGTCGTCGCTCCGATTTGATGCGGTGAGCGTTCGCTACCTGCAGCGCTCCACGCCCGCGCTCGACGGCGTTTCACTCGCGGCTTGTGCAGGTGAGATCACCGCCGTCGTGGGTCCAAATGGCAGCGGCAAGAGCACGCTGGTGCGCGCACTTCTGCGACGTGTGCCGCTCACGTCCGGCTCGATGTTCGTCGGCAAGACCAACGTCGCCGACATTACACCGCGCGACTTTGCACAGCTCGCGGCAGTCGTGCCGCAGCGGGAAGAACCCGTGTTGCCGCTGCGCGTCGACGAGTTTGTAGCGCTCGGACGTCACGCCCATCGCGCCGCGTTTGGCGCCATGAGAACCGCCGATCGTCGCGCTGTGTCCAACGCGATGGAGCGTGCAGGTGTTGGCGACACAGCACATCGTCGCATCGACGAACTCTCCGGCGGCGAATGGCAGCGGGTGCGCATTGCACGCGCGCTCGCACAGGAGACATCGCTACTCGTGTTGGACGAGCCCACAGCGTTCCTCGATATCGCACACGAGATGGCGGTATTCGAGTTACTGGATGCGTTGGCGCTCGAGGGGCGCACCGTGCTGTTGGTCAGCCATCAACTCAATCTGGTCGCACGCTTTGCCGCGCACATCGTGCTTTTGCACGGTGGCCACGTTGCGGCGGCCGGCACTGTTGACGATGTGATGCGTGGCGAGATTCTCGAGCGCGTCTACGATTGGCCGCTCGTCGTTACGCGCGATCCGGCGATTGGCGCGCCCGCACTGCTCCCGTTGCGTGGCCGCGCGCGCGCATCGACGCCTTCCCGCGTCACGCCGACCGAACGCTAGTGCTTGCACTCCTCCTCGCAGCAACGATTGCTGCGGCCGACTCGACGACGCTCTGCGTACAGGACGCGCTTACTCGCGCGCCGTTGCCAGGCGCGCAAGTGGTCGAACTGGGAACGGACGGGGGAGTACTCGCGTCGCACACGCTCGAGTCTCGTTGCCTGCGCGTGCCCAGCACAACGGTGCGCATTCGCCGCGTCGGGTACATCGCCCGCACCATCGATTTGTCTCCCTTGGCGAGCGACCAACCAACCGTTGCTCAGCTGACACCGCTCGCGTTTCGTGGTGACAGAACGCCGACAACACTCGTAACACAACGTGTCATCGCGTCGCGAACTGAAACCCGGACGTCGCGCGTCACGGCAACTATGGACGTCGATCGCGCACGTGTCATGGGTCTCACTTCAACGAGCGGGCTCCTCGGCGCACTCCCGTTCACCTCTGTCCGTTCAGCGCGTGGTGAGACCGGAGTGTCGCTGCGTGGTGCACGACGCGAGCAGGTCGCGATTACACTCGATGGGATGCCGCTCAATGATCCGGCCACGGGTATCGCGGACGTTTCGGATCTTCCACTCGCATCGCTCGGCAGCGCCACCGTGGTGCTGGGCGCCGATCCGCTCGGCACTGGGCCCGGCGCAAACGGCGGCGTCGTGGCACTGGAGAGCGCTCCGCAACGCGTGATCGCAGCGCGTACCGGCGCATTCGGCATGCGCGCGATCGAGGGCGCGTGGCACGCAACGGGACTCGGCGCGCTGTGGCAGGCGAGTGCGAGCCATCGTCGTGCAGTCAACGATTTTGCGTTCGTGAACGATGCTGGTGCGAGTGGGGTGGCTGCTCGCGAGAATCGCGCTAACAATGACGAAGAGAGAACGACCTTTACCTTAGGCGCTGCCGGAAGTTCGACGCAGCTGGCTCTGTTCGCCTCGACAGGCGAGCGTGGCATGGTCGGTCCAGCAAACGTGCGTACCTATGACGCAGATCGGGCCCGCACCGATCGCATCCTGCTCCGCGGTCAATGGACAACCGATCGGGTTCAGATGCTCGCCGGAACGCGCGCGTTCACACTAGCCTATCGCGATCCCACCCGTCCTGCACTCGACGCCGATGCGCGTGCAGTGGCCGGCGACGCCGAGTTGAAGGGAAGGGTGAAGGATCTGAGTTGGCGCGTTGGTGGAGGCGCCGACCGAGTGCGCGCTTCGGGCGGCATCGAACAGTCGCGCGGACGTGCGTTCGCTGTTGCCGGCTTCGCACGGCGCTGGACAACTGGGTCGCTTGACGTTGGTACGCGGCTCGACGCGATCGGCGCGTTTGGGGCGCTTCCTTCGTTCTCGCTCGCGGCCGAGCGCGTGCTCCGTGCGAGGGACGATGGCGCATCGGCTACGGTTGGGGCGCGAGTTGCACAGTCCGTGCGCGTACCGACGCTCTACGATCTCTACTTCTCGTCGCCGCAAAGGCTGTTCGTGCGCACGCTGCGGCCAGAGCGCGTGCTCGTCGATGCCGAGTTGCAATCGCGCCTTGTACAGCCATCACCAATTGGGCTGTTGTCGCTGCAGGCGAGTGTCGTCGCGCGCGACACACGCGATGCGATCATCTGGTTCCCCGGCAATTTCGGATGGAGTCCGGCCAACGTTGGAATGGAGCGATTGCGCGGTGTCGAAGGACGCGCTGCTCTGCAGCCGGCGTGGGGTGAGCTCTCTGCCTGGTTCACGCTCTACGACGCGATGCTCACCAGTGGTGGGCTGCAAATCCCCACGCCCTACGTGGCGCGCGCGGCCGGCGGCGCGCAGTTGCGCGCATCGCTCCCGTTCGCAACGGCGACGGCACTTGTACACGCGATGGGTCCCAGGCCCTACACCGCGGGGCCACGCAACGCCGCCTTTGAATTGTCCGCTGTAACACTCTGCGACGTCGCGCTTTCGCGTCGCGTTGTCGTTGCCGCTGTTGATGTACTGCTGGCTCTGTCGCTCGACAATGCGACCGACGTCCGCTGGCAGTCAGTGCGCGGCTTCCCTTCGCCCGGACGAAGCTGGGCGATTTCCACAACCTTGCGACACTTACAAAAGCCATGAACTCCCCATCTGCTGATCGCCGTGCACTCGCACGTCTCCTTGCTTCAGTCGGTTCGTCAACGCGAAGGCTGTCCGTCGCGACGCTGATCGCCACGTCACCCTTCATTGTTGCGTGCGGCAACGACGGTGCGTTAAACACGACGCCGCAGCCGCCCAAGGGGATCGTGGTTATGGACGGTTTCGTCCAGCCCGGCCTCACCCTGCTTGCCGATACCGGGA
>JBKJTE010000097.1:0-11814 GCA_046590495.1 Gemmatimonas sp. | reverse complement strand
CGCCAGGCGCGATTCGCGCGCGCTCGACGCCGGCGAGGAGCAGCACGGGCCAGAGGAGGTCTGGGAGCTGGGCGGCGGCGAAGAGCCAGCCGAGCGAGAGGCGAGGCGACGCCCGCTTGGCGACCATAGCGGCGGCAAAATGGCCAATGAACATGAGCACGAATGTGCACCATCGCGGGCCGGGGCGGGAGACTGCCTCGCAGCTCGCGATCCTTGGCCATCTAACGAGGCTGTAGGAAAAGCCGCACAGGACGCGACAGCGAAACTTTCCATTCAGCCGTAGTCGTTGCAGTCAATGTGTGGTGCGATCGCCCTCTCGTCGAGGTTTGCATGGCGCGCTACAAATACATCGATACGCAGCCCAAGCTGATCCCGGTCGATCTCGCGGCCCAGCTCCTGCCTGGCACGTTCGAGCATGCGCTGAATCATCTGCTCGACCACGCGGTCGACTTGTCGCACTTCGATGCGCGGTTTCGCAACGACGACACGGGCGCGCCGGCGTATTCGCCCGCGCCGCTGTTGAAGGTCGTGCTCTTCGCGTATTCGCAAGGCATCGTGAGCAGCCGGCAAATCGCACGCCTGAGCAACTGAGTCACCAGGCTAGTTGACGTTGTCGATATGCCGATCACCGGTCTCAAAATACGAAGGCCCGCCCCAAGGATGCGGCGGGCCTTCGTGTGAGGTACGGTCATGGACTCAGGCCGCCTTCGCCAGCGGCACGCGCCTGCGTTTCCGGATCGCTCGACTCAGCGCCGCGACTCGTGGTTAGGGTGGCCTGTGCGACGGTCAGCACGCCCTTGGCCAACGTACCGCTGAAGGCGAGGTCGCTATCGGGGACGTCAGGTGGCGCGTACGTAGACGCATCCCTGCTCCTGTGCGACGGTTGTCGCAAACACGCCGCTGGCCTGCATGATCACCCCCGGCATCAGCATGGAGAGCGCCTTGGTTCGCGCGGCGGCCTCGCTCAGTTTGTCGGTCTTCACGACCGCATCGACCATATCGGCGAACGCCAGATTGCAGGCGAGGACCACTGTGCCGCGGCTGATCTGCGACGCGAGGTCGGCACCGGCGAGCAGCGGAGGTAACCCATCGGCGGGGGTGAGCGTTGCGGGATTCTTCGTGATCAGCTCTCCGGTCCACGGATGCTTCACGTTGTTGGTTTTCGCGAGACCGTAGGCATCCCAGAATGTTTGGTTCATGGCGAGCGCGATACCGTCATGCCGCAAGACGATGACGTTCGAGATCGCAGATGCCGGCAGCTTGAACGTATCCATGTATTGCTTCTGTACGATCGCCGCCCGGAACACGCCGAGACCACCACCGATATCCGGCGAGTCGTAGACGGCCTTGTGCTTGCCAGAGAGCCGTTTCATCCAGCTCATATCGAAGTCGTCAGCGACGTGCTCGTCAGCGACGTGCATCGTTTCGTTTGACGTCGCCATCAGGAGCGAAGGCACCGCGCTGACGGCCAGGCTGCCAGCGGCGAGGTTGAGACCGAGATGGTGCAGGAAGGTGCGACGATCGGCGCCGACGGACGCGGCCTGTGTGTTGGGGGAGCATGATGCCATGGGGTGTCTCCAGTTGGAGTTGCAAATACGTTAACGCCGATTGAGTCCGGTGTCCCGTGCGGACGTTCCGGCGAGGGAGCGCCGAAAAGGCTCTGGCCATTCCTGCGCTGATCATCCACGTTCTCTCGCATGTCGACCACTCCCCGGAACGCGAAGCTCGCCTTGTTGCTGCTCTTCGGCATGAACATGATGAACTTCTACGATCGACAGGTGGTTGGCGCGATCGGTGAAAAGATCAAGGTTGAATGGCAGCTCAGCGACGGACAGCTCGCCGGGCTGACCACCGCGTTCATTATCCTCTACGCCATCGTCGGCATCCCGCTGGGCCGTCTCGCCGACGTGGGTAGTCGCAAGCGCGTGCTGGCCATCGGCGTGACGGTGTGGAGCCTGTTCACGGGACTGTCTGGTCTCGCTGGCAGTTTCGCGATGATGATTGTCTGCCGACTTGGCGTTGGCGTCGGTGAAGCGAGCGCCGCACCCGCCGCCAACTCCCTCATCGGCGATCTGTTTCCGGCCAAGCAGCGTGCGCGCGCGATCAGCATCTTCATGCTCGGGCTCCCGGTCGGTACGGGTGCCAGCTATCTGATCAGTGGGCTTGTCGTGCAGGCGACGGGTGGCTGGCGATCCGCATTATTCGTCGCGGCGGCGCCGGGATTTGTGCTGGGGGCGCTGGCGTTGTGGCTGGCCGAACCGACCCGCGGATCGGCAGATCCGACCGCCGTGAACCGTGATCGCAGTGCGATCGAATCAATCAGAGCGATTCTGCGCATTCCGACGATGTGGTGGATCATCGCGTCGGGTGCGCTCTTCAATTTGAACATGTATGCGTTGAGTGCATTTCACACCTCGTTCTTGATTCGGTATCACGGTCTGAACATCGATCTCGCCAATCGGTTCAGCGGGGTGATCTTCGGTCTGGGTGGTGCGATCGGCATGCTTGGTGGCGGGTGGCTTGGCGATCGGTTGGCAAAGACATCGACGCGCGCACGACTCATTGCCGCGACCGGTGCGATGCTTGTGGCCGCGCCGCTTCAGCTCATCGCGTTGCAGCAGCCGCGTGGTGCCGCGTGGGCATTTGCCGCGACGATGATTACGGGGGTGATCGCGATGTACGCGTATTACCCGACGGTATACGCCACGATCGCCGACATCGTCGAACCGCGTGTACGCGGCACAGCGATGTCCGTGTACTTTTTCGTCTTCTATGTGTTCACCGCGGTGGCGTTGGTGTTCTTCGGCCGCTTGAGCGACGCACGAAGGACGGTGGCCTCGCTGGCCGGCGCGACGCCGGCCGATGCGAATGCCATGGGGTTGCACGACGCGCTGTTTGTGCTGCCGATTGTCAGTGTGCTTGTGGCGCTGGTGCTGTGGATCGGATCGCGGACCGCCGATGGTGATCGAGCCCGGGTACAGGTGGCGGGATAGCATCGCGCAGGACTCTTCCATACCGACGCCGTTGAGGAATTGATGCGACCGATCACACTGATGGCGCTCACGGCATACGCGTTGTCCGCCTGCACCAGCAAGGACGGGAGCGATCGCGAAGGCCCAAACGGGAACGCGAGCACGCCGACGGCATCGACTGCGACGGCCACGAACACGGCGAACGGCTCTGTCGCGAATGCGGTTATCGCCGTGCCGCGACCCGGTCCGCCCGGCGACTGGCCAATGCCGGCGGGTGACTACTCGAACTCGCGGTACGCCGAACTTGATGACATCACCCCGGCCAACGCGAAGCAGCTGCAAGTCGCCTGGGCGATGTCGACCGGGGTGCTGCGCGGACATGAAGGGCAACCGTTGGTGATCGACAATACGATGTACGTCATCACGCCCTATCCGAACGTCGCGTACGCCATTGATCTGGCGGCGCCCGGGCAGCCGCTCAAGTGGCGTTTTCGTCCGGAGAACGCCGAAGCCGCTGCGGGGCGCGCGTGTTGTGACGTGGTGAATCGGGGCGCGGCGTTTGCCGACGGACTGCTCGTGTACAACCTGCTCGACGGACACACCATCGCGGTCGACGCCAAGACCGGGGTGCAACGGTGGCGCACGCAGATGGGCGACGTGGCGCTGGGGGAGACGATCACGATGGCGCCGATCATCGTGAATGGCAAAGTGATTGTCGGCTCGAGTGGTGGCGAGATGGGTGTACGCGGTTGGGTCGGTGCGCTCGACCTGAAAACGGGCAAAGTATTGTGGAAGGGCTACAACGTTGGCCCGGACAAGGACGTGTTGATCGATGCCACGTTCAAGCCGTTCTACGAAAGCGACACAGGCACCGACGTCGGCGTGAAGTCGTGGCCCGGCGACAGCTGGAAGCGCGGCGGCGCGGTCGCGTGGGGCTGGGTGTCGTTCGATCCCGCGCTCAATCTCGTGTACTACGGTACGTCGAATCCCGGACCGTGGAACGAAGGCATGCGTCTCGGCGACAACAAGTGGAGTTGCACGATCATCGCGCGCGATGCGGACACCGGCAAAGTGCGCTGGGTGTTTCAGGTGACGCCGCACGATATGTGGGACTACGACGCGGTCAACGAAAACATTCTTGTCGATCTGCCGATCAATGGCGCACCGCGCAAAGCGCTCGTGCATTTCGATCGCAACGGGTTCGCGTACACCCTCGATCGCGCGACCGGCGAAGTGCTGGTGGCGGAGCCGTTCGTGACGACGAACTGGGCGAAGGGCATCGACAAGAAAACCGGTCGTCCGATCGTCAATCCGGAAAAGATGACGGCCGAAGGGAAGCTCGTGAAAGATATCTGTCCGAGTCTCGAGGGCGGCAAGAATCAGCAACCGGCCGCGTTCTCGCCGCAGACCGGGTTGTTCTACGTGCCGACCGTGAACTTGTGCATGGACTTCAAGTCGCGTCCGGTGACATACATCCCCGGCACGCCATACATCGGCGCCGACGCGCCGGAAAAGCAGGGCGGTGGCGGGTTCGGCGGCGAGTTCATCGCCTGGGACGCCACCACCGGAAAGAAAGTGTGGGGCATCAAGGAACCGTTTCCGCTCTGGAGTGGCGTGCTCGTGACCAAAGGCGGCGTCGCGTTTTACGGTACACTGGACGGATTCTTCAAGGCGGTCGATGCGCGCACGGGAACACCGCTCTGGCAATTCAAAGTCGGCTCGGGCGTGGTGGGCAATCCGATCACGTATCGCGGCCCGGATGGTCGTCAGTACGTCGCCGTGTACGCGGGCATCGGCGGCGACATGGGATTGTTGATTGCCGGCGACGTCGCGGCGAATCTGCCGTACGATGTGCGTGAACGCGGCAGCACGTTGCCGGACCTCGCCAAGTGGACCAGCTGGGGAGGTGAACTCTTCGTGTTCGCGATCCCGCCATGACTACACGCGCGCGTCATCATCGGCGTTATCACCGTCGTCTCACCGCCGGCGTCGTCGTGTTGACGATGGCGGCCGCTGTTCCGCTGGTCTGGAAGCACGCCGGTTTTCGCGAGGCGTCCGCGATGCAGGCTCGCCCGTTGACACCGGATACGCTGCGATTCGTTGAACATCCTGAAACGCTGCCGGTGGGCTGGCCTTCTGTCGACAGACCCCTCGCGTTGACGAATCCATACGAGCGTGACGCCCAGGCGCTCGCGACCGGTGCGAAGCTCTACGTCGCATACAATTGCATCGATTGCCACGGCGCGGACGGCAGCGGTTCGATGGGGCCAAGTCTCGCCGACGGCCGGTGGCACTTTGGTGGTCGCGCAGGCGAAGTGTTCGAGTCGATCTATCAGGGTCGGCCCACCGGCATGCCGGCGTGGGGCGGTCGCATCACGAATGATCAGATCTGGATGCTCGTGGCCTACGTGCGCTCACTCAACGGCGGTCGCGATGTAAGCACGGAGAACTTCTCCGGTCGCACGGTGGAGCGCACCGGCCACTGACGGAGCACGTTGCCTGCTACTTCTTGTCGTAGTGTTCGACGTTTTTCATCTTCTTACCCTTGGCGTTGACACCAGTCGTCGTCACGGTCATCGACTTGCCGTTCTTCGAAACGACACGATGCGATTGTGCGATTTCCTTGCCGCCCTTCTTCAGGCTGGCATGCGTGGTGTTCGCGTCCAGCTTCTTCACGGCGATCATGTCGTACTGGGCGACGCCGACCAACGGATAATCCTTGCCGTCAAAGCCCGCGGTGAACTCGGCCTTTGTCGGCTTGCCGTCCGCGCCCACCCCCTCACTGACCAACTTGAGCATCGCGCCGGTCATCGAGTATGTGCGCGAACCCGACTTTGGTGCCGGTCCAGGTGAGTATGTGGACTTCTTCACGTTGAGGACCCAAGTGCCGATCTGCGGGTCTGGTTTCTGAGCGCCCGCTGTCGCTGGCAGGACGGCGAACAGGGCGAGTACGGCGATCGAGCGGGCGAATGATCTTGTCATCGGTCGGCTCCGGTCAGGGACTGAGGCGGGACCTCGTGCGATGACGCTATGGCTCCCTTTGTCAGGGTGCAAGCAAGCTCGCGCGAGCGCACCACTGACGCTTCTGCGTTGTTTCCGTGTTGATTCGCGTCAGTCAACTGTCTGTTCCAGTCACCGGGCGAGCGATGGGATTCGTGATGATACCGAATGGACGTCGATTCACTTGCAGCGCCGTTCTGATCGCGGCAACGCTTTCACCGCAACCAACCGCGCCGTGGATCGCACGCGCGGACGGCGTTGGCGCTGTGCGCGTCGGCATGCGCGTGGGACCGACGGCGCGATTGCTGAACGCGACCGCGCGCACTGAACGGATCGAACCCGATGAGTCGTGCGGGCAGGCGTTTCTGTCGACCGCACCAACGGGCGTGTCGTTCATGGTGGAAGGGGACACGATCGTGCGCGTCGATATCGATTCAGTCGGCGTGAAGACCGAAGCGGGCGTTGGCGTAGGCGACACCGAGGCGGATGTGCGTACTCGGTACAAGAAGCTCGCAAAAATTTCTGCGCATCCGTACGAAGGTCCCAAGGGGCACTACATCACGGTGGACCGCGCAGGAGATCGTCGCTATCGCATGATCTTCGAGACGAATGGAAAGATTGTCACCCGCTATCGCGTCGGTCGGCGCGATGCAGTTGACCTCATTGAGGGGTGCGCCTGATGTCCTGGTCGCGATCGATGGTTGTTGCGCTGATGACGGCGATTGTCGGCGCCTTTCTGTCTGGCTTCATCGCGCGGCTCGCGGCCGACTGGTATCAGATGTCGTCCTTCGAAGGCGCGTCCGGGTACTTCGTGATCGGAATAGGACTCGTCGGCGCGATGGTGGGCGGCATGGTCGGACTGGGCATGAGTCGCGTCGTCGCCGCGCGACCGCATCCAACATTCGCTCGCGCAGTGGCTTACTCAAAGGCAGTGATGATTGCGTTGGTCATTGTGGTTGGCGCAATCGCACGTTTGGGCGCGGGCGCTGCTTCACACTGACCGGCGAAGCGCTGGTGTTCGCCGTCAACGGTAGTTGTAGCTCAGCTTCCGCCGATCCTGGGCTTGGAGTACGTCGCCGGCACTGGGTAGCCGATGTACCACTGCGAGTTCTTCCGATCGTCTTTCGTGACCGCAATGATGCTCTTGAGCATTGGAAGCAGCTCGCGCTGCTGCATGGTCATGATCGGACTCATCACATCCACCTGCTCCCAGAAAACCACCCAGTAGCGTTTATCGGCCGCGTTCGCGCTATCGAGCGCCGCCTTGCCAGCGATACCACCGGGTAACGTCGCCAGAAACTCAGCGAGCGGTCGATACACCGCGCGCACATGCTCGCCAAACATCGAATCTGCAGTCACGAGCTGACTGATCTGCTCCTTGCTGAGAAAGAGTGAATCGCTTTCCGCGAGAATGACGCGATGAATGCTCGACGACTTCGTCATGTAAAACGCCGTCAGCGAATCAACGCTGCGACGCTCCCATCCACCCTTCACGCGCACGGGCTCGAGGGCGCGGCGCAGCTGCTGCACGTCGTACGGGGTCGAGAAGTTGATGGAGAAGTCGAGGGTGACGCGGAATGGTTCGCGCGAAAGCGTACGAAATGCGCGCGTATCACCAAAACGCGGATTCACATCGTAGCGAAAGCGCTGACCCGTCGCATCGAATCCGCGTGGCACCAGCAGCACGGGATCGGGCGATGCGCGCGTTCCCCAACCACGCATGCTGTTGGCACCGTGCAGCAACTGGTCAATGCCGCCAAGCGGATTCTGCAGCGCGACGTTGGCCACGATGTTGCGCCCCTGCACCTTGATCGGAATGCGCGGTTGCCACTGCACGTTCAAAGATTGCGTCCACGCACCTCGGCAGCTGTTGCGTGCGGCGACAGCGCCCAACTGACCCGCAAGACAGTCGCGCACATTTCCAGACGTAGCATCGAGCAGCGCGCGCAGCTTCGACGCGAGTACAGGATCAGTTGCACCACCAGGACTCGGCACGAATGCGCGGTCGTTCGCACGGCCATCACCGTTGATATCGCCTTGCACCAGCGGCGTGAACGGCAGCCCCGACTGCACGCGCGTGAACAGCGTGATCGTGCCAACCTTGGGGAGACTCGTACCCGCCTGAAAAACAAATGCGTGACGTGCTTCGTTGCTCCCCGTTGCCCATTCACGAATTCGTGGATCGCCAAACGTCGCACCATCCGAGCCACGAAACTGTTGCTGCACGCGCTGATACGTGTACGACGTGGACGTAAAAAGCTGAATCTTGCTGCGTCGACGTTTGAATACGTCGGGCGCGATCGTTGTCGTCAGCTGTCCGCCGTAGCCCTGCAGATCGCTCGTGCGCAGCGCCACGCGCCCATAGTCCTTCGAGCGGCGTGATTCACGGGCCGACATTGCGCCAGACGCTGCATCGATCGACGACGGCGAAACGAATACCGGACGATTGCCCTCACTCGCAAGCGCAAAACGCTGCACACCGGCGAAGTTCGCGTCGAGCGTGCTTGGCTGCGACAGATCGTAGCTGCCAAGCCCGTCGACCTTCACCGTCCAACCCCCAAAGACGCTGGCCCATCCCAGCGATGCACGCCAACTGCGTGGTACATCGAACGACGGATCGATGAGCGTGACTGATGGCGCGCGCTCGGCGAGTGCGCTTGTGCCGTCAACGCACGACGTAGGCAGCGCGGAAGGATTGGCTGCAAGGCTGTTCCAATCCGGAACGGGCACGGCTGCACCGACGCATGCGAGTGCGAGAGTGCTGCCCGCGAGTCCTGAACCGGCGATTGCATCAGCCAACAACGACGGCTTGTAAAGATCCCGAAACTCACCGATGCCGCCGCGCACGAAGCCCATTGTCGGCCGATAGAACACGCCCATCTGACTCATGTTCACGCCGTTGCCGTTGTCCTTCGCGCGGCTGTACGTGTACGAGAATCCGACGCGCGGTGACACATGCACACGCGACGGTGCGACACCACTCTTCACGCCAAGCGCTGCATCCAGCGCACTGTTCACCGGCGGAGCGTCGCCGAACGCATTCGCTTCAACGCGCGCACCATAGAGCACGCTGAACCAGCGTGACTTGTTCCACTGATGCGACATCGCGACGGCGCCGTTGTACGTCTGGCCCTCGCGCGACGGTTGCGAAAGTGTACGCGAGTACGACGACGGACGGTTTGCACCAAAATCAGCAAGCGAGTTGTACGAATACTGTCCGATGCTGTTCGGCAAGCCTTCCTGTCTCAATCCGTCGGCGCGTCCCCAGAGTTGTGTCCGGAACCGATGCTTTGTGCCACGCGCGTTCCACGTCGTTTCGTTGGATCCTTCGAGAATCCACCGCGTGTCGTCAGTTGCAAGCCACGGGTTTCCGCCGAGTGTCAGTGAAGCAACATCGTTTGTCGCGGCGTCACTTGCAGAACGCACGAGTATAGTCGCGCCAGGAAGCGATAGATACGGCGACGAGCGCTGCGTACTCCGACTTGCGGAAAAACGGTTCTGCGTCAGCACGAAGTGACCGCTACCGACAAACTGACTGTGCATGAACTGCATTCCGATCGACTGGTCCTCATTTCGTCCGCCCGCGGCTGGCGCAGTCAATGGACCATAACCGAGCGCGCCTTCCTTCGTATTGCTCGCATACGTTGTGAGCGTCAGCGTGCGGAGCGTGTCGCGCACGTGGTCGAAGCGGCCCAGGTATGTGAACGCATCGCGTTGACGTACCGAGGGTATACCGTTGCCGCCGATCGGGAGCTGTGCCGCCGACGCAAGCTGCAGCAGGCGCGTGACCGAATCGGGAGCGACACCAGCGCGTCGCCATGCGCCCAGATCACCGCCGAGCAGTGTGGCCGGATCGCTCGCACTGCGAGCCACATCAACCGACACGTTGTACACGAGTGTGCGACGGATCAATTCACCGTCCGCGCCAACGCTCCCGCGAAAGCTGCGATTCACCAGACCAAGCGACCGACCGACTGCGTCCGTCGCTTGCAACTGTGGCGCGTCAAGTGTGAAAAAGGCGTTGCGCTGCTGATAGTCGCGACTGCCGGCGGCCAGACGCACATCGATGTTGGCACCGGCAAACCCGCCGCGGGTTGGATCGAATGTCGCACCGGTTACGCGCACATCGGTACGCGCCGCGCGCGGCAGCGAACCGCCGCCCATCGCCATTCCATTCAGCGTTGTCAGATTCGACGAACTTGGGCTACCCAGCATCGAGGGACCGGAGCCCGTAATCGTGACTCCGGGCATCGTGCCCGCAATTGCGTTGATGTCGCCCGCCGCCGTCGGACTGATCTGCCCATTCACGCCACTTGCCCACCCTTCACTCGCACCCGGGCTCGCCTGCGTTGGCCCCACGAACGCAGACGCTCGCACCGCTTTAGCCGCAGTCACCCTGACCGTCGCCAGTGTTGCGAGGTCGCGACTGAGAATGAAATCCGCGACGAGTTCGCGCTCGACGCCAAGCCGCTGTACGCGCCGCCGTGCGCTCTTGAGCCCGGGCGCCGAGACGGTTACGAGGTAGTCGCCGGTCCCTTGTTCGAAGCGGTTGCTGTAAAGCCCGGCACTATCGGTGGTCGTTTGTTGGACCAGTCGATCGGGTCCGCGAGTAAGAAAGACAGTTGCGCCCCGGACCGCGCGGCTCGAGTCGTCGATGACCCGGCCGCGGATGATGTCGGCGGTGGACTGGGCCAGTGCGGGGCGGGCAATCGCGCACGCAATGAGAACACACAGGAAGGAGCGCATGTTGCCTATGACGTCACTTTCGCAAAAAGAGTTGCACGCAATATCGTGCCAAGTCGCGATAGGACCAGTGCAGCCGCGTCGAGCTAGGTTTCGTGACATGTCGCTCACAGGAATTCGTCCGGTCGGCCAGCTCGGAAGTCGTGCCGGAATCAGCGGCGTGGGCGGCAAACCCGTGGTTGCCGGTAGCGCGATGACTACTGCGATGGTGATTGCGATGTTGATTGCGATGTTGGTGCTCGCTGCGCCGACGGCTGCCGCGGCGCAGGCGACGACCCCCGGTGCGCCAGGCATCGAGCCAACACGGATCCGATTCGGAACGCTCGAGTATGTGCTGTCGATTCTGCGCGACGGTGAAGAGCAGATCATCGGGTCGCTGATCGACGAGATCCTGCCCATTCGCGGCGACGATCCGGTCATTAAACGCGTGCAGACGATACGACGCGGCGGTGGTGTGAATGTCGACAGTACGGTCACGGATGCGCAGACGCTTGCACCGCGTTGGCACTACGGCGTACAGCCGCAGCGCACTGTGTTGCTCGAGTTTGATGGTGCACGCGTGCGCGGAAGTGTCACGCCCAAGACAGGTGCGCCGCGCATGATCGACACAACGTTGGCCGATGCAGCGTTCGATTCGTCCAACTGGGATCTTGCTGTGCGTGCGTTACCGCTCGAGGAAGGCGATGCGGCGATTCTGCAGGTGTACGACGTTGAACAGCAGCTGCATCGCTACGGTGTGCGCGTTGCCGATCGTGAACTACGCGGCAAGAATTTCATCGTGCATGTCATTGTGCAACTCGGCCGCAACAACGAAGCGCATGTGTGGTTTGACGACGCCACGCGCACGTTATTGCGCATTGAAACGCCGGTGCAGCCCGGGGTCATCCTCAGGCAAGTGCTGAAGCCTTAACCGCGAACTGCTGGCCGCGAATTGCGCAAATTTCGCGAATACAGCAGAAGCAATTTCAAAGAAGAAAGTACTCACGTATCAGTCGTGTCGTATTCGCGGAATTCGCGTGATTCGCGGCCGCTGTTTTCTCGACTTATTCTCCTCAGAAATGAATCGATCGCCGCATTCACGCGCGCCGGTTGTTCGACG